>NZ_PDYP01000022.1:0-34930 GCF_002743115.1 Sporosarcina sp. P17b | reverse complement strand
CCATAAGAGAAATTCGATTAGCTCGAGTTTCATTTGCTGGCATCAATTAAGATACTCATTTTGTTTGTGTCACTGGCAAGCCAGGCACAAACTGTATTTCGTTAACGTTTTGCTGTTCAGTTTTCAAGGTTCATTTGCTTTTAAAAAATAATGGAGCGGGTAGGGAGAATCGAACTCCCATCATCAGCTTGGAAGGCTGAGGTTTTACCACTAAACTATACCCGCGTGTAAGTTGTATTTTAAATTGTTATAGTGAGAACGTTTGGTGCGGTAAAGAGGATTTGAACCTCCACGGGGTTAACCCCCACTAGGCCCTCAACCTAGCGCGTCTGCCATTCCGCCACTACCGCTTTGTTTCAGCGACAATTACTAGTATACACCTTCAGTTTAATAAGTCAAGAACTTTATCAAAACTTTTTTAAAATGAATGGTGAGCCGTACAGGATTCGAACCTGTGACCCTCTGATTAAAAGTCAGATGCTCTACCAACTGAGCTAACGGCTCGTATTATAATGAAAGGAACAAACTGTCCTACATACCTTTGATCTCTTTATCGCGTACACTACGTAATAAAAATGGCTGGGGTAGCTGGATTCGAACCAACGAGTGACGGAGTCAAAGTCCGTTGCCTTACCGCTTGGCTATACCCCATCAATGATAACCTGTTATCAAGTCTCCAGGGATTTGTTCATTTTCTAAAAGTGACCCCTACGGGATTCGAACCCGTGATACCGCCGTGAAAGGGCGGTGTCTTAACCGCTTGACCAAGGGGCCGTAATTACATTGACGCTTCATCAAGCGAATCGTTTGTTGCGCTTGTCTTAGTCGACTTTTACTATTATAGACAGGGTTCTCTTATCCGTCAACCTTTTTCATCAATCTTTTTTAAATAACTTTTCTATAGTCTATTAAACGTTGATATAACAGTCTTTTACCATATCTACTTTATTATTAAAAAGCCGTTCACCGCTACCATATCTCAATAAATACAAAAGGTATGCAATCGCAACGATTGCATACCTTTTGCGTTTCATTTAACCTTTTCTATCTTCCCTGCACATTTCCCACAGCGATATTTCGTGCAATCCATTCTTCTGCGCCTTGGATAATCCAATCCGCAAGCCGTACAACGATATAAATGGATAATCGTACTTTTCGCTCTGCGTTCCGCAAGCGGCTTACAATGTCGAGGTGAATTTGTCTCTCTAAGTAGCTCTTTAAAGTCTGGATCCCCATGTTTATATCCCTTACCTTCTATATGAAGGTGATAATGGCAAAGTTCATGTTTAATGATCCCGATTAATTCTTCCTCATCATGAAGTTCAATAACTAACGGATTAATCTCTATAAAATGATTGCTTAACTTATAGCGACCACCCGTTGTCCGCAGTCTGCTATTAAAAATTGCTTGATGGACAAACGGTTTATGAAAGATTTCCAATGAGATTTGCTCAACCAGCTGCTGTAAATATTCTTCTGACATGCTGATTCTCTCCTTTATTTCTTAAGAGGAAGCATAGATAACGCGATACGTCCTTTTTTACGATCTACAGAGTCTATCCATACTGTAACAATATCTCCGGATGCTACTACGTCTAAAGGATGCTTTACAAAGCCATTTTTCATTTTAGATATGTGTACTAATCCATCTTCTGAAACGCCAATATCTACAAATGCACCAAAGTCCACTACGTTACGGACAGTTCCTTGTAGTTCCATACCTTCATGCACGTCTTTGATATCGAGGACATCTGCTTTCAGTAAAGGCTGAGGATAATCATCACGTGGATCGCGATTTGGACGCTGCAATGTTTGAATAATATCTTGAAGCGTGATTTCCCCTACATCCAACTGTACAGCAAGTTGTGCAATATCCACTTGTCCAAGTGCAGTTGTCGCTTCTTCAGTACCTAACTGAGACTTAGTAAGTTTCAGCTCTTTCAATACCGCTTCTGCAACTTTATAGCTCTCGGGGTGAATCCCTGTCGAGTCAAAACGTTCTTTTGATTCCGGTATACGCAAGAAGCCAATTGCCTGTTCATAAGTTTTCGCTCCTAGTCTTGGGACCTTCTTCAATTCTGTGCGTTTTGTAAACTTCCCTACTTCTTCTCTCGCTTTGACTATATTCTCCGCCACTGTTTTAGATAGGCCTGAAACATATTGCAACAACGACGATGAAGCAGTGTTGACATTAACCCCAACTCGGTTAACCGCTGTTTCTACAACAAATGAAAGTGAGTCCGTTAGATTCTTTTTTGCTACATCGTGTTGGTATTGCCCAACGCCAATAGATTCTGGATCTATTTTCACAAGTTCTGATAACGGATCTTGTAGTCGGCGCGCAATGGATACCGCACTTCTCTGTTCCACTTGTAAGTCTGGGAACTCTTCCCGCGCTTTTGCAGAAGCTGAATACACACTTGCCCCCGCTTCATTAACGATTACATACGAAACCGGCTCTTTCACTTCCTTAATTAAATCCACGATGAACTTTTCCGTTTCCCGTGACGCGGTACCATTACCGATCGCGATGATGGAAATCGGATACTTTTTAAGCAAATCCAGAATTACTTTCTTGGATGCATCTTTCTGAGGTTTCGGCGGATGCGGATAAATAACAGAGATATCTTGGAGTTTCCCTGTTTCATCTACCACGGCTAGTTTACAACCTGTTCTGAACGCTGGATCTACACCGAGTACTGTTCTACCCTTTAGCGGCGGTTGCAGTAATAGACTACGCAGATTCTCGGAAAATACATGAATAGCTTGTGTTTCAGCCTTTTCAGTCAGGGCTGTACGAACTTCTCTTTCTATTGAAGGAGCGATTAGACGTTTAAATGAATCTTCAAGCGCTTCTTTTATATAAGTTGCTGAAGTAGAAGGGTGTCTTTTAAGATACGTACGTTCTAAATCACCGATAATGCGATCTGTAGGGAAACTTACGCCTACACGCAATACATCTTCTTTCTCCCCGCGGTTAATAGCTAGAACGCGATGAGGTACGATCTTGTTAAGAGGTTCTTCATATTCATAGTAGTTTTCGAAGACTTTTCTTTCATCTTCCGCATCCTTTTTCAAGATTGCAGTTAACTTCCCAGATGCCCATGTGATTTTACGTATTTTCTCACGCATCGTTGCGTCTTCCGATACTCTTTCTGCAACGATAAACTTTGCTCCTTCTAGAGCATCTTCTATTGAATGGATTTCTTTTTCAGGATTAATATAAGTTTGCGCAACAGTCTCAATGTTCGCAGACGACTGTTGCATGAGTTGGTCAGCCAGTGGCTCTAGACCGTTTTCAATCGCAATCATTGCCTTCGTACGTCTTTTTTGTTTATAAGGGCGATATAAGTCTTCGATTCGTTGCAATACACTCGCACGCTCTATCTCAGCTTTTAACGTATCGTCCAGTTTACCTTGTTCTTCTATTAAACGAAGAACTTCTTCTTTTCGCTGTTCAAGCGATTTTATATAATGATAAGCATCTTCAATATCTTTGATCTGCACTTCATCGAGTGAACCCGTTGCTTCTTTTCTATAACGCGCAATAAAAGGTACTGTGTTGCCTTCTTCCAACAATGCGATAACGCTTGCAGTTTGGCGTTTACCAATTCCTGCTCTGCTTGCAGTTGCTTCCATAAGATCTCTTGACAATTTAACCACCCCTTCTTCTTTCCATATAATAGCATGTTTCGAAAACAGTTTCCTTCTGCAACCTTTTATTTTTTGACACAAAAAAGCCGCTTCAATTTAATGAAGCAGGCTAGCTGAGATGAATGTGGCATCATCGTTATCTTCAATTGTACCTTCAACTTTTTTGTACAATTGGTACGGAGTAGAGTTTTCTTGTAGATATTTTTTAGGACTGCGTAAGTTTACGCCATCAGAATGAAGGAAGAATCGATCATTCTTATTATAAGGATATCTTTGCGTACGCGGTGATTGTGGTCTGCCCGATAGATATCCCATGACTGGCAAAGGATAAATCATCTGACCACTTGATTGCAGGATATAGATACGGATGTTACCAACACAACTATATTCCAGGGTTTGTTGTTCGAAATACACTTTTACAATCCCAACTGCAGCACCTCGTTTATGCAACATCTTTTTATTGCAGCGGTGCAACAAATCGTCAGGTGATTCATGATGATAGAGTTTTAAGACTTGTGGAATTATTTCAGCTGATTCTTTCGCTTCTGTTCCACTACCCAAACCGTCTGCAATAGCACAAATGAAATAATCTTCTTCTGAATGAATGTAGTATGCATCCCCAGAATCTTTATTACCCTTTTTGGACTGTTGATATATATATGCCTCTACATAGTCATTCTCAAAAGTTTCCACTAATTTGCACCACCACTCGTTAAGATTACTTCTTGTAGCTTTTTAATCGCTTTACGTTGAAGACGGGAAACGTGCATTTGGGAAATATCCAGTAATTCACCAGCTTCTTTCTGGCTCATCTGATCGATATATGTATACTGGATAATCTGACGTTCCCGTTCACTTAGAACGTTTAGGGCGTTTAATACAAGCATGCGTTGATCTGTTTTTTCAAAACCGTCATCCGTCTCACCAATAATATCAAGCAGTGTGATCGTCCCGCCCTCTGAATCCGCATCCAAAGTATGGTCAATTGACAGAGCTTGATAACTTCTGCCCATTTCCATCGCTTCAAGAACTAATTCTTCGTCGGTACCTAGATATTCTGCTATTTCATAAACCATTGGTGAACGTTGAAATTCAGTCGTTAATATTTCCACGGCTGCTTTGATTTTCGGACCCAATTCCTTAATTCGGCGCGGCACGTGAACAGCCCATGTCTTATCACGAAGAAATCGTTTGATTTCCCCGATGATTGTCGGCACAGCAAACGCTTCGAAGTTACGTCCTTGCTCAGGATCGTATCTTCTAATTGCGCCTAAAAGTCCAAGCATTCCTGCTTGTACAATATCCTCATGGTGTGATTGCCCGCGTGAATATTTGCGCGCAATAGAGTGCACCAGTCGCTCATAATGCAGGACTAGTTGTGTTTGTGCATGGTCGTCATTATTCTCCTGATAGTCATGTATCCATTGAATGACCTGTTCCTTTGTTTCGTTATCACGAGAAGACTGTTGATTTGACATGGTCTTCTCCCCGCTCTCTGCCCAAATATTTGGTCATGAAAACAATGACACCCTCCCCGTGGTCAACTTTGACTTCGTCCATTAAAGTCTCCATCAAATATAGTCCTAAGCCACCTTCTCTAAGAGGTGATTCTTCATTCCAATCTTGATAGGGACCGACCTTTTTCTTCGTTTCTTCAAAATCGAAACTTTGACCATGATCCGTGACGACAATTTCTAGGCGATCTTTATAAAGGGCGCAGCCTAAAATTACTTCACCTGTTTTTTCGTCATTGTACGCGTGCTGGACAGCATTTGTTACTGCTTCACTTGCAGCAATTTTCAAATCTTCAATTTCATCGTATGTAAATCCAATGCGGCTTGCAAGCCCCGATATGGCTAATCGAGCTACACCAACGTATTGAGGTTTTGCCGGAACTTTTATTTCGATGTAATCAAACGCTTGCATTATCTTCGCCACCTTTAGACTGTTCTATCTCCATAATCTCACTAAGGCCAGTAATTTCAAACAATCGATAAAGGCGTTGGTTTAATCCTTTGATAACCAATTTTCCATTGTGCGCTTTTACTTCCTTATAAAATCCAACAAATACACCTAGACCAGTACTATCCATATAGTTGACTTCAGACAAATCCAATTCAACTTCAATTCCTTCAGCCAAGTCTAAATTAGTCAAATGCTCTTTTAGCTTTGGTGCTGTATATATATCGATTTCACCGATAACCTTAAAATTATGCACAAGATCTTTATCCACTTGCTCAACTTGTAAATTCATTTCGCCACCCCGATCGATTTCTCTATTTTCTTAGAATGTAAAGCGTAACCTAACTCGCTATACACTCCTTGTTTTATACCCATTCCCTTATTTTCTAAACCTTTATTTTGTTTTTTTCAAAATAACTAGAGTAAAGTCATCATGCAATTCATAATTCTGCATTTTAGAGAGCTCACTAAATAAATGATCTACCATGGTTTGAGCACTTTCCGCGCGTACGTCACATAGCAAATCCTGGATGACATCCATTTCTATAAATCCTTTTTCCGTTCTCGTTTCTGTTACGCCATCTGTCATGATTGCGACGAAGTCACCATTTTCAAGACGTACTGTACGTTCTTCGTACTTTGCATCTTCTTGTACTCCTAGCAATAACCCTTTGCTCTCAAGCAAACTGAAGTTATTCTCGGATGCGCGATAAAATAACGCAGGTTCATGACCAGCAGATGAATGGCGGAACACAGAGCTTTCCGTGTCATATTTTCCATAGAACATAGAAATAAACATCGTATCGGCAATACTTCGCTCCACCATTTTATTGATGAAGCTTAGCACTTCGGAAGGACTTCTCTGTTCATATCGCAAACTGTCCATCCCAAACTTGACCATGGACATATGCATAGCAGCGGACATACCCTTTCCGATAATATCTGCTACCGCTAGACATACCTCATGTGTATTATCATTCAGGAAGTAGACATAGTCCCCATTCATTTGCTTAGACGGCTTTGACGTCCAGCCTATATCTAGACCCTCGACTTGGGGGGTCGTTGTCTGCAACAACGTATTTTGTACACGAACCGCAATATCCATCTCTGTTTGAATGATTTCCTGTTTGCGAATCAAACTCTGATGTTCTTTTAGTGCTAGTCCATAATGAATCATCATTTCAATTAAAAAGTCGAACGAAACACTCACGTCAGATGGCAGATCCTTAATCAGTTGTTCAATTGACGTCTTATGAATACTGATAACATCTTCTGGCGCGATATCCTTTTCTATGAAGCTGCGGCTGAATTGCTGTCCCAAATAGAGATCTTCTTCTCCTTTGGAGTGCAGATAATTCTCCAGCATTTGTTTATACTGCTTACCCGCCTCCTGTGGCAATACCCTTCAACTCCTAGTGCAACCATTTCGTCGCTGTAATAGTGGTTCCTATGCCCACTTCTGTTTCCACACTAAAATCATCCATTAACCGTTTGACCCCTGGCATACCTGCACCCAGTCCTCCTGAAGTCGTATACCCATCTGTCATAACTTTTTGCAAATCAGAAATTCCCGGTCCATCATCGGAAGCTGTAATAATTAAGCCTACACGTGGACCTACTTGAACAGACTCTATTTCAATTCTGCCTTTTCCTGCATAAAGATATATATTCCTTGCCAATTCACTAATAGCCGTCGTAATTCTAGCTTGGTCAACTGTCCCAAAGCCAGTGCTCTTCGCCTCATTACGGCCCAATTGTCTAGCAGCAACTATATCCCATTCTGTATTGATCTCTATAGAAGACCTGTGTTCCATGGTCAGGCCTCCAATTCTCTAGTTAATTTCTCTAGCCCATTCTCTAGATCTAATGCTGTGGTTACATTCTCTAAACGTATACCTAATTCAATTAGTGTAATGGCTACAGAAGGCTGAATGCCTGTGATGACAACTTTTGCACCCATAAGACTCGTCATATGAATAACATCCCCAAGAACTTTTGCGATGAATGAATCAATGAAGTCGATTGGTGTCAAATCGATCACAACGCCGCGTGCAGATGTTTTATGCAATTGATTCAGTAAATCTTCCTGGAATTGTAAAGCTGTCTGATCATCAAGCTCCACTTGGATAGATACAATCAATGTGTCTTTTAGCTTTAGAATCGGGATTCGCATCTTCATACTACTTTTCCTCCTCCACAATTGTCCGCCCTGTCATTTCAAGCGCTTTTTGCATGCCTCTGCGTAACGTACTCGTTGTCGAGAAATCTGTCAGATTAATGCCTAGCGTGACAATAGTCTGCGCAATCTCCGGACGGATTCCGACTAGCATACATTTCGCACCGACTAAACGAACGGCATCAGCCGCTTGAATAATATGGTGTGCAACCATCGTATCTACTACCGGAACACCCGTGATATCTAGCAATACAACTTCAGCACGTTGCTTGACAACGCCTTCTAGTAGGTTCTCCATGATCAGTTTCGCACGTTCCGTATCAATCGTACCCACTAACGGCATGACAGAGATCTTGTCAAATACAGGAATCAACGAAGCCGAAAGCTCTTGCAATGCAATCTTCTGCAAAATATCTGTGCGCTCCCACTTTGTAGAGTATTCATCGATGATGCTTTCCCTTAATGGATTAATCCAGTTAGAGAAGATATTTACACCTTCGCGTAGGTTGGTATCTTTCAAAATCCCCGTTTCAAAAAATAAGTTATAGACTACTGAAGAAAACGTATCAATAGCACGGTTGATAAATTTAATAGACCAACCAAAATGAATGATCTTTTCCGTGAACTCGTCCAATCGTGCCTTGTCCACTTTTTCGCGGGTAGCTAGATTGGAAGTCATAAGTTCAGTGAATTCCCTACTCGTCGTTGCCACCACCGCAGCTGGCATTAAGTCCAAAAAACGCTCATCAGCATTTTCTTTCATTTCTTCTACCCAGCGCATTGTAATTGTATCTATATTCTCGGCTATTCCTTTTCTCATGACTTCATTCATCGTTATTTGTTCCTCCCTACATCTTCAATTATCTCTATTGTATCGAATTTCTCTACAAACTACATGTTTTTACTCATTTTTTTTAAAATCAAAAAAGTAAAAACACTATAACCGGTTGGCTATAGTGTTTTTAAGCAGCCATTGGTTACTAGCACCCTCTGCAATAAAAGTTATTAGAATATGTATGCTAAAATTTAATAAGCCCGAAGCTTACTTGCAATGCTTCGTCGACTTGTTTCATTAACGCATCGTCTAAGTGAGTTATTTTGTCTGTGAGCCTTGACTTGTCGATTGTGCGGACTTGCTCGAGCAGGATGACTGAATCCCGCTCGAATCCATGCCGTGCCGCCGTAATTTCGACATGTGTCGGCAATTTTGCTTTTTGTATTTGTGCAGTAATGGCTGCTACAATAACGGTGGGACTGAATCGATTACCGATATCATTTTGGATGATCAGTACCGGTCTAGTTCCACCTTGTTCAGAACCGACTACAGGTGACAAATCTGCAAAAAAGACGTCTCCGCGTTTAATTGCCAACTTTTCATCCTCCGCTGACGCAACGTTCCACGGTATGCTGAGCCTCAAATTCCGCATATAAACATTCTGCCGCTATGTTGAGGTTGATCTGCGACATTTCCACATAACCTCTAATCATGGCTTCACGCAATAAGGAAGCTTCACCATTTTCGATATGTTTCACATCTGTCATATAAACGAAATCTTCTTGCACTTGCTCCCATTGAAAGATTGCGTCTTCATTTTGCTGTTGCAATCTGGTCGAGGCTATACTAAGTATTCTTTTATCGTTTTTATCCGTACGCAAATCGAGCACCTCCGACAAACCCATCCCTTTATTTCTATATCATTTCTATCTTACCATTTATATTGGAATATGAAAAGACAAGGATTTGAGTGTTCTGACAAGAAATACTAGTTTGGTCAGTAGAATGTCGAATTGTATGGACATTGCGTCATATATTAAGCCAGATAGTTTCGACCTTTATTACGTATAGACTCTAGGTATTCGTGTGGAAAACGTTACAGCTATTTCATAGGGTATTGTGTGTAAGCGTTCAGACCATTCTTCTATAACTATTTCTTCGTTGCCTTGTTTGCCTATCAATACCACTTTTTCACCTTCAGGATATTCACAAGGTAATCGGATCATGCATTGGTCCATACAAATGGTTCCGACAATAGGTACCCTTTTACCGTCAATCAGTACTTCCTGACCATTTAACGAACGCTTCAATCCATCTGCGTAGCCTATTGGTAATGTAGCAATCCATTCTCCTTCAGCAGCTTCATACGACCCACCGTAGCTAATTTTTTCACCAGCCGTCATTCTTTTCACATATGCTACTTCAGTTTCAATCGTCAATGCCCGCTCGAGTTTAAATGGTAGTTGCTTTGCTACCGTATCGGAAGGCGGGATGCCGTATAAACCTATGCCAAAACGAACAGCATCTAGTGCATAATTAGGAAACAGTAATGCCCCTGCACTATTTGACGCGTGAACGAGACGCGGCTTTTCAGGCAAGCGATTCACAAGGTGCATAAATCGTTCAAACTGTCGCCGCGTTGGCTCCCGATCATCTTCATCAGCACGTGCAAAATGAGTAAAAACGCCATCTATAGTTAGACTAGACTGTTGAATGCATTTCACTAATTGAGCAAGTTCTTCTTCAGTTCGTACTCCAATTCTACCCATTCCACTGTCGATTTTTACATGAATTCTACATTTATTATCAAACGGTTGCTGAGCGTTTACTTGTTTTACCCAATTCGCACTTGTGACCGTTAAAATAATACGTTGTTGCGCTGCTATCGCTGCAAATGAAACTGGCGAAACCCCTAGCACAAGTATATCGGCAGTCGGTTGTGTTTTTCTGAGCGTCATCGCTTCATCTGGCGTGGCAACAGCGAACATTTCTGCTCCCGCCTGCAATGCAGCGGAAGCAGCCTCCGCTACTCCATGCCCGTAACCATCTGATTTAACGACCGCGATCAGCTTAGTTTCTTTAGGTAAATAAGAAATGAGGTGTTTTGCATTATGCTTAATAGCCGCTGTATTAATAATCGCACGTGTTGGCCGATATTCCGTTTCGTTGAACATTACTTTCCACCTCGTTATAGGATAGACTGTCGCATAAAATAATTATCTATCCAAAGGCATAGCCAAGTCAATTGATTTCAGTTGTTGATTATTTCGATTCTGTTGCTGTCATCGAGTTTGCTACAGTAATCAATTCTTCCTTGCTTAACATATCCGATGCCACAAAGAACGCCATACCATTTGCTTCCCAGTGAATCGATTGTTCTGTCAATGCCGCCACTGCAAATCCTAGATCAACAGGATCACCTTCTATGGATACAGGCATTTCATTTAATGGCTTTTCAGCTGGTTCCTGAATAACGACATACTCCTTATCCCCACTGAATGTCATGATCACACGCTGCCCATTCTCAATCTCTACACTCTTCTCTTCTGACAGTGTTGTACCTTGTAGATTTGCAACTGGATAGTAGGTTTGTTGATTTGCCTTAGCTTGGTCTTCCCCATCACCTTCTGTTGCTTCTTCATCAGTATCCGCTTTGTCACCGTCCGCTTTCGGTTTATCCATTTTCACCTTATATTCAGCAACTTTATGCTCTACACCCAATGCAATTTTATCGAACTTAATGGAGATCTTTTCTTCACCATTTTCATCGTGAATCGTCACCTTGCTTGGCAACAATGTCTTTTTATCAATATGAATCTTCTGAGTTGGTAAAAGTGACTTATGATTATTGCGTGTAGCCGTTTCAAAGATATACTCTTTTTCCTTTTCTTCCATGACCGCTGCTTTGTCTGCCTTAATATCTTCAGCAAGGGTTCCGATTAAATATCCTTGACTGTTCTGGGCAGGCCAATCACTTTGAAACTTATACGTTTTGCCTAGTGATGGTGTAATGACGAATACACCTTCTTCGTTACGAACAATCATTTGTGACTCGCCATTACCCGATTGCGTCACATTTACTTTGTAAAACTCCGGCTTGGTATGCCATACTTCTACATTGTACACCCGAGGTTCTGAACCTGTTTTGATTTCCATCGAGGCATTTAATTCATACCCTTTTGTTTCATTCCACTTATTGCTGAG
Source organism: Sporosarcina sp. P17b (assembly GCF_002743115.1). NCBI lineage: Bacteria > Bacillati > Bacillota > Bacilli > Caryophanales > Caryophanaceae > Sporosarcina > Sporosarcina sp. P17b. The sequence continues at coordinate 23,159 of NZ_PDYP01000022.1, read as the reverse complement.
CTTCTTCATGACATCTTCTTTGGAAGGCTTACCGCATCCTCCTAGTACCAACATAACTGCGACGACTGTTAATAACATAATCTTTTTCCGCATTCTTTTCATCCTTTCTCCAATCAATTCGGGTAGCTTATCTTATGAGAGGGATGAATCGAATATGCGAGCTTGTTTTAATTTCTATTTGACTGTCTTCAGGATTCTATCAAAACCACTTGCGCCGCAGCTACTGTTTGAGTATGTGTAATGCTGACGAACCCTTGAGCTAGCTGTTTACGGAAGTACAATACAGGACGTCCGCTTGCTTCCGAAATGACTTCAATATCGAGAAAATTGCAATCTGTTCCGATTCCAGTGCCGCGAGCTTTGGAAAACGCTTCTTTCGCAGCAAAACGACCTGCTAAGTATTCTATTTTTCGGTGACCACTTAAAGTTTCATACACGTGTAATTCCCTTTCAGATAGTATGCGCTCTCGAAACTTACTATTGCGACCATCCAAACGAGCTACGCGATCCAATTCCACGATATCTAATCCAATTCCTTGAATCAAAATGAACAACTCCTTTCCCTTCAAGTTAAATACTATGTATAATCAGTAAAGAAGATTGAGGTGAAACCATGTTTATACGAACAGAAAACTTTTCACAATATGTTCGCGCCTATCCCGTCGTGACATTTTTGTTAGCCTTGAATATCGGGATATTTATCTATACACTGATTCCCGGCATTGGAGATCAACTCTTTTTACTCGGCTTGGGGGATAACTTCCTCATTGCGAATGGAGAGTATTGGCGCCTAATAACACCGATGTTTTTGCACGGCGGTTTCATGCACCTGTTATTTAACATGTTCTCGCTTTTCGTTTTCGGGCCAGAGCTTGAAAAGATTGCAGGGAAAGCACGTTTTATTACGGTGTATATGTTAGCCGGCTTGTTCGGAGATATCGCAACATACTTCGTGCAGCCTGCTGCTTATACCCATGTCGGTGCAAGTGGAGCGATTTTCGGTGTGTTCGGTGCGTTTGGTGCGCTTGTGTATTACACGAAGCATGCATTCCCGCAGTTGAGACAGGTTATTTTACCGATTATCGTCATTAGTATTGTGATGACATTTGTCGGGACGAACATTAACGTGACAGCGCATATTGCTGGGCTGATCACTGGCTTCCTGATTGGACTGAGCTTTTTCAATCCGAAGAACATCGTCAGTTGGAGAAAAAAATAGTGTGATGCAAAGTCAGATAAGGGATAGTCCTTGTCTGGCTTTTTGCATTGAAACAGAGAATTTTACACATGTGTTGGGGTGGGGATTTGCGTTCTAGACGGACGCGTTATGGAGGGTCCGCAATGAAAATCCCCTATCTAACACCAATGCCAGCCTTTCTAATTTCATTAAGCCACAAAAGCCAGACAGGTTTAGTTGTCTGGCTCTGTTTGTGTTTCTGGAATTTCTGGATGATATTCATACCAAGACAGGAACTTTTCCGCATCTTCCTGTGGCATGTGGCGAATCGCTGGAGCGTCGAGTGTCATGCCAGATTTGACATTGGCAGTGATGGTTGCGACTCTTTTTCTCCGGTGGAAATAGTTCTGATCTACTTCCATCGACTGAATACGATTCTTCTCAGTGAACACCGTCTGCCGACTGATTGCGCGGAAACGCATCGTCAATTGCTTTGGCAAGATCGTGTATGCAGCTGTATTGTATTGCCAAATGCCAAGCAATCCAACTAGCGGTAAGAGCAACAATGTCAGCAAGCCATACGGGAAAAAGTTATACGAGACAATCGCTATTGGAATCAATGTCACGAGTAACTTAAAACGGTAATAAAAACGCTTACCCCTGCTTCCGATTTTCTCTTTTGGCTCACTAAAGTCTATATTTGGAAACAGCTCCTGCAACGGTTCTATAATGCGGTTTCGTTTTGCTAAAGGAAAAAGATTGATTCGTGAACCTTCCCCTACTCCTCCCGCACTGTTGATAATGACCGCCCCATAGCCGAATAGTTGGCGTAAAGGATTTTCAGCTATAGTAATATTTTGTACACGTTTCAACGGAACAGTTACTCGTTTCTTCTCAAGCAACCCCCTCGTTATGATTAGATCATCTTTCTCAAGCATGACTTTGAAATCATAATTCGCAAGGAATGTCATCGCAACGGATAGTAGCCAAACGATCAGAAAACCGAGTACTATTAAAATCGTGATGACGAAGACGCCAATACGGATGAACGATTCTAACTCTCCAAACAACCAGTCGTACGGTATAAGTTCTTCGATTTGTGATAAAAACACGAGAGCACCGGATAAAATAACCCCAATGCCCCCTGACGTTGTCGCAAGCATGAGCAAGTCGCCTGTCGTCATAGAGAAAATCACGGGTGCTGGTTGATGCACAGTTTGAATTTCTTCTTCAGTTTCTCGAAACAACTGCCATTCCTCTTGATCAGACAAGTCAGGCATAGGTCCGATTATCTTCACTTTTTTCGCTTGTTGAATTTCACGTTCAATCTGTTCGGCTGCCTCTTTCGTGATCGCAGTCAATTCCGCTTCAGCATCTTTACCGGAAGAAGACCCCGCCGTTTCGATTTTAACCTTTACTAATTGAAATGGACGGTGAAAAATACCTTCTGTGTAATCTAAGCTTTGAATGCGGTCAAAAGGGATATAACGCTTTTTCCTGACAAACAAACCCGATACGATGCGCAGTTCTTGGTCCTCGAACCAATAGTCGAAGCGACGCCATTTCACAATACCTGATACGAGCGTAAATACGATTAATACACCGAATAGGAGTAACGTCCAATATTGGATATACCAAGGCGCTGTACTTTCTCCTTTGAAGCCATTCACAAAGACTAAAATAATGAATGGACCAATTAAATCTTTCAGTGTTTTCGCAGTCTCGACGACAGCTGTGATCCAATGAAGTTTATAGCGTTGTTCAGACATCGTCTTTCGCCACCCTTGCAAACGTCGATATCCGATTGCGCAGTTCATCCGCCTCTTCCGTTACCAATGCAGGAATGGAATGATTTGTTGCCGCAGTAGAAATCGTGATGGACGCTAGACCATATTTGCGTAGAATTGGCCCTTCTGCTGTATCCACGTGCTGAACACGCACCATCGGTATAAGCGTGCGATTGACGATGAATAAACCGTGTTGTAGCTCTATCTCCGCTTCACGCACTTCGTAACGCCAGCGTTGCCAACGTATTTTCGGAAATAAATAAATTGATAAAAATGCATATAATAGTACGACTACAGAAACGACAATCATAATCCAAACGGGCCAATCAAAAAAATACGATAAAAAACCAACGCCGACTGCGATTACCAGTATAATAACACTTTGAATCGTTCCATATAATCTCCATACCGTTAACCCTTTTCTGGAGATTTGATTTGAAGGTTGTTGCCTCACTAGATCCACCTCTTTTCGAATACCTACACATACATACGTAACAACATGAAAAATGTTTCATTTAATCGATCATATCATATTCACGACAAAAAAATCCGGGCTGCTATAATGCAGGCCCGGATTTTGTCTATTCTTATCTTTCTGAACGATTACTGCTGCTGCGTCTTGATGCGCCATCTCTTCTTGCGCCATCACGAGGCCCACTGCTACGTCTATTAGATCCGCCAGCTGAACCACCGCTTCTGCCACGTCCGCCTTGTGAACGTCCGCCGCCGCTACGATTGCCGCCTTTATAACCGCCACCTGAACGTGAAGAACCACGTGAAGGTAATGGACGCTCTTCAGAAATACTAACAGGCGTCTCATCAACGTCTTTAGTCAATGACTTAAGAGCAGCTGACAAAATTTCTTTTGCATCATATTTCTCAAGCAACTGTGCTGCTAATCCAGCATAATCTTCTGAATTGTGCTGATTGATTGTTTCTTCCAATGCTTCCACAGCATTTTTCTTCTGTTCAAGCAAAGCCTCATCAGAAGTTGGTGGACGTAAAGGAGTCATACGCTTCTTAGTCGTTTCCTCAACGATGCGAAGGTAGCCCATTTCACGTGGTGTTACGAATGTAACAGCCACTCCACTTTTACCAGCACGGCCAGTACGACCGATACGGTGAACATAGCTTTCTGGGTCTTGTGGAATATCAAAGTTGTACACGTGTGTTACACCTGAGATGTCTAATCCACGTGCAGCTACGTCTGTCGCTACAAGTACATCGATTTTATTGTCTTTGAACTGACGCAAAACTGACATACGTTTCGCTTGTGTCAAGTCACCGTGGATTCCTTCGGCAATATAGCCGCGAATACTTAGTGCATGAGCCAACTCATCTACCCGGCGCTTTGTGCGTCCGAATACGATAGCCAATTCAGGTTGTTGAACGTTCAACAATCTTGATAACACATCAAATTTCTCACGTTCATGAGACTTTACGAAGAACTGTTCAATATTCTCAACAGTCATTTCTTTTGATTTAATTTTAACCATTTCTGGGTTTTTCATGAAAGTTTCTGCAATTTTACGGATCGGAGCTGGCATAGTTGCTGAGAATAGCAACGTCTGACGCTCAGCCGGTACGCTTGCAAGAATTGTATTGATATCTTCGATGAATCCCATGTTCAACATTTCATCTGCTTCATCCAAAACAAGTGTTTGAACATGATCAAGCTTCAATGTTTTACGGTTAATATGATCCAAAATACGTCCCGGTGTACCGACTACGATATTTGGATTATTACGAAGTGCACGGATTTGACGCCCGATTTCCTGTCCGCCATAAACGGAAAGTACTTTCGCACGGCTGCCGTAGCCTACTTTGTAAATTTCTTCGGATACTTGGATTGCCAATTCACGTGTTGGTGCGATGACCAAAGCCTGAACTGCAGTGCTTTTAGGATCCAATTTCTCAATGATTGGAATACCGAATGCTGCCGTTTTACCAGTACCTGTTTGTGCTTGCCCGATTACGTCGCGGCCTTCCATACCAAAAGTGATTGTTCCCTCTTGGATTGGTGTTGCCTCTTCAAACCCCATGCGTAGCAAAGCGTTTTGTGTTGTTTCACTAATGTTCAATTCTGAAAACTTCGTCAAAATATTCAATCTCCTTTATTTCTCCATTTGACAATTGGTTACATCTGCAAATGAAAGCGCGGCAAATTCGAGCCATGTACTTTGAAAGTTGGGAGCGTTTCCGATATATCCATCTCTGGTTTATAAAAAGAATCTTCTAGAAGGATTCTTGTGGGTGCAGAGGGGTCATATCAATTACACCTATCGTAATTGCGTCCAGATTTTTATACAGCACAATGTAAAACCCGTGACATACAAGGAAAGCTCGGTCCTTGCCGAGCGGTGAAAACAGCAAATCATTGCTAGTCTGCCTACTAATCACCGTTTTATTCAAAAAAAAGTACTCTCCGTGTAGTATAACGGAAGAGTGCCGTGTAAATGTATCCAATTCCTTTCATCATTCTACCATGGCTTACACAAGACTGCAACGAATCCGCTTAAGTTCCATTAATCAGTCTTTGCCCATGAACTTCAGTACTTTTGGAAACCATACATGGCGATCTTCGCTATAACAAATATGGTGTTTGCCATGTTCAGAATAAATTAGATGCTTTTCTTTTGATCCAAGCTGTTCGTACAGTAAATCTGCTGTGACTGCGGGGACGATACCATCTTGCTTCCCCTGCACGATACAAACAGGCGTTTTGACTTGATGATGATACGGTCGCACTACGCGTACTACGCGCAAAAACTCTAACGCCACACGCACTGGAGTATTTGTCAGCTTATAGTTATACAGATGATAGAACGAATCAGGAGGAAAATCCCTATGTCTTAAGGAACTCATCATGATTCTAGCGTCCTCCAATAAAATACGTGGACTAATATATTTTGCCGCAGCACTTAATAGCACAAGTTTTTTTATAGGATAACGCAGAGCCAAATACATGGCGATTAAACCACCCATAGAGAAGCCGACGACTATGACGTTATCCACTTCTTTTTGTAGTCTTCTTAATTCTAATTCCGCGACCATCATCCATGACTTGGCTGAGCCTTTCTGGATACCCCGGTCCATTTCATGCCCAGGTAAAACTGGCACTACTACTTTCCAATCGGTATGATTCTGTAGAAACCTCTTGAACGGAGCGACTTCAAAAGGACCGCCCGTGAATCCGTGAACGATGAGAACACCTGTCGTCACAACTGTTCCTCTGTAAGCATCGCGATGATTCGTTCTAACTTCATTCCTCTAGATCCTTTAAACAGTATTACTGTCTGCTCTGTTAGTTTCGGGCGCAATGCCTCCGCCAGCAAGTCCGTATCATTCGCTGTCCACATGACTTCTCCCGGATAATCCGTCAATTGATCAGCCAACCACTTCATGCGTGATCCAAAGAGCGCAATTCCCTTCACGTTCATTTTCTTTAAATCCTCCGCCAGTCCTTCATGATAGTGCCGTTCATCGGTGCCAAGCTCCAACATATCGCCAAGGACGAGCCATTTGTCTTCTTTGACGGACGTTTCATCTATAAAACGGAATGCCGCACGCATAGAAGTTGGCGCTGCGTTATAAGCATCATTAATAAGTAATGATCCGTTTTTTCCCACCATTGGTTGCATGCGCATATCCGTTAACAACGTTCCACTTAGTGACTCTTCGATTTGTTTTTCGCTTAGCCCCAACTCTTTTGCGATCATTACCGCGGCCAGTGCGTTTTTCACTTGATGGGACCCGTAAACAGGAATCGTAAACTGACCTTCAAGTTTACCCGTCACAGTGAATGAACTGCCTTTATCGGTAGATAAAATATGTTGCGCAGTCAAATCTGCTTGTTCATAGCCGAATGACACACTATAGAAATCCGGTTGCTGGCGTACTAGCTCTTGCAGCAATGGTTCGTCACCGTCGTACAATAGCATGCCGCCACTCGTCAAACCGTCGGTAATTTCAAACTTTGCTTTGGCAATCCCTTCACGAGAACCAAGATCTTGCATATGCGCCTCACCAATATTTGTTATGACAGCAAACTGCGGTTTAGCAAGTGTTGACAAGAAAGAGATTTCTCCAAAGCCACTCATCCCCATTTCAAGAATGGCAACTTCTGTGTCGTCTTCAATAGATAATAATGTTAACGGCAAGCCAAGCTCATTATTGAAGTTGCCTTCCGTCTTTTTCACTTTGCGATAAGGTGATAATACTCCGGCAATCAGATCTTTTGTCGACGTTTTACCATTCGATCCGGTTACTCCGATGACAGTACACGTCAATTCACTTCGGTAGCTACGGGCCATTTGCTGTAATGCGAGCTCTGAATCCTCGACGAACAACAGTGGTATATCTGCGGGCGGATTCGGTTCATCTTTCAGCCATAGTGCTGCGATTGCACCTTTCTCAATCGCCCCTTTGACGTATTGATGGCCATTTACTTGTTCCCCTCTAAAAGGGATGAACAAATCCCCTGCTTGCACATTCCGTGAATCGATGCAGACGCCTGTCACTTGTTGCGCTGCGATATGCTGTCCTTCTGCTTGAAGCCATTGCTGGATCGTTGATAGATTTCGTTTCACGATACTTCCTCCACTCAGTCCATTGTATATTGTAGTTGTTGCTTTTCTATATGACGTTCTACTGCCAGTTCAATTAGCTGATCGATTAATTCAGGATAGGTCAATCCGGATTTTTGCCACAGCAATGGGAACATACTAGTTGGCGTGAAGCCTGGTAATGTATTCACTTCATTGATCAATACTTCATCGTCTGCTGTGACGAAAAAGTCTGCGCGTACGAGCCCTGAACAGTCGAGAACTTTAAATGCACGGATCGCCATATCGTTCATATGCTCTGCGACAGTATCTGGCACTTCAGCGGGAATCGATAACTCTGTGCTTTGATCTTTGTATTTGGCTTCATAATCGTAAAAGTCAGCAACTGGACGAATTTCTCCTGCAATCGACACTTTAGGTTGATCGTTTCCAAGGACTGCCATTTCGATTTCACGTGCCACGATGCCTTGCTCAACGATAATTTTGCGATCGAACTTCAACGCTAACTCAATTGCTGTTTTAAGCGATTCACGATCGTCTGCTTTACTGATTCCGACACTCGATCCAAGGTTAGCCGGTTTGACGAACATCGGATACGATAGTTCTTGTTCCGCCTGATCTAATAATTGCTCAGCGTGTTCTTTCCACGCACTACGTATAAAGTGGACATATGCAACTTGCGCTAATCCGGCTTGAGCAAATAATTGTTTCATTACAACTTTATCCATGCCTGCTGAAGAAGCAAGCACCCCATTACCCGCATATGGGATGTTTAAAACTTCAAATAATCCTTGTACGGTTCCGTCTTCCCCATTTGTTCCGTGAAGAAGTGGCAAAATAACGTCGGGCATATCTCCTTGTAAAAAGCTACTGATGTCATCCGACTTCGGTTGTTCACTTTTTAGACGTAATGTCTCGATCTCCGACACAGGTCCAGTCAACGGTTCACCCTTCAGCCACTCACCTTGCATCGTAATATAGATGGGTAACACTTCATACTTATCTAAATCAAGCGCTTGTGTAACCGCGCGCGCTGTGGATAGTGACACTTCATGCTCTGCGGATTTCCCGCCATATACTAAACCTAATCGTCTTTTCATGTAATCTCCTCGCATTCCGTAGTTTTCATTCATACAGTTTACCATGAACGGAGCCAATTCATGAATGAAAAGCCAACGTTCTTCATTCTTTTTACTTCTTTTTACTTCTTTTTACTTCTAATAGAAACCAATCATTTCACAACTCGTCTAGTAATGGGTGTACTTCTTAAAAAGTTTTGCGATATAATAGGTGATTATAGTAAGAGAATACTAGCTTAAGAAAAGGTGAGTTCATAATTGAAGCAATCAAACAGGCTAGGTGAACGATTTGACTGGACACTTGCCTTTATCATTTTACTTTTCGCGATCATCAGTTTTTTCGTCATTGGATCTGCTCAAACCTCTGAGCAATATACACAGAACTTCGTTTTAAAACAAGTGAGGTGGTATATACTCGGTTCCTTCATCGTCGCAATGGTGATGTACTTTGAACCAGAACAGTATAAAAAGTTCGCTTGGTATTTCTATGGTTTCGGTATTTTTCTATTGGTTTTTCTTATGTTGGCGCCCGGTGGACCAGGTCAAATTGCAGAAATGCGCTACAGTGCAAAGCGATGGTTGCATTTACCTGTCATCGGAACCATTCAGCCTGCTGAGTTCATTAAAACGTTCTTTATTATTGGACTTGCCAAGATGGTCAGCACGCATAACGAACGTTCTTTAAACAGGACCTATACAACCGATTTACTGTTGCTTGGTAAAATTGCGCTAATGCTAGTCGTTCCGCTATTCCTTATCATGAAGCAACCCGACCTCGGAACTTCACTGGTATTTATATCGATTACGGCAGCTATCGTCATCGTTTCGGGTATTTCATGGAAACTGCTCGTGCCTATCTTTTCGTTGGGCGCTGCAGCCGCGGGCGGAATATTATGGATGTCATTATTCGCACAAGACTTACTCGATAAATTCGGCTTCTCACCTTATCAGTTTAAGCGAGTGTATTCATGGCTTGACCCGTACTCTTACCCGACCGACGAAGGGTATAACCTGATTACAGCAATGACAGCAATAGGCTCAGGAGAACTGACAGGAAAAGGGTTTCTAGAGCGCGTCGTTTACATCCCCGAGAATCATACCGACTTCATCTTCAGTGTAATAGGTGAAGAATACGGTTTTATCGGTGCATGTTTAGTCATCACCTTGTATTTCATTTTAATTTATCATTTAACAAAAGTAGCCCTTTCACTACATGATCCGTTTAGCGTATATGTATGTACGGGTATCATTGCGATGATTGCGTTCCATGTGTTCGAAAACATCGGCATGAATATTCAACTATTGCCGATTACAGGAATCCCATTGCCGTTCATCAGTTACGGAGGAAGTTCCTTATTCAGCAATATGCTGGCCATCGGTTTAATCTTTAGTATGAAGTTCCATCAGCGGACCTATTTATTCGATGCGGATGACGATGATTTGTAATGAATGAATGCCACGCCCCCTTTTCGAGCAGTCACAAATTGTGTAGACTGTATAGGAATGGGGGTTTTTTTATGTCAACTTTACCAAATTGTCCAAAATGCCAATCGGAATATACGTACGAAGATGGAAACCTTCTTGTTTGTCCGGAATGTGCATACGAGTGGACTCCAGGGTCAGTGGAAGAATCCGACTCATTAGAAACGCCAGAGATCAAGGATGCTAATGGCAATGTGTTGCAGGATGGAGATTCTGTAACAGTCATCAAAGATTTAAAAGTAAAAGGAAGTTCCAATCCACTGAAAATGGGAACGAAAGTAAAAAGTATCCGTTTAGTAGAGGGCGACCACAATATCGATTGTAAAATTGATGGATTTGGCGCTATGCAACTAAAATCGGAGTTTGTGAAGAAAATTTAACACTTCACCTAACGCGAAAAGCTCACCCTCGAATATTCGAGGGTGAGCTTTTCGTATGATCTGATGTTTAGTTGGTTTGAACAGGCGGTACTTGTACTGCAGGCGTCAACGCTTGCAACATATCGCTTCTAGATTTTGTGAGTTTTGCGGAAACACCAAGCTTTGCCAAATTGGAAATAATCTTCTTGAAATCCATCTCTTTAGCCACTTCTTCCACCTCAACCTTCTGGGTTAATTATATAGACGTTTTATCACTTATGAAGTTCTCGATTTTTTAAAAAATTATTGATTACTTATATCATACCACTTTACTTGCATTTTAAATCTTTCATTTATGTTACATTTTCACTTTTTTTGCAAGTTTTAAACCTTTTTTCAAAAAACAGATGATTTCACATACCCCCCATACGTATGTTAGGATGAAAATATATGAAAGGTGGTGGACAACCAGTGACATTATTACCCGAAGACCCTTTGCTAGAAGAAGTAGAAGTTTCCTGCCGCAAGAGTCATCATTCAGAAGAAATTAAGACGAACTTGACGCATCGTTTAAACCGTATCGAAGGCCAGATCCGTGGCATTAAGGGAATGGTAGAGCGCGATGTCTATTGTGATGATATTATTACCCAGCTGTCCGCTACACAATCTGCTTTGAATAGTGTCGCCAATGTTTTATTGGACGGACACTTAAAAGGCTGTGTCAAAACCAGATTAGCTGAAGGGGACGAAGAAGTATTAGATGAACTGGTCAAAACCATAGCTAAATTAATTAGAAAATAGGAGGAATCATACATGACAGAAACAACATTGAAAGTATCAGGAATGACATGCAACCATTGTGTACAAGCAGTTGAAGGTGCTTTAACAGAATTAGCAGGAGTAGAACGTGCTTTGGTTGATTTAAAAGCCAATAACGTAGTAGTTCAGTACGATGAATCAGCGTTAAACGTAGCTCAGATGACAGAAGCAATTGAAGATCAAGGATATGACGTCGAAGCGTAACGAAAGAGGTGTCCTGCATCATGAGTGAACAAAAATCAGAATTCGCTATTACTGGTATGACGTGTGCAGCTTGTGCTAATCGCATTGAAAAAGGTCTACAACGATTAGAAGGCGTATCTACTGCTAACGTGAATTTTGCGACAGAAAAAGCAGCTGTTACATTTGATTCCGAACAAATCGGATTAACTGACGTAGAAGAACGAATTCGCAAGCTAGGTTATGATGTGCTGATGGAAGAGGTAAATCTTAATATTAGTGGCATGACATGCGCGGCTTGTTCCGCACGGATTGAAAAAGTATTGTCACGTACGTCTGGCATTCAATCCGCTTCCGTCAACTTAGCACTTGAAACAGCTCATGTAAGCTATGACCCTGCCGCTTTAGATTTGACGGATATTTTACAAAAGATAAAAAAGATCGGTTATGAAGCGGCACCTCGTTCAGAGGAATCCGCTGAACAAACTGATCATCGGCAGAAAGAGATAGATGAAAAGACGCGCAAGCTGATTATTTCCGCTATCCTGTCCTTGCCGCTTTTGTGGACGATGTTCGCACACTTTTCCTTCACTTCTTGGATGTATGTGCCGGAAATATTTATGAACCCTTATTTCCAATGGGCATTAGCTACACCCGTACAGTTTTGGATTGGGGCTACGTTCTATAAAGGCGCGTATGCTGCGCTACGTAATGGCAGTGCCAATATGGACGTACTGGTTGTACTCGGTACGTCTGCCGCCTATTTCTATTCGGTCTATCTTGTATTGACCGGTTTTGCACTAGAACATGGGTTGTATTTCGAAACAAGTGCCGTGTTAATCACATTGATTTTATTAGGTAAAGTATTCGAAGCACGCGCTAAAGGTCGTTCATCAGATGCAATAAAAAATCTGATGAAGTTGCAACCACAAGTGGCTATTTTAGAACGCGATGGTGAAGTCATAGAAATACCTATTCACGAAGTAGCTCACGGAGATATTCTAGTTATTCGTCCTGGAGCTTCTATTCCAGTGGACGGAATTATCTTGTCAGGAGCTTCCGCAGTGGATGAGTCGATGCTAACAGGCGAAAGCTTACCTGTTGACAAACAAAACGGTGATGAAGTATTCGCCGCTACAGTGAATGCTAACGGTTCATTACGCGTAGAAGCATCGAACGTAGGTAAAGACACGATGCTATCAACGATCATTCGGGTCGTAGAAGAAGCACAAGGATCAAAAGCACCCATCCAACGGCTGGCTGACCGAATTTCTGGCGTGTTTGTACCTATTGTTGTCGGAATTGCGATCATTACGTTTCTCATCTGGTATTTCGCAGTCGCACCTGGCGATTTCGAAGCTTCTCTAACAAGCATGATTGCCGTACTGGTCATTGCATGTCCGTGTGCACTAGGTCTCGCTACTCCAACTTCTATAATGGCAGGTTCAGGACGTGCTGCAGAAGAAGGCGTGTTATTTAAAACGGCTGAAGCAATGGAGCAGACCCGTTCTATTGATACGATTGTATTCGATAAAACAGGAACGATCACAAAAGGTCTTCCAGAACTGACAGATTTCCATATTCGCGACGAAAATCAGCGACTGTCATTGCTATCACTTGCTGCGGCTTCCGAAAGTGACTCTGAGCACCCTGTTGCAAAAGCTATTACATCTTATGGATTGGAGCAAGTTTCTACATTGCCAACGGTTGATTCATTCGAAGCGATTCCAGGTTACGGAATTCGCACAGTGATTGATGGACAGACTGTTTTACTCGGTACAAAGAATCTACTCTCTCGCTATGATGTGGTATTTGATCCGACAATTGCTTCCGTAGAACAAATGGAAGGCGACGGAAAGACGGTTATGTTCATGGCGTTAGACGGTGTACATGAAGCGGTCATTGCCGTTGCTGATACGATAAAGGAAACATCTAGTCAGGCCATTGCTGAGCTACGGGCTATGGGTCTCGATATCATCATGTTAACTGGCGATCAGCAAATGACGGCACAGGCTATTGCGAATACGGCTGGAATCGATCATGTAATTGCAGGCGTATTGCCGGACCGTAAAGCAGAAGTCATTCGTTCGTTACAGGCTGAAGGAAAGCGTGTCGCGATGGTCGGTGACGGTATTAACGATGCACCTGCCCTCGCAGTTGCCGATATCGGTATGGCGATGGGTACTGGAACAGCGGTCGCGATGGAAGCGGCTGACGTGACGTTGATGCATGGTGATTTATTGCGCGTTGTGGATACAGTGAAGATGAGTGGGTTGACGGTCCGGAACATTAAGCAGAACTTGTTCTGGGCACTTGCGTATAACTCGATCGGCATTCCAATTGCCGCAGCCGGTCTGCTAGCACCATGGCTAGCAGGCGCTGCGATGGCATTCAGTTCGGTGTCAGTCGTGTTGAACGCCTTACGTCTACAGCGTGTGAAGTTGCATTAAAATTATTAGGCTACCCCAGAAGTCGGAACATACGACTTTCTGGGGTAGTCTTTTTTGTTTTTGAAGTGAAGGTTAAATAAGCTAAACAGATAGGCTGGCAGGAGTGTTGGGGTGGGGATTTGTAATGTAAATAGATGATACCTTTTGTTGCTCATTAAAATAAGTATTGTAATCGATTTTGAACTGTAGAACTTGAATCTAAAGAAGTTAAAACAAAACAATAATTCACACACTACCTACAGTGAGTGATCTAAGTACCTGCACTATAAAAGTAGGATGGAAGCGGAAGTTGGGGGCGAAGTGCAAAGATGTGCTCCTAACGCTGCGCTTTTACTCGCAAAAGCCGTTCTTCGTTACGGCTCTTCCCCGCAGGATCAGCCCGATCAGGTGAGACAACTAAGAGAGCGCAGCGAACAGTTGGCTCACCGCGGGCCCATGGGAAAGCGTCCCCCAACTGGAGCTTCCATCCCGAACCACTCACAAACTCACTCACTACTCCTAAGACTTTGACTTTGACTTTGACTTTGAATTTGAATTTGAATTTGACTTTAAATATTTCAAAAACCATCTACAATCTGCTTCCGTCCCCTCACGTATACCAATTCCCTCACTCCTACTTGAACGCTCCCCCTTTTCATCGTACGATAAGAAAGAAACTATTCAGACAGAAAGCAGGTTACATATGAAGAAAACGATCTTATTATTGATGTCCGTCCAGTTCTTCGTTTACCTCGGATTCGGCATCATCATCCCTATTTTACCCGAAGTCATCCTAGCTGAAGGCTTTTCAGAAGTGCATGTCGGTGGTCTGCTGACGATCTATGCCTTGTCCTCATTCTTCACCGCGCCATTATGGGGCGCGCTGTCTGATCGTACAGGTAGAAAAAAACTGATAATGATCGGCTTGCTCGGTTTTAGCGTAAGCTTCTTCTTATTCGCAGCGTTTATGCACCATATAGTTCTGCTCTATGTTTCGCGCGTAGTAGGAGGTATCTTCTCAGGTGCGTTATATACCGCAGTGACTGGGTTTGTTGCTGATATCACGACAGAAGAGAATCGGAATAAGTACATGGGTCTACTCGGCATGTCAATCGGTCTCGGATTCATTTTCGGACCAGCAATTGGGGGTATTCTTGGTGACGTCCATTTACAACTACCATTCTTCGCTTCCGGTTCATTGACTCTGCTATTAACCGTGTACGCTATGATTATCCTCAAAGAGCCTGACCGTCATAGTGAAGGGAATAAACGAGCTATTATCCCAAAAGGTGCTTCTACCTTATGGACGTATCGTATTCGCTATCTATTCATCACATCATTCATCATCACGTTTTTACTTGCTGGCGTCGAAGCGACATTCCAGCTGTTTCAAATCGATAAAATTCAAATTACACCATTGCAACTTGGCTATTTATTTATGGCAAGTGGTCTTGTGGATGCCGCCATTCAAGGTGGTGTGGTACGACGGGTGAAGAATGGTACAGAAACTTCGTGGATTATTGTCGCGCAAGTCGTTACAGCAATCGGCCTAATACTCATTCCATTTTCCACGAGTTTACTATGGGCAGGTTTTGCAATGAGTGTATTCACTGCCGGTAACGCGCTTGTCAGAACAGTACTCGTGTCACTCACAACTAAAGAATCGGGCGGTATGTATGGAACTGCCGCGGGTCTCTCCTACTCTATGGATAATATGGGGCGAATTATTGGTCCGTTGTTATTTACATGGGTATTCACCTTGCAAGCAGGTAATATGTACTTTATTTCTGCAATTATCGCCTTACTCTCTATAATCTTAGTATTTATTTTCCGTAAATCAACACGGTCTTTACGAAGCACTGCAGAACCTGCTGCTTGATACCATACGGATGGAATTTTATCTTGCTATGTAAACAGGTTATTTTTTCACAACTCCGTTATACTAAAGGAATAGTATATATCCCGTGGGAGGAAGCTTATGACGCAAGTGATTAGTTTGATTATCACAAGTACGTTGGTTATTAATATATTTCTAGCGGTCGCTTTGATATTTTTAGAGCGTCGAGATCCTACCAGTACTTGGGCATGGCTTCTCGTGCTATTCTTTATTCCAATTTTAGGCTTTGTTATTTATTTATTACTCGGTCGACAATTGCGACAGAAGCACTTATTCCGCTGGGAAGGCAGGAATAAAATCGGTATTGAAAAGCTGATTAATTATCAACTTGAGGCAATAGAAAATGAAACATTCGAGTTTCTAAAGACCGATACAGAAGAATATGGCGATATGATCTATTTGCATTTACGCAATAATCATTCCGTACTAACACAGGATAATGATGTGCAGATATTCACAGACGGTCAAGAGAAGTTTGAAGCACTACTCGAGGACTTGGAACACGCTCGTGATCATATCCATATTCAGTATTATATTTTCCGTCTCGACGGAATAGGGAAACGAATTGAAGAGCTTCTAATCCGTAAAGCGAAATCTGGCGTGAAAGTACGGATGTTGTTTGACGATATTGGCTCACGTGGTTTGCATGTGAGGCACTTTCGGGAATTAATTACTAGTGGTGGTGAAGTTGCTGCATTTTTCCCTGCCTTGCTACCACTGATCAATCCACGTTTAAACTACCGGAATCACCGAAAAATCGTTATTATTGACGGAAGAATCGGATACATCGGTGGTTTTAACGTCGGCGATGAATATTTAGGACTCAGCAAAAAGTTCGGTTATTGGCGCGATACACATCTTCGTATTGAAGGAAGTGCAGTTCATCCCTTACAGACGCGCTTTATACTCGATTGGAACCAGGCATCACCGAGAACAAATATTCAGTATGATGAACGATTCTTCCCTGCCATTCCCCGTAAAGGAACTGTAGGAATGCAGATTGTATCTAGTGGACCCGATTCCGAGTGGGAAGATATTAAAGATGGCTATTTGAAGATGATATTCTTGGCGAAAGACTATATCTACATTCAGACGCCTTATTTTATTCCTGACACAAGTATGTTGGACGCTCTTCGCATTGCATGTTTATCAGGTGTGGACGTTCGGATCATGATCCCTAATAAGCCGGATCACATGTTTGTCTACTGGGCGACCTATTCGAATATCGGACTGTTACTAAAAGCTGGAGCGAGAGTATACATTTATGAAAATGGCTTTATCCACGCCAAGCAAATTGTAGTAGACGATCAAGTATCGTCTGTCGGAACAGCGAATATTGATGTTCGCAGTTTCCGCTTGAACTTCGAAGTGAATGCTTTTATTTATGACCGGGAAAAATCTCATGAGTTGGCGGAGATTTTCGAGGAGGATATTCAGAATTCAACCGAGTTAACACTAGATGCGTATTTGGAGCGTGAGCGATTGATCAAAGTTAAAGAATCGATTTCTCGCTTACTTTCTCCAATCTTATAAAAACAGCCGACAGAGAATATATCTTCTGTCGGCTGTTTTTATCGTACTTCTAAATATTCTTCCAATGTAATGTTACGTTTGAATATTTGTTCCGCCATGTCTTTTCCAACATAACGATAATGCCAGGATTCATGCATGTAGCCAGTCATTTCTTCTTTTCCTTCAGGATAACGAAGGATAAATCCATATTGATGAGCGTTAGCAGCGAGCCACTTAGCCGCTTCTGTATCTCCAAACGAATTCGACGCCCAATGTTTTTCATGATTCACTTCCCCGATATCAAACGCAAGCCCTGTCTGATGCTCTGAATAGCCTGGACGCGCACTATACCGGTCGGCTGCTTCCTGTCCGTCTCTTTCTACATATCGGTTATATAAAGTCACTTGATAGTCATACGAACGATAGGTACTGAACGCTTGCAAATTAATACCAGATGTTAAAGCTGAGGCCGCTAATTCATTGAATGCCTCTCTCGCTTCTTCGCTTTCTCCAGGTGCGTAATCTTCCGGTAGAGGATATTGTTTATTAGCAAGTAAAACGCCATGTATAAGCATCGGTTCTTTAGGTAATTTCTGTCCTTTGATATAGCTAGTCGGGTTAGAAGGTTTCACTGGTTTTTGAGGTACCGCTTTTTCCACGGACGTTTCTTCTTGAGTTTCATTGATCAATGGCTTATCTACGTCACGAAGTCGTTCTTCACTCGGTAAAGGAGCTTTTTCTTCGTCATGACGTTCTGTTGTATCCGTTAGGCTAGAATCCACTGACTCTTCTATTTCTTGAAAGTCGGTAGATGATTCTGTTTCACTTTGAATACTATCTAGCGCCTTCTCCACACTCCATTCATTCGTCCCAATCCATATCACACTACCCGCAAGGATAATGAAGATCAAAATGATACCTCCATCTATCCATTTATTTTTCCTCTTACGCTTTTTATCGTCTCTATTGTTTCTCATACAATACCTGCTTTCTTTCTGAAACGCTTATTAAATATCTACTCTCTTTTTAATATAGCGTAAGCTTTGTTTCAAACTATGTATTCTAGTGTATCATTATTTTTCTTTTTCGTCTGTCTATGATAATATTTACCTAACTTAAGATTCAGCTATTATTGTGAGGTATTGCATTTGAATAATCAACGTTGGCTCTCTATGAGCTTTTTTGTGTTTTTCTTTACGTGGGGCATCTTCTTACCTTATTGGACAGGTTGGTTGACTTCAGCAAAAGGCTTAACGGTGACGCAGGCTAGCATTGTTATGGGGGCCGGTATGATTGCTAGATCCTTTTCAACGTTTTTTCTATTTCCATACGCCATGCGAAACTTGTCACTTTTGCGCGTTATACGCTGGACTACGCTATTATCGTTCATTGTCGCGCTAGCTTATCTTCCGGAAAGTCCATTTTCGGTGGTATTTGGTTTGACGGTTTTGTTCAGTGCTGTATACCCTATTATCCTTCCAGGCGTGGAAAGTGGTGCTTCCTTATTGATGCAACATGAACGCATTCATTATGGGAAGAGCCGTTCATTCGGTTCGATCGGCTACACTGTCGCACTACTATTAATCGGTTCTGTAACAGCTATCTGGAACGAGCAAGCCATTTTATATATGATGATCATCGGACTCGGTATGGCATTGCTATTTTTCTATCAACAGGCTCCGGAAGTGGTCCAACAATCGCCTGTTGCAAAATCGACTGCACAAAAAGGACAATTACGCGCTCTGTTTGCTGATAGACCTTTTGTTATCGTGCTATGTATTGCGATTTTACTACAAGGCGCGCATGCTTCCTATTACAACTATGGTTTTATCTTTTTAGATGACATGGGTATCAACGGGTTTTATATCGGAGTTATACTCAATATTGCTGTATTGTTTGAAATTATATTTTTCACACAGGCCGACCGTCTTCTGGTCGGAGTCAAGACATCCACTATTTTTTTAATGGCCGCGACAGGTTCTACAATTCGTTGGATTTCCATCTTCTTATTTCCTGTAGCAAGCGTATTTATCGCAACGCAGGTGCTCCACTCCGTATCATTCGGCATGGCACATTTTGCATTCGTTCAATATATCTCAAAAAACGTACCGAATTATCTAATCGCTTCTGCCCAAGGCATCTATGCTGCAGTCGCAATGAGTCTAAGCATAGCGATTCTGACATTCCCCGCAGGTTATCTATACGATCAGTCACCACGCTTTGCATTTCTTAGTATGGCGGCTTGTTCTATTGCTGCTTTAATTTTAATTTTATGGACGAGACAGCGCATTTCTCATAAAAATGACTAAAAGGAAAGACCGCAATTATATGCGACCTTTCCTTTTTTCAAACTAACAAAATATACGCCAGTGTAGCAAGTGATGCTATCCCGAAAAACAACGCCATCCAAAGCATCCATTTCGCTTCGCGCAGCAGACCTTGATTTCTATACATAAAGGTTCGTGCGGTATTTGTGAAAGTAAACATTATCAACATGAACAAAATGGCAAACTCCAAATTCAGCTTGATGATAAAGTACAGTGCTGCGGCAGCAGAGGCTGTAATGGCCAAGCCCATGATCCATTTCAATTTCATGTGACTCTTCCTCTCTATTGTTAGAAACAAAAAAAGCTGGTATACACCAGCTCTTCTGTATCTTACTTTTCTTCAATGACTGCTGGCTTTACTTCTTTAAAATAAAATTTACGTCCAAGATACGTCTGGAAAATTAACAGTAATCCCCCGACTGCCCAATAAAGTGGCAATGCAGCCATCACAGTATACGAGATGAACATAATCATAATTGGAGACATGTAAATGAATAACTTCATTTGTTTCTGTTGTTGCTCAGGCATTGTCCATAATGATACGCGCGCCTGCACAAAGTATACAGCACCGGCTACTAACATCATGATGATATCCGGTTCGCCTAGTTTGAACCACAAGAATTCATGGTTTTTCACTTCAGGTGGTGCGTAAAGAATGGCGAAATACAAGCCCATAATGATTGGCATTTGAATCACAAGTGGTAAACAACCCATATTTAATGGATTGACGCCATGCTTGGAATACAGTCCCATCATTTCCTGCTGGAGCTTCATTTGCTCTTCTTTGTCGTTGGATTCTTTAGATATTTTCATTCGTTTTTGGATGTCATCCATTTCTGGCTTTAATCCATCCATCTTTACTTTCATCTCTTGTTGAGCTTTATAGTTCTTTAACATCAATGGCATCAAAACTAGACGAATTGCTACAGTAATCAGTATAATTGCAAAACCATAATTACCATTGAAAGCTTCACCTAGATAATGAAGTAACCAATCCATCGGCCTAACAAACGTACTGTAAAAAATACCTGTTTTGTTTTCCACACCAGAACAACCGCTCAAAAACACAGCAGTAATTGCCAATAAACTTACAAGCCCTATTCTTTTCTTCAATGATTTCACCTACGCTATCTCAAACTAATGAAAAGTATACAGCAAACAGCGATAAATTTACAGTGAATCACCTTTATTTATAGTAAAACGAAAGTAATTTCCGTCCAGATCCTTACGAAAGCGTCTAGGAGTTAACCCCGTATACTTTTTAAAGACACGTGTAAAATAACTTTGGTTACAAAAATGAAATCTTTCCGCTATTTCCGCTATTTTTTGATCAGAAAACCGCAAATAATACTGTACTTCTTCTATTTTACGAATTGTAATGTATTCAACGAGCGTAACTGAAGTATATTCTCGGAATATGCGGGAAAGGTGACTAGTACTCACATTAAAACGCTTGGCAATGTCTTCAACAATCAATTGCTTTTCAACATTTTTATTAATATATTGAATCACTTCATTAACTGTTTCATGTGAAAGAGAGGGTTTTACTCTTTCTTTCAAGATGTAACAGTAAAACTCGATTAGTTCATCACCGATTTCCTTCATATTGTCTTCATGCAAATTGTTTTCAATCATTTCGATACAAGCTATGCTGAATGTAAAAGCATTTTCATCAGTTAAAATACACTCAGTTTGTAACCGTCTAGTGACAAGGGAAGAGATGATGATAAAATAGTATTTCACGACTATAAATGTAAATCCAGGCGTATTCTTGTATAAATCATCTTGAATTTCCTTAAGAGTAGAACGTGCATTGTCTTTCTCTAAGTTGAAGATTTGTGTGAGGAGTTCTTTTTCCAGATTAAAAATCGACTTTGCCTTTTTTGTGCTCCTCTCTTCTTCAATTGCATTAATCAATTCCAGATTAGAACCTTCTGTCTTTTGGCCAGTCATGAGTCTCACCCCACTCATTCTCTCTGTATACATCTAACTATGCTGGGCACATTACTATATGTATATCATTTTACCTTATTCTCCAAGATTATCTACCTCATCTGCATTTAACGCTATATATGTATTAAAGCGCCCCTTAATAAGGGACGCTTTTGGTATTTTATTCTTATTTAACTTAATTGGTTTTATTGTCTTTTTCTGCTTCTTTAGTTGTTTCATCTTTATTGTATAGGGGCTTATTATCTTGAGCATCTTCATTTTTCTTATAAAGACCATCTTTTTTTGATGCCTTTTTATCTGGATCTTGTACTTCTTGGTTGTAATAATGAACACTTGTCTGTGCTCCCTCGGAGACCATGTTGTTGTCGCCTAAATCCGTTGGGTCTGAATAACCCATTTTTTCAGTCGCTTGATCAACCAGCTTATTGTTATTAACGAAAGTATCTACTTTTTCTTTTAGCATACCTACTGTTTCCATTGCCTTATCACGATTTTCTTTTTTACTGAAATATGCGTACGCACCAGCTGCAAGTGTTGCGAATAATAATCCATTTGATTTTTTAGCCATATTTACCATCCTCCGTCGTTATACTATTAGTAATTTTCTACTTACTGCTTAATATACCCCATGAACGTACTTTCAAACGTCTTCAATATGGTTAGTTATTTAGTTATCGTAGATCTAAGTTATATATGTCTTTTCTATGTCAATTCAATAATCGAAGTATATTGGGCCGTTTTTTAAGTCGTCAACAGAGTAGTCCTCACTCTTACGGCATAGTAGTTTTGTAAAGCGTAATTTGTTATACTATGTAGAAAGAGAACTAGAGGTGAGATCACTATGATTCGTAAAATGACAGTAGAAGATATTCAAGATGTTCAACAGATTGCACTTACGTCTTGGCAACATACATTTCAAGAACATATACCTGAAGAAGTGATCGAGGTGTTTATTGAACGAACCTATTCCGACTTAATGCTGAAGAAGCAATTAGAAAAAACGATGGTATTGCTTGCGATAGATGATCAGGGCAAGTCGATTGGATATTTAAGTTATACTCCGATTGATGTAGACGGTGAAAGTGAACTGACAGCGCTTCATATGCTTCCAGAGTATTTGAATAGCGGGCATGAGGAAGCGTTGTTAAAAGAGGCGCTAGGTACGTTGCAGGAAGCTGTAAATATAGATGTGTATGTGGATCAGAATGATATGGCGCTTCAAGATTTCTATGCTAAACAGGGATTTAGATTTGTCGAGTCATTTCCGGAGTTGTTTGAAGGTATTGCTGTGAATACTCTTCATTATTCATTGCCTATTACGCAACCTGCACATACTTAAAATAATGTGCTGAAAGTGTTTTCTCCAAGCGCTGAGAGAGAAGCAATTTAAAAGATATAACAAGAGGCTGGGACATAACTAGCCAGAAGTGAGCCAAAAAAGGGTTCGATCATCGTTTTTTGATGATCGAACCCTTTTTGTATAGAAATCCTTGTACGACTTCTATACGTTTACCTCCCTGGCAGTGTACTTTCTCAAGTTCACTGCCAATAAACCGAAGGCTAATTCATTTTTCACCTTATCCTTTCCCCTTA
>NZ_PDYP01000021.1:0-37230 GCF_002743115.1 Sporosarcina sp. P17b | reverse complement strand
AGCGCAGGCACAACTGCGGGGTAGGCCGTGGTCATGAGACAGCAGCAGCCCCACCGCCAGCTGGCTCATGGCTGTAGGCAATCCCCACGTGCCTGCGCGAGTCCAAAGCATGACCCTCACTACTTTCAACGACAAAGCCTAACTCGAGCAACGACCCAAAACCCCAATTCGTAACAACTTCTAACCTTTCATTCTTTTTACTTTTCATGACAAAAAGCAATTGGTATACTAAACAATAGTAGGAAACCATTATAACTAAAGGAAAGAGTGTGTACCCAATGGGCCGTAAATGGAATAACATTAAAGAAAAGAAAGCATCAAAAGACGCAAACACAAGTAGAATCTATGCAAAATTTGGACGTGAAATATATGTAGCAGCAAAATCTGGAGACCCAAGCCCTGAATCCAACCAAGCCTTGAAATTCGTACTTGAACGTGCGAAAACATACAACATTCCAAGAGCCATTATTGACCGTGCTATAGAAAAAGCAAAAGGTGGCGGTGAAGAAAACTTCGACGAACTTCGTTATGAAGGATTTGGACCGAATGGATCAATGGTCGTCGTTGACGCATTGACAAACAACGTCAACCGTACAGTTTCTGAAGTGCGAGCGGCTTTCGGTAAAAACGGAGGAAACATGGGAGTCAGCGGTTCTGTAGCGTATATGTTCGATCCGGCAGCTATTATCGGTATCGAAGGCAAATCAGAAGAGGAAGTATTAGAGCTTTTGATGGAAGCGGATATAGATGTAAATGATATCGAAGAAGAAGATGGGCAAGTAGTGGTCTATGCAGATCCTTCTCATTTCCATGAGGTACAAGAAGCTTTCAGAGAAGCAGGTGTTACAGACTTTACCGTAGCGGAATTATCTATGATTGCGCAAAATGAAATATCTTTGGATGAAGAAGCTCAAGAGCAGTTTGAAAAAATGATCGATGCACTTGAAGATTTAGAAGACGTACAACAAGTCCATCACAATGTAGAATTGGCATAAAAATAGCAGCTGTTCCCAAATAGGAGCAGCTGCTATTTTTATTATTTTATAATGACCTTCCAGCCGTCAGTAGGTTCTTCCATGGAATCAACGTAAGTTGGTAAGAAAACAAAAGACCAAGGGGTTGCGGTAAATGCGGGAATATCGAGAGATAATGAGAAAGTCTCTTTTGCAGCTGTTTCTCCTTGTTCATTCACTACACATACTGTTGCTTCGCGAATTGATAATAACTCATCACGATTATTTTGTAAAAATACAGTAGCGGCTAATCCACCATTGCGTTTTCTTTTTAAAAGTATAGGCGTTGCCGTGAATTCTCCGTGCACTGATTTTTTAGTTTCATATTGGTGGATGAAAGCCTGTTTTTGTTGGTCTGATAAAGTAGCTTCCCACGTTTCTTCGAATATAATCTGCATAGGGCAGACCTCCTTTTTCCTATATCATTCCCCGAGGATTGATATTTAAGTCCTATTATAGCATATATTTTTAAATAATATGATTCACGACTTAATTCTCTTGTATAAAACATGCATTTCATCAGATGGAGAAAGCAATCAATGAATTATTCTCCATTGGATGAAGGAATGTATTGAATGATGTATACTGTAATAAGAATATGATAGGTAAAGGAGAGAGCCGTATGATACGTGTATTATTCGTTTGTCTCGGTAATATTTGTCGCTCACCCATGGCGGAAGGGGTATTTCGTAAGATGATTCATGATGAGCGCTTGGAAAATCTTATCGAAGTAGACTCTGCAGGTACAAGTGATTGGCATATTGGAAAGTCGCCACATAAGGGAACGCTTTCTAAGCTGGCAGAATTTAAAGTTTCAGCAGATGGAATGGTTGGACGTCAGTTGACTGTAAAAGATGCAGGGGACTTTGACTACATTATTGGAATGGATGCAGAAAACATCCGTAATATTCATAACCTGTTTGGCGATCATGATCATCAACGTGTACTTCGCTTTTTGGATTTAACAAGTCATCAAAAAGATGTTCCAGACCCGTACTTTACGGGAGACTTCCAAGAAACATATGACTTAGTACTAGAAGGCTGTCAATCGTTATTGGAGCTCATTAAAAAAGAGGAATTATCCAAGTGATTTATGCAATATTTATATGGTAGAGAATTATATTATATAAACACCGAAGTTTTTAAAACCTATGTATAGTGAGGGCGCCGAACATTTTGACTTACGAATTCAGTGCGACTACACTAAGTGGAAAAATGTCTGTTGGAGGAATTTATGAGTAATCATCCTTTTATTCCGATTATTGTCGGAACGAATATTAACGCCTATAATATGGCGATTTCATTTCATGAAGAATACGGCATCAAACCGATAGTTGTAGGTAGAGAACCATTGCCATTCACAAGCTATAGTACAATTACAGATATCCAAGAACTGAATCCAGATTTGCACGATCCGAAAGTATTTGTTCAGTTCTTACGTGAAGTCGCTAAAAAGCATCGTACCGCTGATCAAAAGCTAGTACTTGTTGGAACAGATGATTTATACGTGCGAATGATAATTGAACAACGAGAAGCTTTGCAAAAAGATTTCTTATTCAATTACATTGATGAAGAAATCATGAATGCTGTGTATATCAAGAAAAATTTCTATGAGTTATGTGCAAAACATGGAATTGATACACCATCTACGTATTTCCATTCTTGTCTGTCAGACGAGCCGTTTACTGATGAAGTGCTGTTTCCGGTCATTATTAAACCGAGTGATGGTGTTCAATACTACCGTCATCCGTTTGAAGGACTGCAGAAGATTTATAAAGTAGATACATATGAAGAGGTTAACCGCATCATTCAAATGGTTAAAGCTAGTGGGTACACGGAAGATCTGATCATTCAGGATTTCATTCCAGGTGATGATACGTATATGTGGGATGCTGTGTATTATGCTGATCAGCATGGTAAAGCGCAGTTAATCACATTGGCGCAAGTCGTATTGCAGGAGCGTGCGATGACGGCAATCGGAAACTATACAGCATTGATTACGCGCTTTGATGAAGAGATCATGACTAAGCTTGCTAATTTCCTTGAAGCAATTGGTTATGTTGGCTACGGAAACTTCGACTTGAAATACGATGAACGCGATGGTAAATTCAAAGTGTTTGAAGTGAATATTCGTCAAGGGCGTTCAAGTTATTACATTACGCAGTGTGGTGAAAATATGGCGAAGTATTTAGTCGATGATTTGGTTTACGGAAAAGAAAAACCATTAACCTATCTAGATGATCATTTCCTATTTACAGTTGTGCCGAAAGCTGTATTGAAAAAATTTGTTGATAACCCACCTATGGAAAAAGAGATTCGTTCTTTGATCAAAGCAGGGAAGTATGGCAATCCGTTATTTTATAATAAAGATAAGCATATGAAACGGAAAATCTATTTATTGATGCGTCAAATCAACTATTACAAGAAATATAAAAATGCTGTAGAAGAATAAAAACACCCTTGCGCGTAAGCGTAAGGGTGTTTTGCATTCAAATAAAACTTAGCTGAATCGGTCAACCAAGTCGTGCATATTCTCTGCTTCCGTATGAAGATCAAGAGAAGCGTGCATGATGGTATTGATTGCAGCCTTTTGCTCATCAATCGATGCATTCACTTGTTCCGTTGCTGCTGCTGATTCAGTTGCGACAGCCGCAATTTGGTCTATTGCCTGAACAACATCTTGTCTATTTTCATCCATGCTATTCATATCATTTTCCATAGTACGCAACAGTGATGTGATATTGAGAATAGAGTCGGATAATTGTTCAAAAGCATTTTTAGTTTCCAAAATCGTACTTTCTTGATTACTTGTCAGATCTAATGTATGTTTCATTTGATTTTCAGCAGATGTTGTATCTTTTCGAATATGCACTAGGAGATCACGAACTCTTGTAGTTGCCTCGTTTGTATCTTCCGATAGTTGACGTACTTCATTTGCTACTACAGCGAATCCTTTTCCATGTTCACCTGCACGAGCGGCTTCAATACTGGCGTTTAGTGCAAGTAAGTTCGTTTGCTCAGAGATAGATGAAATCGTTTGGACAATTGCTTGGATTTCGTTCATTCTAGATACGAGTTGTGAGAAGTTCCCTTGCAAATCGTTGATCACGACGTTAAAGTTCTGTGAATTTTCTTCTAGTGTCTCCGCTTTATGCATACCAGAATTTTGCAATTCGTTCATACTGCGCATTTCAGTTACTACATTCTCATATTGCTCAGATGCATTGGAAATCAGTGTAGACAATTGATTCACTTTTGTGATCGCTACATCTGCTTCCTCTGATTGCAGTACTGCTCCTGAAGATACTTCAGCAATAGCGCTGTGTATTTCGTCAGCTGATGCTGTTGCTTCTTCTGTAATTGCGCTTAGTGTTTCTGAAGATGTTCTCATACGGTCTGAAGAGAGTCTTGTATGACCCACCATCTCATTCAGATTATTTTTCATTGTATTGACATTTTCAGCTAAGTGGCCCAGTTCATCATGTGAACGGATCGGAATGTTTTCACCCGATAGTTTACCTTCCGCAATTTCAGCCGTAATGAGACGGATATTCTTAATATATGAGGTCAGACGTCCTGAGAAAACAGAGAATAAAGCCACGCCCACAACGACAGAAATAATAACTGAAATCAAGGTATACCACAAAACGTTTTTAGCGCCGGCGTTAAAGTCTACCAGATACGTTCCGGCCACTACAATCCATCCCCAGTTTGGATCTTGTAGACCATAAGTGATTTTTGGCGCTTCTACATTCAAATTACTAGGCAATGGCCAATCGTACTGAACATATCCGCCTCCGCTTTTCGCTTCAGAAATGACTTCACGAATGAAGTAGCGACCGTCTTTTGTTTTAGTTTCATAAAGACTTTCACCTTCTTTTTGTGGATGTACGAGTAATGTCCCTTCCTCATCCACTACGTAAAAGTAGAAATTCTCTCCGTACTTCGCTGGATTGTCTAAAGGTCTAGTTCCGTCAGCAGCCATTGGTCCCATAATCTTATCTTTAGCTCGTTCTTGGGCATCTTTTAAGCTGAGTGAACCATTCTCTACTTGAATATTCAGCTCATCGATTAAGTCTAAAACCGCATATGTCCCATTCTGTAATCCCATTTCCCCGACTTTCTCAAGCTCTTGTTTGGCTACAAAGTAATTGACGATACCAACAGCTAATAATGGAATTAAAATTACCAGAGCTGCAAGCGCTATCAACTTATTGCGTACTGAACCTTTCAATATGTAATGCCCCCTTTTGCATTTTTGCTATATGAAACCTTTCTCCCTACTAGTAGTATAGGCTATTCTGATTAAGAACGGAATAGCTTGTCACATTTAATAGAGAATTTCTACTTAATTACCAAAAGTGATGTTAAATGACAATAGTAAAACCCTTCGATTCTTGACTTGAAAAATACAGTAGGCTACACTTAATAGAGCTGTGGCTGTACGGTTCTTTATAGTTTTCAACGGATAAAAACGGAAGTTGTACGGAGCTATAGTAACGTAAGGAGTGTTTGAGCAGTGCCGATTTTGGATAAAAATAATGCAGAAGATGTCAAAAGATATGAAACGTTTATGAGGAATTCCCCATTCCGTTCGATTACACAGGATCCTAACTGGGCGAATGTGAAAGATGACTGGGGGAATGAGCAAGTATATGTAGAACGGGACGGAGAAATCGTTGCCGCTATGTCCTTGTTGATACGTAAGGTACCAGGCGGTTTTTCATTGCTATACGCACCACGCGGACCTATTTGTGATTTACATGATCAGAAGTTGGTTGAAGAATTAATTCAAGAGGCAGAAGTGCTTGTGAAAAAACATAAAGCCTTTGCATTAAAAATGGATCCTGAACAGTTATATACGGATGAATTGGACAAGTTATATCGTGATGCGGGTTACATAGTACGTAACGAAGGCGCGGGTAAAGAAGATTTAATCCAGCCCCGTTACAATATGATTGTTAAATTGACGGACGAGGATGAAGATTCCTTAATGCTCAAGTTCCGTAGTAGAACGAGAAGTAAAATCCGAAGCTCTGCACGTAAAGGTGTGGAAATTTCTTATTCACGCAGTGATGAATATTTAAAGAAGTTCTTTGAAATCCATGAAGAAATGTCTGTTCGTAATCAAATTTCTATTCGTTCATATGATTATTTCGTCAAAATGCGAGAAGCATTCGATGACTTGCGCATCTATATAGCGAAGCATGAAGACGACTATTTAGCAGGTGCAGTAACGATTAACTATAACGGAAAATTGTATTACTTATACGCTGGTAGCTCCAACACAAAGCGCAATCTAAACCCTAGTTATCTAATGAACTATGAAATGATGAAGTGGGGATTAGAAATTGGAGCAGAGCAGTATGATCTCGGTGGAGTGTTCGTGCTCGACAGTGAACAAGATGGATTGTACAATTTTAAAAATAGCTTCTGCCAAGTAGATGGTGTAACAGAATTTATCGGAGAAATCGATAAAGTATACAAACCTTTTATTTACAACATGTTCGTAAAAGTAGTGCCTAAAATTCAGAAGTTGAGAAAGAAGCTTCAAAAAAAATAACCGGTTGAAATCCTCAACTACAGAAAAGAGTGAACCGAATGAATTTTTTAGACGAGCTGAATGAATCTTTGCGCACAAAGTGGAATTTTAAACAGCCCATGCCCATTCAATCCCAGATGATACCTGAAATGCTGTCGGGTAAAGATATAGTCGCAGAATCCCCAACAGGCACAGGAAAAACACTTGCTTATGCATTACCTGTAATTCAAATGGTAGACGGAGATTTACCGAAAACACAAGCATTAATCATTACACCATCACAAGAACTATCTATGCAGATTGTCAATGTGATACGTGATTTGGTTGAGGGAACTTCCGTAACAGTCACTCAGTTGATTGGCGGTGCAAACATGCAACGTCAAGTTGAAAAACTGAAGAAAAAACCAACGATTGTAGTGGGAACACCAGGAAGATTAAATGAGTTAGTAAAAGAACGTAAGCTCAAAATGTATGATATCCAGTATTTAGTCATCGACGAAGGGGATCAACTACTCTCACGCGAATATCGAGTATTGGTGAAAAGCTTAATTGAAGCTGCAAATCCTGAGCGTCAATTAGCTGTCGTATCTGCAACAATTACCGATGAAATTGAACTTGTTGCCAAACAACTAATGAAGGATCCGATCCGTCTGCAAGTTAATGCAGATGAAATTCCAAACAGTGGTCAAGTCGTTCATTCATACGTAAAAGTGGATGAACGTAAAAAGACGGACGTCCTCAGAGGGATTTCTGCATTATCAGGTGTTCGTGCACTGACATTCATGAACAACGTAGACCAGTTACGCATGAAAGAACTGAAACTGCTCTACAACGATGCACCTATCGCAGTACTTTATTCTGACATGAAAAAACTTGACCGTCAGAAAACATTGGAAGACTTCAGAAAAGGTACGATCCGCATCCTTATCGCTACTGACCTTGCTGCCAGAGGTCTAGATATCGAAGGGTTGACACACGTCATCCACGTCGACGTACCACACACAGTCGAACAATACTTACACAGATCAGGCAGAACAGGCCGCGCTGGAGCGGATGGAGAAGTTCTCACACTGCTATCTTACCCAGAAGAACGCGACTATCGTAAAGTATCCAAAGGTATCAAAACTGTCCAAAAAGTCTGGTACAATGGAAAACTGATCGAAGGAAATTCTAAGACTTTGGACGAAATGAAAAAAGCCGCACCAAAGAAATCAAAGCCAAAAGTAAAGAAAAAGAAATAACGAAAAACGTATCATCGCCTAGACGATACGCAATGACTGAAGACGAACTCCATCACGGAGGGCTGCTCTTCAGTTTTTCTTTTATCTTTTAACGAGTTTCTCACTCACCGGATAATTCTCCGCAAAAAAATAAGCAAGCGCGGAGTCTCTCCGTGCTTGCTCATTTCTATCATCAATCAAGCTGAGTCAAAATAATAGGCTGACCTTTTGTCACGACAATCGTATGCTCGATCTGTGCAACGAGTGATTTATCAGGCGTAACAAACGTCCAACCGTCATCCAACTCAATCACATGCTCAGCCTTTTGCGAAACGAATGGCTCCACTGCCAAAACCATACCATCCGTCAATAACGTTTTATCCCAAGGATCATAATAATTAAGAACATGCTGGGGCTCTTCATGAAGAGACGTGCCAATTCCATGTCCGGTTAAGTTTTTGATCACATGCAAGCCATTATCTTTCGCTTCACGTTCAACAGCTTTGCCGATTTGATTCAAACTAGAACCTGCTTTCACTTTCAATAACGCGCGGTCCAAAGCTGACTTTGCCACATCACATAGTTTCTGCTTTTGCTCGTCAGGTGTACCCGCCACGAATGAAATACCAGTATCAGCAAAAAAGCCGCCAAACGATCCGGAAACGTCTATATTCACAAGGTCACCGTCTTGGATCACATAGCTTCCTGGAATGCCATGTGCTACCTGATGGTTGACGCTGATGCATGTATAGCCAGGGAAATCATACTGATCGATTGGAGCAGAAACCGCACCTTTTTCAGCAAATAAACGTCCTGCCATATCATCAAGTTCCTTCGTTGTAATGCCTGGAACTGTAGCATCTTTCAACGTTTCACGGATCTCAGCGACAATTTTTCCTATTACGCGCAATCCCTCTAATTCTTCATCATTTTTTACAATCATGTTCACAAGTCCTTTCTTCCGTACAATTTAATCAATCCTACTATATCATACTTTATTGATGTTTTTTTAATGATTTGCTTGTTCTTCCCATTACTCATTTCAACACTTTTACACCTTGATATACATTCCAAATTAGAACGACAACAAACAATAAACTATATAAAATAATGAAGAGCATGGGAATGAATCCCCAGAACATCATATTGCTGTCTGCATTTGTAATGGTATCAGCATTAAAAGAAAAGATGGAAAAAGACATAATGACGAAACCGGCAATTAGTAAAGCCATTGGAACTATATGCGAAACGAGCGCTTTTTTGGCATGACGGCGAACTTCGAATTCATCTGTCACGAAATAAATGATGATTGGCAACAGAAGGGGAGCGAAGAACACACTGAAATAACTAAGAGAAGACAATAATTTCGAATTTGACATAGCGTAACCTCCACTCTCTAGCATGATATTCTATACCCTAACCTATACCCTATTTTACGGTATAATCACGAAAAAAACACGGCTGCCCAATTGGCGCCGTGTTATAATTGTAGCGGCTTTGAAAAACGCCGACCCATAAATACTATGAAGCCGATGACTGCGGAAAGAAATAGAGCCGCTGTCGAAACGAATAATTCATCTGTACCGTTTTTCATTGCTATACCAATGAATGACCAAATGATAATTAAATTAAACATAGAATCATGGTAATGATACATAAAATGTAGAGCGATCGCTGCGGCTAAAGTTAAGAAGAGTACTGTCCATAGTGGATCACTCAAACCCCATCCTGTCCAATCGTGGAATTTGAAAGCATAATTAGAATTAGCGATGACTGCGATGAAAATCCATCCCATATAAGCGGAGATGGGAAGTCGTTCCTTATTTCTACCCTCAATTTTGGGATAACTGAAATACAGCACTAACAAACAAATTAATAATGCGATCACGCTGACAATAGCCCAATAATAATAACTATAATGCCACAATAAAAGCCATGCGATATTTAAAAAACAGCTGAGTGAGAACGAAATTGCACGTAAATTCGCAACTGAAGAAGAAAGTCTAGGTGAAGCCTTGAAAAATGAGTATAGCCAACTGACCAGTAGCAGATCTAGCACTATCCAAATTGAAAAAACATACTCTGCAGGCATGAATAGAACCGGTACTCGATTAGCAATTTCCCAAGTAGTCAGTCCATTAAGTGGGATTAAATTTGCGGCGATATGAGTTCCAATCATGATGAGTAACGAAAGTACCATCAAAATAATTCTTAGCATGATAAAATCCTCCTGAACAACAGTATACAGAGATTACTGTTCGATAGAGGGGGAAAGTATGAATTTTCCTTTACAATTGAGAAATTGTGGCGTTCTATTGTCTTGTACATGTAAAAAATACTATAATAAGAACTAATGAATTCAGGTAACGGGTACTGATTCTTCATTTCATTCACATCGATTGAATAAAATCTTAGGTTAAAACAGAATGCTTCGAAAAGGATGAGGATAAATGATTTTACTTGAAGGGGAGCAATGTTATCTGCGCATTCTGACAGAAGATGATGCGTATCAGTTCACCCAAATGCTCATAGCGAATAAAGAGTACTGGACGGAATTTGAACCCCGTCACGATAATACGTATTATACAGTTGCGATGCAGCGCGATAAAATACGTGAATCACTGTATCAGATGCGTGATCGTCGGGAGTATAATTTCGGTATTTTTGATTCGGAGACCAGTATGATCATTGGTCAAATTTCATTGTACAGCATCAAAAGGTTACCGTTCTCCAGCGGATTTGTCGGGTATTCCATTGACCAGCGCCAAACAGGAAGAGGAATCGGTACTGAAGCGGTCTTGCTTATTAATCAGTTTGCGTTTGAAAAAGTAAATTTGCATAGGGTAGAGGCGTACGTATCACCGCGTAATGTAGGCTCGGTGAAAGTGTTGGAAAAGGCAGGATACCATCGTGAAGGGTTGCTACGGCAATTGCTGTTTATCAATGGTGTGTGGGAAGATCATTATATGTTTGGAATGGTAGAAGAGGATTATTGAAAGGGTAAGACCCTTTGGGAAAAGTGGATGACTATATGGAAAAGCCGGCTCTTCGAATAGAAGAAGCCGGCTGTTTTGATTAGACGTATTTTACTGAGATAGTTCCTGTGCTTTGTAACCATCTTCAATAATGTCCAGCTTGCCGTTTTCGGGGTTGATTACAAGACCGTGAACATTTACATCAGTTGGGATAAGAGGGTGGTTACGGATCGCGTCTACACTCTGTTTTACGCTCTCTGTCACGTCACTAAAACCGTGTAACCATTTCTCCATGTCAATTCCCGAATACTTCAATGTTTTGAACATGGTCGGATCCACACCGCGTTCTATCATATGCCCAATAATATGATCTGTATTAATAGAACTCATACCGCAGTCATGGTGTCCAACTACATAGACTTCATCTGCCTGTAATTCATAAACTGCTACTAACACACTTCGCATTAGACCGCCAAAAGGAGACGTGATAATCGCGCCAGCACTTTTAATAATTTTAGCATCGCCATTTTTCAAGTTCATCGCTTTAGGAAGAAGCTCGATCAGTCTAGTATCCATACATGTAAGGATGACAATCCGTTTATTAGGGAATTTTGTAGTAGAGAACTCTTCGTACTTTTTATCTTCGACGAACGTCTTGTTGTAATTCATAATTTCAGATAATGATGTCATTGTAGTATCCCTCCTGGACGGTTTATATGTAATCTGTAAAAAAAGAAAAGAGTTGCCGTTTGAGGCAACTCTAATCATAAAATCCATATCCATTAAGACTGGAATAGAAGCAAATTAGTTTCTGCCTTCAGGTTTTGGATCAACTGTAATTGAGTCATTTGAATCTAATGATCCAGACAAGAAGTGCATCGTAAACAATGATGCAAGTCCAAGAACGACCATGTAACCGATAACTGTTGTATACATTAAGCCCATTTGAAAGCCCCTCTTTCCAAAATATATTATGTTCTCTTATATATTATACACGATATCCGGATGAATATTAAGTGCTTCAGCAAACTTTGAATGAGAAGTGACAGATTTTAGAATGCCCAATTACCGTTACGGAAGACAGGTTCAACTGTTCCGTCCTCGAGAATTCCGTCAATATCCATCTTTTCAGATCCAATCATGAAGTCCACATGTGTCAAGCTTTGATTCAATCCATTGGCTTGTAGTTGTTCGGAATCCATTTCTTTTCCGCCGTCTAGACAAAATGCGTACGCGCTACCGATCGCTAAGTGATTTGAAGCATTTTCATCGAATAAAGTATTGTAGAATAAAACATTTGAATTAGAAATAGGTGAGTCATGTGGTACCAATGCCACTTCACCAAGGAATTGTGAGCCTTCATCGGTGTCGACAAGTTGCTTCAGTATTTCTTCTCCTTGATCCGCGGAAACGCTTGTAATTTTACCATTCTCGAATTGGATAGTGAAACCATCAATAATTGTACCCGCATAGCTCAGTGGTTTGGTACTTGTAACAGAACCATTGACACCTGTTTTTAAGGGTGCTGTAAAGACTTCTTCAGTCGGCATATTGGCCATGAATTCATGGCCGGCCTGGTTAACACTACCAGCTCCACACCATAAGTGCTTTTCCGGTAATTCTATTGTTAAATCAGTGCCTGGAGCTGTATAATGGAGTTTGCGGTAATGTTTACCATTCAAGTAATCTACTTTTTCATGTAGGTTTTCATTATGCTTTTTCCACGCCTGCACTGGATCGTGTTGATCGGCTCTTACAGCACGCAAAATGGAATTCCAAAGAGCAGGTACTTGTTCTTCCATAGGTAGTTCAGGGAAGATTTTGGCTGCCCACGCAATTGACGGTGCAGCAATTACTGTCCAGCTAAATTTATCTGCTTGCATAGCTTGTCTGAACTTACTGAGAGCTGTGCTGGAAGCTTTTTGATTATCGCGTATTCTGCTAGACTCAATACCATTTAGTAAGTCTGGGTCTTGCGATACGATCGACATAAAAGCTGCGCCTTTTTCGGCAAGCTGTTCACGTTCCATTTGTTTCCACGAAGGAAACTCGGAAAACGAATCTGCAGGTGCTTTTTCATAACGCAGACGTGTTACGACATCGTCTACCCAGTCTACGAAAACTTGTCTTGCACCAGCTTCATACGCTTTTTCAACGATTAATCGAACAAATGAAGTAGTTTCTGTAGAAGCGCTGATGAATAGATATTGGTCCTGTTGAATATTTACACCCACCTTTACAGCTAAGTCGGCATAATTGGAAAGTTGATCTTGAAATTGATTCATCATGACATCTCCTTTTTACGTATTGTGACAATTCTAACAAGCGGGGATTGCAGTTCGCAACGATAAAGCAATACGGATAGTATAAAATACTCTTAGATCCATAAGAATAGTCGACTGTTTGCCCTAAACAACGTCATAAAACAACCGAAATAATAAGAAGAATGTAGTATTTGGAGGCTTTATACATGGATTTATCCACAATTGTAGGTTTGGTATTAGGATTTGCTGCTCTACTTGTTGGGATGACGCTCAAAGGAGTAACACCTGATGCGTTATTAAACCCGGCTGCAATCCTGATCATCATAGCAGGAACGATCGCCGCCGTTGTCATCGCGTTTCCAATGAACGAGTTAAAAAAAGTACCAAAATTATTTAAAATCATTTTCACTCAACAAAAGCTTGCATCAGATGGAGAGTTGATTCGTCTATTTTCTTCTTGGGCTGATATTGCACGTCGAGAAGGATTACTTGCTTTGGAAGCGAAAACAGATGAAATTGATGACCCATTTTTAAAGAATGGCTTAGGTTTGGCAATTGACGGACAAAATGCCGATTATATTCGTGATGTATTAAGCGAGGAAGTAGAGGCTATGCAAGAGCGACACTCCGTCGGGGCGCTCATTTTTTCGCAAGCCGGTACATATGCACCTACATTAGGGGTTTTAGGAGCCGTTGTAGGTCTGATTGCCGCACTAAAAGATATGAATAATATTGATGCGTTAGGACATGCGATTTCTGCTGCATTCATTGCGACGTTGCTTGGTATTTTCACAGGATACGTTTTATGGCATCCATTTTCCAATAAACTTGTACGTAAATCAAAAGAAGAAGTCCGCCAGAGGACCATGGTAATCGAAGGAATTCTTTCCGTATTGGAAGGGGAGGCACCGCGTGTCATCGAACAAAAGTTAGCATCTTATCTTTCTGTTGAGGATCGGAAGAAGCTAGCTATTGACGGCGGCGAAGGAGCTGGTAAAGTTGGCGAAGAAGCGTAAGAAAAAGAAACATGAAATAGAACACATCAACGAATCCTGGCTTTTGCCTTATGCCGATCTATTGACATTATTACTGGCATTATTCATCGTATTATTCGCTACTAGTTCAGTGGATGAAGGGCGATTTGCAGAAGTCTCTAAAGTGTTCAGTGAAATATTCGAAAGTGGCAGCGGAATCATGAGTGAAAGCGCGCCAACGACTACCCCAGTCCCTGACGACTCGGTAGGAGAGTTGGATGAGAACTCCTCCTATATGGAAGATCAGCAATCCTTGGGCGAAACGCAGGACGATTTAGACGAATACATTGCAGTAAACGAGCTAGAAAATCAGTTTGACACCAAAATGACGAATGAAGGCTTATTGCTGACGATTCGCGATAGTGTGTTGTTTAAATCGGGACAAGCGACAATCAATCCCGAGTATAAGAGACTGGCTAATGATATTTCTCAGTTACTGACACTTGATAGACCGCGCCAAGTGGTCATCACAGGTCATACAGATGATATTCCCATCAATAACGCGCAGTACTCATCAAACTGGGAACTAAGCGTTATGCGTGCTGTAGAGTTCCTGAAAATCATTGTGCAGGACAATGAAGTCGATCCGAATCTATTCAGCGCAAAAGGATACGGAGAATATAAGCCAATTGTTCCGAATGACACGATAGAAAACCGCAGTAAAAACCGTAGAGTAGAAGTACTCATTCAGCCACTCGTCTTAAAAGATGGCACACCGATTCAACCGCAATAAAAAAACGACTCCACGTGGAGTCGTTTTTTATTTGCGCATAGAACCAAGTTCTGCCGCGATTGCTTGCATTTCATTTGGCGTGATGTTGTCACGCTTCATAACCGTAGTATACATGTAATACAAGTCCTCATATTGTTCCGTGCTGAAATTTTCGGACTTCATTGCATCCACATTTACCATGCGAAGCTTTTCTTTAATTTTTTCAATCATGTATGAGATATTCTCTGGTGATTTTGTAGATAGATCCATGTTCGTACCGCCTTTCCTCTAATGGAAACTATCATTTCATGAAAGTCGTAAGCTGTCAACTGAACTGTGAAGTGTTACTTGCGCGCTTCTTCACGCTCTTCGTCAATTTTCTTCTTGAACCTTCTAGTTTCCATAATAACTACTCCGGACAAGCCTAGCAATCCAATCAAGTTTGGAATCGCCATTAATCCGTTTAATACATCAGCTAAGATCCATACTAGATCAAGTGATGCAGTGGCGCCCACATAAATAAATGCAACAAATACTACACGGTATGCGAGTACAGCCACACGATTAGGGAATAAATACTGGAAACATTTCTCGCCGTAATAACTCCACCCTAAAATAGTAGAAGTAGCAAAGAATACTAGTCCAATTGAGACTAAAATGGGTCCAGTACTACCGAGGAAGGAGCCAAATGCTTGGGCTGTCAAAGCACCCGCATCAATTGACTTATCTTGCCATTGATTACTCATAACAATAGTAACACCTGTAATCGAACAAATGATTAATGTATCGAATAATACTTGCGTCATCGATACAAGTGCCTGACGCCCGGGCATGTCTGTACGTGCAGCTGCTGCAGCGATGGGTGCTGAACCTAAACCTGCTTCGTTAGAGAAGAGTCCGCGCGCTACACCAAATCGGATGACTGTACCGATTGCACCGCCGGCAACTGCCTGACCTGTAAATGCATCCGTGAAAATAAGGCCGAATGCCGCTGGAACTTGTTCAATATTCAAAACCATAACGATCGCTCCGGCAATGAAATAAAATAATGCCATGATCGGTACGAAAAATGCCGTTACACGACCGATAGATTTGATTCCGCCAAGAATGACAAGAGCTCCAAATATCAATAGAGCAATTCCCGTAATGTAGTGAGGTACTTCAAATGTGCTATTCATTACATCTGCAACTGCCTTTGATTGTGTTCCATTACCAATCCCGAAAGCAGCCAAAGCGCCGAATATCGCAAATAGTACACCGAGCCATTTTTGTTTTAAACCATGCTCGAGATAGTACATCGGTCCTCCAGCCATTAAGCCGTTGGAATCTTTAACGCGATACTTAACAGCAAGAATTGCTTCACTATACTTTGTCGCCATACCGAAGAAACCGGCTAGCCACATCCAGAAGATAGCACCTGGTCCACCTGCTACGACGGCAGATGCAACCCCGACAATATTACCAACACCTACAGTGGCGGCCATCGCGGTCATCAATGCCTGGAACTGTGAAATATCCCCGTCAGCTTGTTTATCATGTTTCCGTGAGAATACTTGTTTCAAAGAATAGGGCAGTAAACGTAATTGAATGAATGTCAAACGCATTGTTAAATAAATACCGGTACCAATTAATAAAATCAATAACGGGGGTCCCCAAATCAAATCGGACGCAGTGGTCAAAAACTTTTCGATGTTCTCCATTTCATCCCCTCCAATTTCTCTATGATGTTTGTATCGTTTCCACAGTTGCTGGAATCAACCCCTCTCAATAAATTCTGATAGTATATGTTATTGTTAATAATCCAAAAAATAGAACCGTTCGTCAAGCTTTTTTTTAATAAAGTGGAACAAAGATTGTTTGGTAACTTGTAGTGTGGGTATAATGAAGTGAGACGTAATCGTGAATAAGGAGGCGAAACAAGTATGGGTTCTAGTAAATTTGGAAGATATGTATTAGGCGGCGCATTAATTGGAGCTGCGGTGAGTATGTTAGACAGAGCAACAAGACAACATACGGTCACTACGGCAAGATCATCATATGAAAAAGTATTGTATTACAAAGAAAATCCTGACATCGTAAAAAATGAGTTCCAACAGAAAAAAGAAAAAGTACAAACTCTAGTTGATCAAGTGAAAGGTGATGTGAATTACATCAAATCACAGGTCGATGAAATCAAGACCTTGACTCCGCAAGTGAAAGAAATGTTTGCGGATACAAAAGAAGCAATCTCTGAATCAAAATCAGAGTATGAACAAATCATTGAGGACGATGCAACGGCTGCATCATCTGTTTCTGCGGAAGCAGATGCTTCATTGCCTCCAGCGGTCCAAAAAAAAAACGTAATACCATTAGAGAATCAATAGCAGTAGAATCAGTAAATGAAAGGGGGACACATCAGTTGGATAGACAAAAGAGTGCCCCTTTTTCAGATTCTGAAAATGAAGATGAGTCCAAGAAAGAAAAAGTAAAAGGATTTATTAACGATCTAAAAGATGGAGAAGAAGATGATTTTGATCCGACGACTGCGAGCGGCTTTTTTAAACAATTGATTATCCGTGTGAAAGAATTGGATATTTCAGCAGCTGGTTCGCAGTTAGCATTCTTTTTCCTATTGTCATTATTCCCTCTATTAATCTTTCTTTTCACATTACTACCATACTTACAGTTAGACCAGAGCCAAATCTTTTTGTTTATCCGTGAGTACGCCCCGGAAAGTACTGCTTCTCTAATTGAAGGGACGCTTTCTGAGGTACTAGATAATAAAAGTGGAGGATTACTGTCAGTCGGAATCTTGGCTACAATCTGGTCGGCGTCTAAAGGTATGGGCGCAGTAACAAAAGGATTGAATGATGCATACGAAGTGGAAGATGATAGAAACTTTATCGTTTCTAAAGGATTGTCGATTGCGTTTACTATTATGTTAGTGGCGACGGTAATCATCGCATTAGTGCTACCTATATTCGGTCAACCGATCGGGCAAGTGATCTTCACATTCTTAGGATTGGAAGAAACATTCCTGACTGTATGGAATTTAATACGATTCCTCATTCCGCCATTCCTGATCTTTGCAGTATTCTCTTTACTATACTGGCTAGTGCCAAGTGTGAAGTTGCATTTTAAAAGTATACTTCCGGGTGCTATTTTTGCAACAATAGGATGGATCATTACGTCACTAGGATTCTCGTTCTATATTAGTAATTTTGGAAGCTACGCCAATACGTACGGGAGTATCGCTGGAATTATCGTATTAATCATGTGGTTATACCTGTCAGCTATCATTTTGATACTCGGAGGTACAATCAATTCAGTCGTGAAAAATCGTCAAGAACATAACCAACAAATTGTATAAAAAAAAGTGAAGAAAGGGATTCCCTTTCTTCACTTTTTTTTATTCTATTTTATTAAGCATCCGTAAACCATTTAATATAACCAATATTGTACTTCCTTCGTGTCCAATGACACCAAGAGGTAAATCCACTACTTGCATGAAGTTTGCGATAATGAGGATCGAGATGACCGCTATCGAGAAGAATACATTTTGTTTAACGATTCGTTGCATTTTTCGTGAAAGCTTAATAGCGTATGATAAGCGATTCAAGTCGTTTTGCATGAGCACAACATCAGCTGTCTCGAGTGCCACATCTGTACCTTCACCCATCGCAATACCGGAAGTGGCGGTAGCTAGAGCAGGAGCGTCATTGATTCCATCTCCCACCATACCGACCATACCGTACTTCTTCAATAGTTGCTTAAGCTGAACCACTTTCTCCTCAGGTAGACA
The DNA here is from genome assembly GCF_002743115.1 of Sporosarcina sp. P17b. Lineage (NCBI taxonomy): Bacteria > Bacillati > Bacillota > Bacilli > Caryophanales > Caryophanaceae > Sporosarcina > Sporosarcina sp. P17b. The sequence continues at coordinate 18,689 of NZ_PDYP01000021.1, read as the reverse complement.
TTCTGCTACGTAGGAATCCACACCTACTTCGCTTGCGATGGCTTGTGCAGTCTTTTCATTATCACCAGTCAACATGACGGTATGGAGACCTAAAGACTGCAGCGATTTAATCGCTGAAATAGCTTCTTTACGTAATGTATCTTGTAAAGCTGCTAATGCTACAATTCCTTGTTCATCTCTCATGAAAATGACGGTTTTTCCTTCATTCGCTAGTGATACTGCCACATTGTTTTGAAAATCTTCCACTAACTCTTCGCCAACAAATTTCGGTTTACCGATTAGAATGTCCCCTTGATCGGTTTCTGCTTTTATACCAAATCCAGGAACGTCTTCAATATGAAGATTACGTTCAGGTTCTACACCATGCTCTGCAGCGTAATTAATGATAGCTTTTGCCAATGGATGATTGGACAGCGATTCCGCACCTGCAAACAAAGCAAGCGTCTCTTTCATGTCTGCACCTTCACGAACGATGAAATCCATCACAATAGGTTTACCATTCGTCAAAGTACCTGTTTTATCAAAAGCAAATGCTTGCAAGGTACTTAAGTGTTCTAAATGGACTCCGCCTTTAAATAATACCCCTTTTCTAGCACCATTAGAAACAGCCGCTAATGTAGCAGGCATGATCGAAGCCATTAATGCACAAGGGGAGGCGACTACTAGCAAGACGATCGCACGGTAGAAGGATGTAGTCCAGTCCCAGTTAAATAAAAAGTGGGGGAGGAACATCATGATGACAACCGCTGCGAGCACAATCTTTACATAAGATCCTTCAAAGCGCTCGATAAATTGTTGAGAAGGAGATTTCTCGCTTTGTGCGTTTTGCACCATTGTAATAATCTTTTGGAATAACGTTTCGGAACTTGGTTTAGTCATTGTCATGCGGATCGCACCACTAATATTGACTGTACCTGCAAATAATTCATCATTTTCCTGCTTCGTCACAGGTATAGATTCTCCGTTGATAGCTGACATGTCGATCGAAGTGATGCCGCTCAAGATTTCACCATCAACCGGAATTCGTTCACCAGGTTTAACTAGCAATACAGATCCAATAGATAGGGAATCTGTAGATACTTTTTTCTCGCTACCGTCTTCAAGGATCAACCAAGCTTCTTCAGGTTGCAATTCCATCAAAGAAGATATTTCATTATGGCTTTTATTAAGTGTATAGGTTTCTAGTGCACCGCTAATTGCGAAGATGAAGATCAGGATTGCACCTTCAGCCCAGTATCCGATAATTCCTGAACCGATCGCTGCAAAAATCATGAGCATCTCGACATTCAGTTCCTTGTTTTTTATTGTTTCTTCAATACCTTCTTTTGCTTTAGCGTAACCACCAATCAAAAACGCTATAATATACAGCGTTACCGAAAAGGACTCTGGACCGTTTTTTCCTAAAATCCATGCTGCAAGAATGATAATTCCAGATAATATAGCCGCAATCAGCTCAAGACGTGCAGACCAGTCAATCGTCTGTTCTGGTTGTTCTTTTGCGAGTGATGTCATGTAATCTCCTCCTAATTGATAATGAGTTTCAATTTCAAAGCTCTTATTAAAGCAGGAAAGTCGACTCTACAGTAGTAGAATCGACTTTTCGGGCATTAAAATAGAATGAATATGAAGTTGTAATAGTTATTATCTACAGTATATCATTTCTCAATGAGAAGTGTTACTTAAATGGCTAATTAATGCAAAAGTAATGGATAGTAAATACACAGAGTAAAGTTGACGCAGTGAGTACAAAGGGATTGAAGCTCCGGTTGGGGATGCTTTCCAGGAATGCAAAGGGTTCGCTCGACCGTAATTCTGTATATTTTATAGAAATTAAGGCGCCTGTCCAGGGTCTCAAGATCACTCCAATTCCCTAGGAGTCGCCTCAGCTTCCGCCTGGAACGCAGCGTAACGATGGATAACCGATGCATCACTTATCCATGCCAATCTATATATCTACATAAAAAAGCAGCGAATGATAGTTCACATTCGCTGCTTGCTTATTAGTTAAATACTTTTTCTTTGAACTGAGAAAGCTTTTCTAAAGATGACTTGTCAATATCAGCATGTAAACTGTTACCGTGAGAGTCCATTGTGACGACTGCAGTGAAGTCCTCTACGCGTAAATGCCATAGTGCTTCTGGAATACCGAACTCCAGTAAGTCGACGCCTTCCACCTCTTTAATACAGTCAGCATAATACTGCGCTGCACCGCCTATACCATTCAAGTACACACCGCCATGCTCTTTAAGAGCCGCAAGTGTTCTAGGTCCCATTCCGCCTTTACCAATTACCGCACGGATACCGAACTTTTTCATGATATCACCCTGGTACGGTTCTTCACGCATAGAAGTCGTGGGTCCCGCAGCTTTGATCTCATACTTACCTTCATCATTCTTTAGAACAACTGGTCCACAGTGATAGATGACTTGTCCATTCAAATCAACTGGTGCGTCATTGTCCATTAAGTGCTTGTGGATGGCGTCACGGCCTGTGTACATACGGCCAGAAATTTTCACCACGTCGCCAACATGAAGGTCGCGAACGTCTTCCTCTGAAATGGGTGCTTGCAAGTGTACGATACGTGCAGTGGATTTTGCTTCTTCAGCTGGCTGTTCGAATGCAATTTTCTCGCCTTCATTATAGTGCCAATCCATGATTTCGCCAGTTGTTGCATTGATGTTCACTGCCATACGGCGATATGCCCAGCAGTTATACGCTACAGATACGTAGAAGCTTGCGGGAATGCGGTGCATGACACCGATTTTACATCCTAATAATGTAGCTTCTCCGCCGAAGCCCATTGTTCCGATTCCAAGAAGATTGGCTTTTTCTAATACGTACTCTTCCAACTGCGCAAGCTCAGGAACTGGATTAACGTCCGTTACATTGCGGAAAAGTTGTTCTTTCGCCAAGTCATATCCAGATGAACGGTCGCCACCGATTCCGACACCGATAAATCCAGCAGAACAACCTTGTCCTTGTGCCTGGTAAACCGAGTGAAGGATACATTTGCGAATACCGTCTAAATCGCGTCCTGCACGACCAAGACCTTCTAATTCAGTAGGGAGACTGTACTGGATGTTTTTGTTTTCACATCCGCCACCTTTTAAGATTAATTTTGCTTCTATGTAATCTTCTTCCCATTGTTCAAACTTTACAACGGGCAAGCCAATACCTAAGTTATTGCCGCTGTTTTCACCAGTCAATGAATCTACAGCATTTGGACGGAGCTTTCCTTTTTCCGTAGCTAACTCCAACGCGCGTACAATTGCCGCTTTGATTTCCAATTGGTTTACCCCGATTGGTGTTTTGATCTTGAATGTAGGAAGGCCTGTATCCTGACAAATTGGAGATAGTTTATCATCTGCCATATTGATGTTATTTGCGATCGTATCCAAACTCATAGCAGCGCTTGTTCCTTTGTTTTCTTTTTCCTTTGCGGAAAGGATTGCGCGTCTAACGTCCTTTGGCAAGTTTGTGGACGTTTCACAAACTAGTTCATAAATACTCTTCTCAATTGTCTCTATGTACATCTCAAAATCCCCCGTTATTATATGTTATTTTTTCGAACTATCCATCTGTTCTTCTAATTCATCGAGTAACATGATTAGACGATCTATATCTTGGAGGTCCGTGTGTTCAGGTTCAATCGCTTCTAATGTTTCGATGAATTGATTGAATCGATTCTTCAGTTCGAAGACTTGTTCGTTATTTTGTGAGTTATCCATACGTACACCTCTTTCTATCATTGATATCGTATACGAAAACACTGTTTTTTTCAATCTGATTTTGTTGTGCGTACTACAAACAACAAATAAAAAAGAAAATAGTAGAAATTTCATTAAAACACTTTACAATTAACAGAATAGTTGTTATAGTAAGTTTAATCAAAAGAAAAGGAGGTCGTAGTTATAGAAACGAATCGAATCCTAGACACATAACAACGAAGGAGGGGATCCGTAACAGTCCAACGGCAGTGAATAAGTTGGATAACTACGAATATAAACATGCAAATTGAAGATGAATCAAATAATTAGAGACCTTATCTGTTGGCAGTAAACAAACAGATAAGGTCTCTCATTTATTGTGTAATTTTATTTCCTTTTTCATATTCCTTCACTAATTGATCTAATGAATGGAATTCATATCCCTGCTTCTTAGCATCTCGAATGAAATCGGGAAGTGCCTCTGCATTATCAGCTGCTACGGTATGCATAAGAATGACAGCGCCCGGGTGTAATTGATTCATCAATTCATTATAGGCATACGCTTTTCCTTTTCGCTGGTCACGGTGCCAGTCAATGAAGGCAACAGACCAGAAAATATGTCTGTATCCCAGTTCGTTCCCTTTTTCTAGTAGCTTCGCATTGAATGTACCCTCTGGTGGCCTTGCGTAGATCGTTCTCTTTAGACCAGTAGTAGCGTATACAATTTCATCTAACCTCTTCCACTCATCTTCCATCTGCTGTTCGGTTATATTGGCCATGTTCGGGTGATCATATGAATGATTCCCAATTCCATGACCATCCTTTACCATACGCTTTACTAAATCACTTGCACTTTTTACATAATGCCCAGTCAAGAAAAATGTGGCGGGTGCTTTCTCTTTTTTTAGTGTATCTAAAATGCTTTCTGTGTATCCGTTCTCGTATCCGTTATCGAACGTTAGATATACAACTTTTTTATCGTCCTTCCCTTTATAGATTGCACCGTAATCATCAAGCAATTTATCCAATTCTGCTCCTGCGGAAGGAGGAACTCCCTCAGTTGCCTTCTTAAATCCCCAATGAAAAGCTTCAGCCTGGACAGTGAAGGGATTCATCACAACGCCAACGATCAGTAAACAAGATGCCAGTAGAAATCCTGACAGATGTTGAGTCATTAAGCATCACTCCTTTTTACTAAGCATGTACCAATCCACTCTTTGTATGTAATGAAATAAAAAATGTTTGTCAAAACGTGAAAACGTCTTAACAAACATTGGATATCATTTTAGTAAATTTTCAAGTGCTGGTCGTAATGAAGGGTAATCGAACGTAAACCCATGGGCTAACAACTTTTTCGGTAGTACATGCTGACCTTGCAAGACGACGATACTTTTTTCACCTAATGCAACTTCCATAGCAAAACTTGGTACTGGGAACCAGTGTGGACGATGCAATACTTTGCCGATTGTTTTGCCGAAAGCATTCATATGCATCGGACTTGGTGCCACTACGTTAACGGGACCTTCAACATCATGATTCTCTATGGAAAAGAGGATGGCGTTAGCCACGTCTTCAACATGCACCCATGAGAACCATTGATTGCCCGAACCGATTTTACCACCGGCAAATAATTGATAAGGAAGTTTAATAAGTGGAAGTGCACCACCATCTTTACCGAGCACAATACCGAAACGAGTATATACAGTACGTACACCTAATTCTTTCGCTTGCCCTGCGAGATTTTCCCAGTCATGTACGGTTTGTGCGAGAAAATCATCCCCGACTGCAGTAGAATCTTCAGTGTACTCAGCAGTGAGCGATGTAGGATAAATCCCAATAGCACTTGCATTCACTAAAACACGTGGTTTCTCAGGAAGCGTACGCATAATACGCAATACTTCTTGCGTAGCTGTTATTCGACTATCGTGAATCTGCTTTTTTCGCTCTTCCGACCAACGACCATCATCAATTGACACGCCTGCTAAGTTAACAAATGCATCTACGTGCCCCAATTCATTTTCGGGTGAAGCATGATCAGTCAACCATTGAACATAATGAACATCATTATGTTGTGATGAAGGCTTACGCGTTAAAATAATTACTTCATGACCCTTTAGCTTTAATTTCTCAGTTAAGATACTGCCAATGAATCCAGTTCCCCCTGTAATAACCACTCTCATAATGGTTTCCCTCCATTCTCTTGAAAATTAGTACACTATTGCTGACCACCACCGCAAGAAGCGGTATACTTAGACAAAGTAGGTGATGGAAACGTGCCGCTTATTACCAAAATATCACAACAAAAAAGAGATAGCGAACGTTATAATATTTTCCTTGATGATCAATATGCATTTAGTGTCCATGAAACAGTCTTAGTGAAATTTGAACTCACGAAAGGCATGGAATTGGACGATTGGTCTACGGACGAGATTGTTTATTCAGACCAAATTGAAAAAGCATTTAACCGTGCTTTACATTTTTTATCGTTCCGAATGCGAAGTGAAATGGAAGTTAAGAAGAAATTGCTTGAAAAAGAATATGGAGAAGCGGTTGTTCTAGAAGCTATCGTCAAATTAAAACGGCTTGGCTTTTTGAATGATGAAGCATTTTCGGAAGCACTTGTACGCACAGAAAAAAATAGTACGTTAAAAGGCCCGAGAGCTATTCAGCAATCTCTCTATAAAAAAGGTATACCCAAAGAACTGCAAACTCAAGCATTGGAGGAATATACAATGGAAGATCAAATGGCTAATGCCATGAAACTGGCTGAAAAAACGATGCGATCGAATAGTTCACAGCCACCAGCACAAGTTAAGCAAAAAATACAGAATTCATTGGCTAGAAAAGGGTTTTCTTATCAGCAGATTTCGGAAGTTCTCAGCAATTTAACAATCGAGCGGGATGAAGAAGAATGGTCCGACATTACGTCTGCATTCGGTGAGAAAGCATGGAGACGCTACCAAAGTAAATACTCAGGATCCGACCTTAGACAACGTGTGAAGCAATCGATGTATCAAAAAGGTATTCCATTCGGTCAAATCGATCAATTTATTGAACAGAAAAGGAATGAAGAAGATGGATACTGAAAAACATTATAGTGACATGAATGAAAACGAACTACGTAGCGAAATCGGTAAATTGATGGAAAAAGCGCGTAAAGCGGAACAGATGGGGATGCTCAGTGAATATGCTGTTCATCAAAGAAAAGCAGTTCTAGTGCAATCATATCTTGTGGATCCTGCTACGATTAAGCCTGGTGAAATGTATCGTATTGAAGGAGACGATGGCGTGTTCTTTCAAGTGGATTATCTAAAAGGGCTATTCGCATGGGGGTATCGCTTAGGCGGAGACAAAGCTGAAGAGGCATTGCCACTTGCGATGTTGAAAAATATAAAAAGCGGAAAATAAAAAAAAGAGCGCTCGTGCTTAATGCACGAACGTTCTTTAATTATTAGGAGCAAAATTAAGTTTTTTACGTAGTTTTTCCTCTGAGAAAATCCACCCAGTATAGGAATTCACTACTTCTAAATCTTCATTGACATGTGCTACCGCTACGAATGGATAGTAACCTTTACTTCGGTAACGTAGATCTATCAAACGAACTTCGTAAATAGCCGCTTCTTCTGAAATTGACCAACGATAGAGAGGCGAAAACGAAGTGAAAGCCTGCATGTTCGGATCTTCCAACGCCGCTTCAACTTGAGGTGACATTGGCATAGTTTCACGTTTGAAACGTTCGTAAATAGTAATGGAACGCCCGTATGCTCGTCCTACATAATGATCAACCTCTGTCGTTGCAGCAATTCGCCACTGAAAGAAGTTCATCGTAGGTGCAGTGAATATATGCGTCGCATTCGGAATCGTCTTCTTTACAGCATTTTTTACTGCGCTCTTTACTGCAAAACGCAATAGGTAATAGAAGAATAAGACGATATACAATATAGACATTGTCAAGACAGGGTCTGTACCGAACACCCACGCCAAGATTGCCACTACATGAAGTCCGAAAATAATCGGATCGAATGTATTGATCACACCTATGGCTACCCACTTTTGTGAGAATGGCCGAAGAGCCTGAGTGCCATACGAGTTGAAAATATCCACAAAGACATGCGTGAATACCGCTAAGAATGTCCATGCCCATACATGAAGGAAAATAGCACCCGGCACAATGAAGGTCAACAGTATGGAGATCAATAACGGCCACAGCATAACCGCTGGAACCGAATGTGTAATGCCTCGATGGTTAGTTAAATAAACTGCGTTGTTTCTAAGTTTCAGAACCGTATCTATATCGGGAATGAGTGAACCAACCATAATACCAGCAAAAACAGCGCCCATCGTGGCAGGTTCAGTTGCTACGACTGAGTCGGCAAGGGCCAATCCACTAATCGCAACACCCATTGCAATATGTGTGCCTGTATCCAAATTATCACTCCTTTACTGAAAGAGTTATATACTACTTATAATTATATACCCTTTATTATCATAACTAAAAGCATTTACATGAAGAAACGAGGTCCATATGCAAATCATTGAACAAAAGAAAGCATTCCAAGATGCATTATTGACTTGGTATGAAGCCGAAAAGCGAGACTTGCCTTGGAGAAGAACCGATAATCCATATTATATTTGGGTTTCGGAAGTCATGTTGCAACAAACACGAGTAGATACCGTCATTCCGTATTATGAGCGTTTCATCGAGAAATTTCCAACTATGCAAGACCTGTCAACTGCACCTGAAGAAGATATTTTGAAAATGTGGGAAGGGCTTGGCTATTATTCCAGAGTGCGTAACTTGCAGTCGGGTGTGAGAGAAGTCGTTGAAACATATGGCGGGAAAGTTCCGAACAATCGTAAAGAAATATCTACGTTAAAAGGAGTAGGGCCTTATACAGCAGGCGCTATCTTGAGTATTGCCTATGGAGTACCTGAACATGCAGTTGACGGAAATGTTATGCGGGTATTGTCGAGAATATTGTTGATTGAAGAAGATATTGCATTGCCCCGTAATAAAAAGTTGTTTGAACAAGCTGTGATGGAATTAATTTCGGAAGAAGATCCCTCTTCGTTCAACCAGGCACTTATGGAACTCGGTGCGACAATATGTACACCGAATCCTCATTGTTTATTATGTCCTGTTAGGGAATATTGCATCGCATTTGAAGAAGGAAAACAACAACAATTGCCAATCAAGATAAAAAAGCAAAAAATGAAGCACGTTTCGCTTGCTGCATTTGCGATTCAAAATAATGAGGGGAATTGGCTGTTACAGAAACGTCCAAGCACCGGATTGCTTGCAAGTCTTTGGGAATTTCCAATGTTTGAACTTCAGGAAACTTCTACAGTCGAAAATTTTGAAAAAGAGAATGGATTGAAATTAAAAAACATGCAGGAGCTACCGCGAGTTCAACACGTGTTCTCTCATATAACTTGGGACATCCATGTATATCGTGCACAATTGGAGAGCGAACATGCGGAAGATGATTTACAGTTTTTCACGAAACAACAAGTAGAAGCACTACCAAAATCAAAACCTGTGCTGAAAATTATCGAGTTGCTGGAATGGTAAAAACTTCTTCATTCACTTTGAATAAAAGTCTAAGCTATTGGACATCATAGTGATTACGGAGGTGAATAATCTATGCCTAAGCAACCAAAGCGTAACGCACAACAAGATCCATCTATGACAGATGCGAATCAAGTGAAGAAACAGAATGCGCAATCTGCAATGCAACAACCGATGAATGAAGAGTTCGCTTCCGAGACGGACGTTAATCAAGTTCGTCAGCAAAACGCGCAATCTGCAATGAACATGCAGTCTTCTTCCGCGACGCAGTCCTCCATGAACGAGGAATTCGGATCTGAAACAGATGTCAATCAAGTGAAACAAGAGATCAACAAAGCAGAAGCTAACAAACAAAAAGCTTCTGGAGCACGTGCGAACCAATATAAAGGTTCAAACTAAGCATGTACATCAAGAACCGGTAGAAATGGCTAACATAAGCCATTTCTACCGGTTTTCTTGCGTGAATAAACGTGCTGTGGACCTAGTTAATTCAATCAATTACAAAATAGATGGTTGAATCGTTTTAAATTTGGGAAAGCAGTTGGTATAATGGACAGATAGCAAGAGCGGCAAGGCTCAAAGGTGGTAGAGAAAATGGCAATTCCAAAAGAAGGAGATACAATACAGATACACAGCTACAAACATAACGGCAAAATTCATCGTGTTTGGCAAGAGACACTTGTATTAAAAGGTACACGGAATATCATCATCGGTGGAAATGAACGTACGCTTGTGACAGAATCGGATGGTCGCACATGGCTGACACGTGAACCATCCATTTGCTATTTTCATGCGGAAAACTGGTTCAATATCATTTGTATGTTACGTGAAGACGGTGTGTACTATTATGTCAACATAAGCTCACCATTCGTTTATGATGAAAAGTCCTTAAAGTATATCGATTATGACTTAGACGTAAAAGTATTTCCTGACATGAGTTACTTGATTCTGGATGAAGACGAATATGCAGATCATAAACGTCAAATGAATTATCCGGAAGTTATCGATCAAATCTTGCAGGATAACTTAACGAAACTCCTTGGTTGGATCAAGCAGAGAAAAGGTCCTTTTGCTCCCGATTTCATTGATGTCTGGACTTCGCGTTATGAATTTTATAAGCAAATCCAAGAAGAACAAAGCTAGACCTGCTTGCACTCGTGCAAGTCAGGTTTTTTTAGTAGGAGGAACAAAATGGGTGAGAGTATTAAACGTTATCTTCAATTTGTAAAGCCTTATAATTGGCAAATTGTCTTCACTGTTCTCATTGGTGTCGTAAAATTTGCTATTCCTTTATTTCTACCCTTATTAATTAAAATCGTCATCGATGACATCATCGGTTCGCCGACGATGAGTGATCCAGAAAAGACTAAGCAGTTATTTTATTGGCTTGGCGGAACAATCATCGTGTTCTTCTTAATCCGTCCACCTGTTGAATATTATCGTCAATACTACGCACAGCTAGTCAGTAATAAAATATTATTCGATATCCGTAAATCACTGTATAGTCATTTACAGAAGCTTGGTTTACGATTCTATTCGAATACACGCGCAGGTGAAGTAATCTCGAGAGTCATCAATGACGTGGAACAAACGAAAAACTTCGTCATGATTGGCTTGATGAATGTCTGGCTCGACTTGGCTACTATTATAATCGCCATAGCAATTATGCTGACACTTGATGTGCAACTGACACTGGTAACATTATTGGCATTTCCATTTTACGCATTTAGCGTCAAGCACTTCTTCGGCAAATTACGCCAATTGACACGTAAACGTTCGCAGGCACTTGCGGATGTACAAAGTTATCTTCATGAGCGCGTGGCGGGTGTTAGTATTATCAAAAGTTTTGCGATAGAAGATAAAGAACAGGAACGTTTCGATGAAGTGAATGGTAAATTCCTAGAGCGTGCAATCGAACATACACGTTGGAATGCAAAAGCTTTTGCGGTTGTCAATACGATTACTGATGTCGCACCACTTCTCGTCATAGGCTATGCAGGTTACCAAGTAATCAACGGTTCATTATCTGTAGGAACAATGGTTGCGTTCATCGCATTTATCGAAAGATTATATTCACCGTTACGTCGTTTAGTTAATTCATCCACATCATTGACGCAGTCATTCGCTTCGATGGACAGAGTATTAGACTTGATGAATGAAAAATATGATGTTGTTGATAAAGAGAATGCAAAAGAGTTACCATCGATTGCTGGAGAGATCGAGTTTGATCGTGTTAGCTTTGCATATGAAGAAGATGAAGTACTGAAAAATATTAGTTTGAAGATCCGTCCTGGTGAAACAGCCGCACTTGTTGGTATGAGTGGTGGCGGGAAATCAACTATTATCAGTTTGATCCCGCGATTTTATGACGTGACGTCTGGTGCTATTCGCATCGACGGCCATGACATCCGCGACGTAAAGGTTAAATCGCTTCGAGATCAGATCGGTATGGTACTTCAAGATTCGATTCTGTTCAGTGATTCTGTCAAAAGTAATATTTTGATGGGGAAGCCAGATGCCACAGATGAAGAAGTCATCGCTGCAGCAAAAGCCGCAAATGCGCATGACTTTATTGAAACATTGAGTGAAGGATATGATACCAGGGTAGGAGAGCGCGGCGTGAAGTTGTCAGGTGGACAGAAGCAACGTATCTCCATTGCCCGCGTCTTCCTGAAAAACCCAGCATTGCTCATTTTGGATGAAGCAACGTCTGCCTTGGATTTAGAAAGTGAAGCGCTCATCCAAGATTCATTGGAACGCTTGGCGCACGATCGCACTACACTAATTGTCGCCCATCGACTATCTACCATTACACATGCGGATTGTATTTATGTAATAGACCACGGAGACTTAAAAGAATCAGGTACTCACCAGGAATTAATGAAACTAGACGGTACATATGCTGGTTTATACAATCGCCAAGAACTTGGTGGATAAATGAAAGGCTCAAGTCAATCGGTGTGTGTTCTATAACGAACGATCTGAGCCAATAAACTTCAATAATTGATAAAAATAAAAACGGCACAAGACTTTAAAAGTCATGTGCCGTTTTATTAATAGAATTCGTCTTCTAAAACATTCTCTTCGTCTTCATATCGTGATTGATAAGAAGTGATCAGCGTATCCAGATGTTCTAGCTGCTCCTCGTAATTCAGGATGGACGAGAGGACGTGAAGTAAATGATAAGAAGAAAATTCTTCTTCTTCATTAGTAATCGCAATTTCCTTAACGAAAATATTCATCACTTCTTGTCGTTGCATAAACTCGCTATGTGTTTCATCGTCGTCGTAATCCGCTTTTAGCTTACCAACGAATTTCAGATGAAGCTGTTCATGATAGACGAGTAATGACTCTAGACGCTCCTGAATCATCATTCGGAAGTGCTCTGGAAGATTGATGAGTTCATTTTCATACATATGCATCCTTTTGAGAACGTCATAACTACTCCTAGTTGTACCGATCAATTGTCGATAGACAACAAGCCGTCTCGCTTTTGCGGCAGTAGTTTTCTTGAAATAGCTGCGCTCTTCTTTAAATAATAAGTACAGCTGATCAATTTGAATCAGACGTTCCTTTAACTTACTCAACGATTTCTTCATAGCAGTATGTTCAGACACTTGACGACCAGCTAAACGCGTCCAACGAATAATTTCGTCCTGTGCCTGATGAATCGCCTGAAACAGTTTCGTTTCATATTTCGGTGGCATGAACACTAGATTCACAATGAATGCCGCCAGTACACCTACCAAAATAGTACCTACACGAAGGAGGGCAAATGTTAGGAAGGCATCATCTTTAACCTCCATCACTGCAATCATTGTAACGAGTGCAAGTGACATAGATTTTTCGAGGCCCAGTTTCAACATAATAGTCATAACGATGACAGCTGCCAAACCGACTATTATAAGTTGAGGACCAAAGATGAGAGTGAATAAGACTGCTATAGTGGCACCGATTAAATTACCTTGCAATTGTTCTACTATTGTTAAGTATGATCTGTAAATAGAGGGTTGGATTGCGAAAATAGCTGCAATACCTGCGAACACTGCTGTAGGTAATTCTAATAAATTTGCGAGAAACAGAGCAAATACAATCGCAATACCCGTCTTAAAGACGCGGGCACCAAGTTTCATTGGGTAATTCCTTTCCTAAAAGCTCTTTTATGCTTACTTTACAATATACGCATAAAACGGTCAATTGTTCTATTTTAAAGTGCTTTAAATGCGCGATCTACTGCTTCAAGTGTTTCGTTTATATCTGATTCAGTATGAGCGGAAGTTAAAAACCATGCTTCATACTTAGATGGTGCTAAGTTGATGCCGTTTTTCAGCATTTCTTTAAAGAAACGTCCGAAAATTTCACCATCCGTTGCTTCAGCTTGCTTGTAGTTTTCCACTTTGACGTCTGTGAAAAATAACGTAAGTGCGCCTCCAAGACGATTGATCGTCAATTGGATACTGTGTTTTTTAGCCAATTTCAGAATGCCGTCTTCAAGTAAACCGCCTAAGCGATCCATCTCTTCATAAATGCCTGGTTCTTGAAGCACTTCTAGACAAGCGATTCCCGAAAGCATAGATGCAGGATTTCCAGCCATTGTTCCTGCTTGATAAGCGGGGCCGAGTGGAGCAACTTGTTCCATGATTTCTTTTTTACCGCCATAAGCGCCAATTGGTAGGCCACCGCCGATAATCTTTCCGAATGCTGTTAAATCCGGTTGAAGACCGAGTAATGTTTGTGCCGCACCGTAATGGAAACGGAACGCTGTAATGACCTCATCATAGACAGTCAGAACGCCTTGCTCTTTAGCTAACTCATGAACAAGTTCCAAGAACCCTTCATTTGGCTCGACGATTCCAAAGTTCCCGACAATTGGTTCGATTAGAATACAAGCAAGTTCATCGCCCCATTGTTTCATCGCTTCTTTATAGCTTTCGGGATCATTGAACGGAATCGTGATGACCTCTTTCGCGATAGAAGAAGGTACGCCTGCGGAGTCCGGTGTGCCTAATGTAGCGGGACCTGATCCAGCAGCTACTAATACAAGATCGGAGTGACCGTGATAGCATCCTGCGAACTTCATAATCTTCGTACGTCCAGTAAACGCTCTCGCTACACGAATGGTTGTCATAACAGCCTCTGTACCGGAGTTAACGAAACGAACTTTGTCCATTCCGGGAATTGCTTCTTTTAACATTTTTGCGAATTGTACTTCGTGGCGTGTCGGTGTTCCGTAAAGCACACCTGTTTCCGCTGCTTTTGTGATCGCTTTTGTAATGTGCGGGTGCGCATGTCCTGTAATGATTGGACCATATGCTCCCAAGTAGTCAATATATCGATTCCCATCAACATCATAAAAATAAGCGCCTTCTGCTCGTTCCATAACAGTAGGTGCACCTCCGCCAACCGCTCCGTATGCTCGGGCAGGGCTGTTCACGCCTCCCACAATATGTTCACATGCTTCTGCGTAGATTGCCTCTGAATTTTTTCGGTTCATTAGTAATTCCTCCAAATCATTTATACGTTATCCATTTTAGCATTAATCGAAGTGAAGTCTCTACCTTCAGAGTGAAGTATAGGTAAATTGTAAAATTCAAATACTTCCGATACGATAAGTGTGGAGAGAGTAAGTACACTATTCGTTTATATATATTAGAGGAGGAATTCAAATGGAAAATTTAGAAGGAAAACAAGCACCAGCATTCTCATTATCGAATGAAAATGGAGAAATGGTTTCATTAGATCAATATAAAGGAAAAAGCTATGTAGTTCTGTATTTTTATCCGAAAGATTCAACGCCTGGTTGCACGACGGAGGCATGTGATTTTCGTGATGCGCACGCGAACTTTGAAGGACTGAATGCTGTAGTGCTGGGTGTGAGTCCGGATCATGCAGTATCTCACCAAAAGTTTATCACAAAGCATAGCTTGCCGTTCTCCCTACTAGTAGATGAAGACCATGCTGTAGCTGAACAGTATGGAGTTTGGAAACTAAAGAAGAATTTCGGCAAGGAGTATATGGGCATAGAACGCTCGACATTTTTGATTGATCCAACGGGTACCGTAGTAAAGGAATGGCGAAAAGTTCGAGTGAAAGATCATGTAGCAAATGCACTAGCAACACTTGAGCAACTAACTAAATAGGAGGTTGTCACATGAAGGTACTATTCACATTTAAGATTAAAACTACATTTAAAGAGCAATTAAAAGAGAAGTATCCTAATGTCGAATTTATATATACTACAAATATTGATGATGCTTCATTGGAAGATATAGAGGTAATCGTGACAGATGGTGGAGATTTAACATCAGAACATGTCGAAAAAGCTACCGCGTTAAAATGGGTCATGGTAGCAGCGGTTGGAGTCGATACATTACCAATTGAAGCACTTCAGGAGCGCGATATTTTAGTTACGAATTCGCATGGTGTTCATAAAATGCCGCTAGCCGAATCTGTATTGGCACATTTACTATCCTTGGAACGTGGATTGCCAGGTATCTATAAAAGGGAGGATAAAAAAGAATGGAAGCTAGATTCTTTACCTGGTGAAATGAATCACTCCACTGCTTTAATAGTAGGAACTGGTGCAATTGGTGGGGAAATCGGACGCTTACTTCAGGCATTCCATGTCCGCACGATTGGCTGCAATCGTTCGGGTCACTCAAATCCTTCAATGGATGAAACAATTTCATTCCAAGAAATACTTGAGAGATTACCGGAAGCGGATTATGTCATCTCTATCTTGCCAAGTACGCCCCAAACAAGATGGATTTATCAGCCAGAGCATTTTCGTGCCATGAAAGAGACAGCGGTCTTTATGAATGTAGGTAGGGGTGACGCAGTGAAAGAGCAGTATGTGTTGGTTGCCTTGCAACAAAATGAAATTCGTCATGCGGTCCTTGATGTCTTTGAAACAGAGCCGTTGCCTGAAGATCATCCGTTTTGGGAATTGCCCAACTGTACAGTATCTCCGCATATGTCCAGTCTTTCCGATCAATATATCAAACGTTCACTTGATATCATGGATACCAATCTTGATAAGTGGGTGGCGGGGGAAAAGGACCTTATCAACCAAGTTGATTTAGCAAAAGGTTATTAATATAGCATAATCGGCAGAAATGTTGACAATACACCTCATAATTGAGTACACTAATTATAATGATTATAAAGAAGTAATTCTTATGAAGTGAGGTGCATTACGATGCCTGGAGTATTCTTAAAAGATGCGTTAGTGACATTGAAAGAAAGTGGTGTGAGAATAACTCCACAACGACATGCGATTCTTGAGTATTTAATCACATCCCATTCACATCCGACTGCTGATGAAATCTATAAAGCACTAGAATCAGATTTTCCCAATATGAGTGTGGCGACAGTTTATAACAACTTGCGTGTATTTCAAAGCTCTGGATTAGTCAAAGAGTTGACGTACGGAGATTCGTCAAGTCGTTTTGATTTCGTAACACATGACCATTACCATATTATTTGTGACGACTGCGGAAAGATTGTAGATTTCCACCATCCTGGTTTAGAAGAAGTAGAACGTCTTGCAGCGCATGTGACAGGATTCCAAGTGAATTCACATCGTTTAGAAGTGTATGGAACTTGTCCTGAATGTGCAGCGATGCAACAGAATCAAGCGAAATAAAAGAGTGTAACCCATTTGGGTTACACTCTTTTATTTTGTATTATTTTTCTTGCTTTACTTTTTTATTATACGCAATGTCGAATTCTTTACCTTCAAGATTGGGGTCGAGTGTCAACGGCTCGCGACAATGTCCGCACATATCAACTCGTCCAAGCACTTTTGTATGCTTGCCGCAATTTGGACACTGAACTCGTACAGCCCGTGTAGAAAGGGTACCGATCCACGCATACACCACTGTACTACCGATAATTGCAACCATGCCCAAAAACATAAAGATCAACATAACTACTTCATTAGAACGGAAGAATATTCCGATGTACATAATGACGACTCCGATGAAAATTAGTGACAAGGCAAATGACCGAATACGATTTATTTTATTTTTGTAAGGCTTCATCTCAAGTTTCCTCCTAACGCTATCCTCACCTAATATATCATATTATTATTTAATTGCAGTACAAACTCCCTTTAAATTAAAGGATTTTATGTGAAATTCGTCGAAATAGAGTATTCGAGACTATCTATAGAAAACTGGGAGGCGAGAAAGTGGAACAAATGCTACGGCCAGTATACCAAGAGAGAGCGAGCTTGCCCGAGACGTTAAGTGTCCTTCTCATTGGCAATCAAAGAGAAGATGATCCGATTACGGATACATTTGATGAAATCTTATTCATCATCACTTCAAATAATGAAATACCGATTCAGACAAAACACTATACAGATGGCAAGCGTAAAGCAGCCATGCATATCATTAGCGAGCGCCAACTAACACACTGGTTACTTGTGGGAACCAATAAGAAAATCATTGATTGGTTAATCCTCGGCAAGTTATATTTTGATCGAGATGAATATGGGGAGCAGCTGAAACAGCGTTTATCCGAAGAACCGTTATTCGGTAGAGGGATTAAAATGGGGATGGAAATGGCTAAAATGATTCGCGCTTATAATGAAGGGAAAATTCATTTCGAAAGAAAACAATACATGGATTCCTATCTATTCGCGATCAATACACTGCATAACTTAGCTAGGTTCGTCGCTGTTAAGCATAACGTTTTACCTGAAAACACTGTGTGGGCGCAAATGAAGAAAATAGATCCAGCTGTTTTTAAGTTGTACGAAGAATTAATTGGAAGTGAAGAAGAATTAGAGAAACGTCTAGATTTAGTGTTCTTGGCAAGTGAGTTCTTTATTCATAACTACACAAGTGAAGCAGCAACACATTTATTGGATATTATGAGCGAAAGAGAATCTTGGACTATCCAGCAATTGCATGAACAAGACGAGTTGGCGTTGTATTCCTCGGATTTAGAGTTCTTTATTGAATACTTAGTGGATAAGCATTTAATTGAGATCACACCAGTACCGTCTAAAAATGATTTGCTATTCCACAGAGAGTACCGTATTATAAGGGCTCGGTGACTGTCGTAGAGCGGTTCTTCGATCGCTCTATAATTTTTTTGGAATAGTTGTTGACATATTCTTTAACGCCATGTTATTATAATAAATGTCGCTTGGGAGAAACGTTCTAAGCAACACGAACAAAACATTCGAAAAAGAATTTTAAAAAAGACTTGACGAATGAGAGTAAGATGAGCTATATTAGAGAAGTCGCTTTTACAAGAAGCGCAAAACACGAACCTTGAAAACTGAACAGCAAAACGTTAACGAAATACAGTTTGTGCCTGGCTTGCCAGTGACATAAACAAAAATGAGTATCTTAATTGATGCCAGCAAATGAAACTCGAGCTAATCGAATTTCTCTTATGGA
>NZ_PDYP01000003.1:0-356714 GCF_002743115.1 Sporosarcina sp. P17b | reverse complement strand
GTCAACACTTTCACTTAAAATGTTTTTCTTTATTAAGTTTGATGTTTTCGCAACTGCTCAATGCGACGCTTATAAATATACCACCGTGTTTAAAGGAATGCAAGCTTTTTCACCATTCTTTTAAAAAAGAATGGTGAAACCGCGTACCTACAATGAAAGAAAGATACAAATCACTTATGCAATGGTGATTTAAAGACTTCATATTCTCTTTAGTTGTTTGTAGTTGTATCTTTATTTAGGGTTTGATGTATTAAAAGACCTTAACGATGGATATTTTTCTGTTAGATGATAAGTCAATATGGATGCCTGTATCTAAAATCTTCACTATAGGACGCAATGGGAAGTCTCGGTGTAAATAAATAACTTCGGCTATCTCATTGGTCGTTAGTTTTAATCTGGTTCCAATTGAAAGCTTATTGATCAGTTCGTGTAATACTTCAATTACCTTCATATCAAACTTGCCAAATTCCTCTTCCCTCATCAACTCAATTACTTTGAAAGAACTTTCCTTTTGTCTGTACGGTCTTTCCGACACCATCGCATGGTATACATCCGCCACTGAAAGTATTTGGGAGATTTCCGTAATCTCTTGTCCTTTCAGCCCTCTCGGATAACCACTGCCATCGAAACGCTCATGATGCTGGAGAATTGCTACTTTCATTTCCTGTCGTACTAATGAAGAGTCGTTAACCATTTGGAAACTGTGAATCACATGTTTCTTTACTTCATTCAATTCCTCGCCTGTTAGGAACGCGACTTTATCAATGATTTTCTCATCTACTTTAGCCATACCGCTATCCGCTAATACGCCAGCTATACCAATTTGTAGTACTTGTCCTCTTGGGTACCCCATAGCATCACTTATTAATGCTGCTAGAATCCCTACACTAATAGAATGATGTGCGCGATAGTTTTGCATGGAGGAAAACTCATTTAGTCTTCTAACGTATTCCTTTTTTTCCAAAAACGCTTGAATTACCGGTAAAACAATTGTTCGCACTGCCGCGACGTCTAGTTTCTTACCTGATCTATAATTAATAAATTCTTTTCTATATGATTCTACTGCCTCGTCATATAATGTTTCCAATGACCTCGACTTTGGAGGGGCACTTTGATTCATCAGCTTTTCAACTTCTGGTGTTATTTTTACTTCCGTTATTTGCTCTACAGGTCCTTGGTCTGTTTTACTAAGTGCCTTTGATTCAACCAAAACGCGGGTAATACCAAATGAATGAAGAATCTCGAAATGCTCTAGCATTAACTTCGTGTCTTTGACCATAATCGGGTTTTTCGTATTGACATACAGATCCTCTTTTAGAAAACTACCGGGCCTCAATTCACTTACCTCTTTGTAAATATCCAACGTTTTCACCTGATTTCTTGTTCGCTCTATCTATTATCATATAATATTCTCAATTATATGGATAGATGTCTGAGCAAATTTTCCTATTGAAAGCAAAAAAGTTATTGGAGAGGTTTAATTTACCTCTCCAATAACTTTTGCTTATTCTTCTGAATCTAGTTCAGTATCTATTTCCGTCTCTGGCAATACCTGTTCAGATGTTTCCACTTGATCGTCAAGCTCTTCCTCAATCTCTTCTTCGAGGTCATCGTCTTTTTCCACCTTTGCGACTGTTGCTACTCGTTCATCATCAGCCAAGCGAATAAGTCGTACCCCTTGTGTAGATCGACCAAATATAGAAATATCACCGATCGACATACGGATTAAAATCCCGTGAATCGTAATTAACATTAAATCTTCTTCTCCGTTAACCGACTTCATCGCGACAATACCGCCATTTCGATCTGTCATATGCATAGTTTTTAGTCCATAACCGCCACGTGATTGGGATCGGTACTCACTTTCAGGCGTACGTTTACCATACCCCTTCTCAGTAACTACAAGGATGTCGTCTCCAGCATCTACAATGTCCATGCCAATTACTTCATCCTCGAGACGCAATCTGATACCACGTACACCCGCGGCAGTTCTGCCGAGCGGACGGATAGTTTCTTCGTCAAAACGAATCATCATACCTTGTTTTGTACAGATCGCAATATCTGACGTTCCATCAGTAGATCTAACGGATATCAATTCATCTTCTTCACGCAATCCTAGTGCAATTAAGCCGTTCGCACGAATATTGGCATAGTCCATAATCGACGTTCGTTTAATAACACCTTGTTTTGTCGAGAAGAACAAGTAATGATCTTCAGTAAACTCATCAATTGGGATCATGGCCGTAACCTTTTCACCTTTTTGGAAGTCTAGCAAATTAATAATCGGCAAGCCTTTGGCAGTACGGCTGTATTCAGGAACTTCATAGCCTTTTTTACGGAATACACGGCCTCTGCTCGTAAACAGTAAAATCGTGTCATGCGTAGATGTATTTAACAAGTGCTCTACAAAGTCATCTTCATTCGTGCCCATACCTTGAATTCCACGACCGCCACGTTTCTGACTGCGATACGTATTGGCTGGTAGACGTTTAATATATCCTTGATGAGTTAATGTCACAATGGAGTTTTCCACGGGAATTAAATCCTCATCTTCAAGCATTTCAGAACCGCCAAGCATAATCTCTGTTCGACGTTCGTCAGAAAAACGCTCTTTAATTTCAGTCAATTCTTCACGGATAATTTCAATTAATTTTACTTCATCCGCCAAAATCGCACGCAATTCGGCAATAAGTGTCAGCAACTCCTGGTACTCAGACTCAATCTTATCTCTTTCCAATCCAGTTAGGCGTTGTAGACGCATATCGAGAATAGCTTGTGATTGACGATCGGATAACTCGAATGTCTCCATCAAGCTTGCCTTAGCTTCCCCTGTCGTCTTAGACGCACGGATCAATGCAATAATGCGGTCGATATGATCAAGAGCTATACGTAATCCTTCTAAGATATGCGCACGGTCTTCTGCTTTATTCAAATCAAATTGTGTACGGCGACGGATGACCACTTTCTGGTGTTCTAAGTAGTGGTATAGAATTTCTTTCAATGGCAACACTTTTGGTTGCTTGTCTACAAGTGCCAACATATTGATACCAAAACTAGTCTGCAAGGCAGTTTGTTTATACAGGTTATTCAATAAAACGTTAGCATTGGCATCGCGTCGTACTTCAATAACAATTCGCATTCCTGTGCGGTCAGATTCATCTGCCAAGTGCGTAATGCCTTCAATCTTCTTATCGCGCACAAGCTCCGCAATCTTTTCGATTAACTTTGCTTTGTTTACTTGGAATGGTATTTCATTGACGATAATTGTTTCACGACCGTTTGCAGCCGTTTCGATTTCTGCCTTTCCTCGGATAATTAGGGAACCACGGCCTGTTTCGTAAGCTCGACGAATTCCACTACGTCCAAGGATCATACCGCCCGTTGGGAAATCCGGTCCTGGAATGATTTCCATCAGTTCCTCAGTTGTAATCGCACTGTTCTCTGCCAAGGCGAGTACAGCATCGATCGTTTCCCCTAAGTGATGGGGAGGAATATTTGTCGCCATTCCTACCGCAATCCCAGATGTACCGTTTACTAGTAAGTTTGGATAACGGCCTGGTAAGACGGC
Organism: Sporosarcina sp. P17b; assembly: GCF_002743115.1. Lineage (NCBI taxonomy): Bacteria > Bacillati > Bacillota > Bacilli > Caryophanales > Caryophanaceae > Sporosarcina > Sporosarcina sp. P17b. The sequence continues at coordinate 353,146 of NZ_PDYP01000003.1, read as the reverse complement.
AGGCTCTTTTTCCTGCTCGTCATAGTTTGCTTGGAAATCAACTGTATTTTTATTGAGATCGCGTAATAATTCCATTGCTATACGAGACATACGAGACTCCGTATAACGCATTGCAGCTGCACCGTCCCCATCCACAGATCCAAAGTTTCCGTGTCCGTCGACTAGCATGTAGCGATAACTGAAGTCTTGCGCCATCCGTACCATTGTGTCATATACTGCACTATCACCGTGTGGGTGATACTTACCAATAACGTCTCCTACAATACGTGCGGACTTTTTATGTGGCTTTTCCGCGGTAATGCCGAGATCATGCATAGCATACAAGATACGGCGATGTACGGGTTTCAAACCATCACGAACGTCTGGAAGCGCACGGGAAACAATAACACTCATCGCATAGTTCAGAAATGATGTTCTCATCTCTGTATTAATATTTATTTCCTGCACTCCGCCTTTTGGCAAATCTGCCATGTTGTCAAGCTCCTTTCACCACTTATATCTATAATTTTGATCGATGCTAATTCATTCACAATCAATCAAGTATCGATATTTTGTGCAAAAACTGCATTGTCTTCAATGAATTTTCTGCGTGGCTCTACTTCGTCACCCATTAGTTCTTCAAATGTTGCATTGGCTTCTATTGCATCGTCCATACGAACTTGCAAGAACGTACGCTTTTCAGGATCCATTGTTGTTTCCCATAGCTGTTCTGGATTCATCTCACCTAGACCTTTGTATCGTGTAATGTCTGGTTTCGGTGAAGCTGGCATTCTGCTCAAGATTTCTTGCAAAGCCTCTTCGTCATAACAATACTCTTCCTTTTTCCCTGCGCGCACACGGTAAAGCGGTGGCTGTGCAATGTACACATAGCCTGCCTCGATCAACGGACGCATGAAACGGAAGAAGAAGGTTAATAATAACGTCCGGATGTGGGCTCCATCCACGTCAGCATCTGTCATAATGACAAGCTTGTGGTAACGGGCTTTATCTAAGTTGAATTCAGGTCCGATTCCTGTACCGAGTGCCGTAATGATCATACGAATCTCTGCGTTCCCTAGGATACGGTCCAAACGTGCTTTTTCTACGTTGAGGATTTTCCCTCGTAATGGCAAGATCGCTTGGAAGTGACGGTCACGACCATTTTTTGCAGATCCTCCAGCTGAGTCACCCTCAACGATATACAATTCACTGATAGCTGGATCTCTTGAAGAACAATCTGAAAGTTTACCCGGCAAACTCGAGATTTCCAACGCCGATTTGCGACGAGTCAATTCACGAGCGTTTTTAGCGGCCATACGTGCTCTTGCTGCCATCGTACTCTTACCCACTACTTGACGCGCTACCACTGGATTTTCAATTAAGAAACGTTGCAGTGCTTCGGAAAATAGTGAATTCGTAATCGTGCTAACTTCTGAGTTACCTAATTTCGTTTTTGTTTGACCTTCGAATTGAGGATCAGGGTGCTTAATGGATACGATAGCCGTTAGTCCTTCACGCACATCATCCCCTGTCAGATTATCTTCTGACTCTTTCAATAAGCCGTTTTTACGTGCATAGTCGTTAATCACTCGAGTCAATGCAGTTTTGAAGCCTTGCTCGTGTGTACCGCCTTCATACGTATGGATGTTATTCGCAAATGACAATAGGTTTTCTCCGTAGCCACTGTTGTATTGCATAGCCACTTCAACAGTAATCCCATCACGTTCGCCTTCGGTATAAATTGGATCTTCAAAAATCGGTTCTTTATTTACGTTCAAATGCTGGACGTATGATTTGATTCCGCCTTCGTAGTGAAACAGTTCTGATACCGTTTCTTCACCGCGCTCATCCGCAATGGTAATGCGTAAGCCACGATTTAGATAGGCAAGTTCACGTAAACGTGTTGCCAATATGCTGTACTCATATTCCGTTGTTTCCGTAAAGATTTCAGAATCCGCCTTGAATCGAATTGTAGTACCGGTTTCATCCGATTCTCCAATGACTTCAAGTTCTTTTGAGACGGGTCCTCTAGAAAACTCAATTGCGTATAGTTTATTATCACGCTTAACATAGACTTCCGTCTTCTCTGACAAAGCATTGACAACTGAAGATCCTACGCCGTGTAGACCACCAGAAACTTTATATCCACCGCCGCCAAACTTACCACCAGCGTGTAATACAGTCATGATGACCTCAACTGCGGGTCTGCCTGTTGACTCTTGAATGCCTACTGGAATCCCGCGGCCATTATCAGCTACACGAATCCAGTTATCCTTTTCTATGGTTACTTCGATGTGATCACAGTACCCAGCGAGAGCTTCGTCAATACTGTTATCTACAATTTCCCATACAAGATGATGAAGTCCTTTTGCACTTGTAGTCCCAATATACATACCGGGACGTTTGCGGACAGCTTCAAGGCCTTCCAATACTTGTATCTGACCTGCATCATAATCGGTCTGTATGTCCTTATCTTCAATTGCCAAGGTGTTCACCTTTCCTTTCCAAACCTATCAAACCGTACTGACCTATTCTCTACGTGAGACAGATCCGTCATGCACTTCAAAAATAGCTGCTTCCTGAATCGTATTATGATCAATTCCTGCGATATTGGTTGTCGTCACAAATGTTTGTACTTGTCCTTGCATTGTACTTAATAAATGTGATTGTCGATAATCATCCAATTCCGATAACACATCATCTAGCAATAAAATCGGAGTTTCGCCCACTTCTTGCTTTACTAGCTCAATTTCCGCCAGCTTTAAAGAAAGAGCAGTCGTCCGTTGCTGCCCTTGTGAACCGTACGTTTGAATATCGTACCCATTGACAAAAAACTGCAAATCATCACGATGTGGACCTATCAGTGTAAGCCCTCGTTCTAATTCGCGTCTTCGTACACTCTGTAACTGATCAGCAAATATTGTTTCCATCTCTTTGGCAGTCTGCCCAGAATGGAGATCTTTTAAAGTCCCATATGAAACTTCTAGTGATTCAAGACCACGTGAAATCCCTTGATGAATGGGGTTTGCCCATTTTTGTAGCAATTCCATGAAATAAAAACGTTTTCGAATAATTTGAACTGCCACTTGAATATACTGTTCTGTGTAAATATCGAACATAACATCCTGGAGATCCAATTTACCTCGATTTGCTTTTAACAAGGCATTGCGTTGCTTTAATATCTTTTGGAAATTGACCAAGTCATGCAAATAGACTCTCGAAATCTGTCCAATTTCCATATCTAAAAAACGCCTGCGCAGCTGTGGGCTGCCTTTTACGATATTCAAATCTTCAGGCGCGAACATGACTACATTCATCTGGCCGACATACATACTCAAACGATTTTGTTCCAGATGATTAACTCTAGCTTTTTTTCCCTTTTTGGAAATCGTCAGCTCTAACGGCATATGTCCAAATTTACGTTGGACGTCCCCTTCTATTTTACCACACTCTTGTTCCCAACGTATAAGTTCGCGATCATTTGACGTGCGATGGGATTTTGCCATGGCTAATACGTAAATAGCCTCCATGACATTGGTTTTCCCTTGTGCATTTTCGCCGATCAAGACATTCATTGTGGGAGAGAATTCTAATTCCAAAGATTCGTAATTTCGATAGTTCGTTAATTTTAGCCGATCAATATGCATCCGACTGTCCAGATTCATCCAATGACAGTTTGAATTTTCCTGCACCCGGGATATTTACTACATCACCGTCATATAGTTTCTTACCGCGTCGTTGTTCTGGTTCGCCATTTACATAGACGACGTTTTCACCTAAAAACCATTTAGCCATTCCACCAGAGCTGATCACGTTCGTCATTTTTAGTAATTGTCCAAGCGTTATATATTCAGTATTAAACTGTACTGTTTCCATTTTTTTATCAATCCCTCTTAAAATATTCTGTCCCTCTAGTTTACCTAACTTTTCGCAATAAGTAAAAAGGTAGCCAACATGTTGACTACCCTTTTAAAAGATATTTTCTATAGTTACGGGTTAAAACGTTCTAACCGGTAAAATTAGTTGTAATATTGCTTCGCTATCAATTGATTTTAAGATGAACGGTCGCATGCTGCCAGTAAAATGAATCTTAAGATCCTGACCATCAATTGCCTTCAATGCATCCATCATATACTTTGCACTAAAGGAGATTTTCAAAGGTTCACCTTCGATATGCACAGCTTCTACCAATTCTTCTACATTTCCGACATCCGGAGAGTTTGAAGAGATTTGCACATGTGGACTACCGTCTGTTGAGAAGTGCACAATATTATTCCGATCTTCACGCGCTAACAAAGATGCACGGTCAATTGCTTGCAACAAATTACGACCATTAATTGTAATGGACGTTTTGTATTCAGTTGGAATCAGACGTGAGGTGTCGGGATAATTGCCCTCTAATAGTCTTGAATAGAACAAGACATTGTGCAACTTGAATAGTACTTGCTGATTGGCAATGAAGATTTCTACTGCAGTCGAGTCGTCGGGTAATATTTTGCTGAGCTCCTGAAGGCTTTTACCTGGAATGACTGCATTGAATGGTGAGCTCGCTTGAATTTCAGGTGTCACAATACGTCTAGCTAATCGGTGACTATCAGTTGCAATGCAATACAACTCTTGCTCTTTCATAATCCATTGAACGCCGGTTAGAACTGGACGCGTTTCTTGTTGAGATACAGCAAATACAGTCTCACGGATAAGCGATTTCATCAGGTCCGCTGGCATTTCAAAGCGTTCTGCATCTTTTACATCTGGCAGAATGGGATATTCGTCAGCACTTTGGGCAATAATATGGAATTCAGACTGACCAGAACGAATATGTGTTTTCATTCCATCACGTAATTCAATCATGACTTCATTAGTTGGGAGCTTACGAATAATCTCGTTGAATACTTTTGCTTGTAATACTAGTGTACCTGGTTGGATCGTTTGAATGATTTGTGTACCATCCTCTTCTACTGGAATGAAAGTGGATATCGTGATATCTGAATCACTTCCAGTCATCGTCAATCCCTTTTCAGTAATTTCTAATTTGATACCTGTCAAAATAGGTGTTGTCACTTTTGAACTGATCGCTTTGATAACATCACTCAATCCATCCAATAATCTATCTCTCATAATTTCAAACTGCATATCGATACCTCGCTTATATAATAATAATTAAGTAATTAAATATAGTAGTAATAGTAGTAGGGGCTGTGGATATGTGGAAAAGCCTTTTGAATGTATGAGAATCATAGTTTCCCACATGTGCATAACAAGTGGACGACCTTGCATTACTTGTCCACAGTTATCCACAACTCTTTAGGCTCTTCCTAAAACCTTTTTAATATCTTGTACATCTTGTTGTAGTGATTTGTCTATATCAAGTTGTTTCGAAATCTTTTCATGTGCGTGAATGACAGTGGAGTGATCCCGACCACCAAATTCCGAACCAATCTTCGGCAGTGATGAATCTGTTAGCTCTCTTGAAAGAAACATCGCAATTTGCCGTGGAAATGCAATAGCACGTGTTCGTTTCTTCGCTACAAAGTCTTCTAATCTAATATTAAAATGCTCACCGACGGCTTTTTGAATGTCTAGAATCGATATAATCCGCGGACGTGAGTTTGGAATAATATCCTTTAATGCTTCAGCAGCCAAATCTGTCGTGACATCTGCATTTACTAATGAGGAGTACGCAACGACGCGAATTAATGCACCCTCTAGTTCCCTAATATTTGTATCAATTTGATTGGCAATGTATAGCATGACATCGTTTGAAATGTCGACTAAACCATCTGCTTTAGCCTTTTTGCGTAAAATTGCAATTCTTGTTTCAAGATCAGGCGGTGCAATATCTGTAATCAGTCCCCATTCAAAGCGAGAACGTAAACGGTCTTCCAGTGTGGGTATCTCTTTTGGAGGTCGATCACTGGAAATGATAATTTGCTTTGATTCTTCATGCAGCGTATTGAATGTATGGAAGAATTCTTCTTGCGTTTGTTCTTTTCCTGCCAAGAATTGAATATCATCAATTAATAGCACATCTACGCTACGGTATCGGTCCCTAAAATCACCGGCTTTATTATCACGTATGGAGTTAATAAACTCATTCGTAAACTTTTCAGATGATAAATAAACTACCTTTAGCGCGGGATTTTGTTCCAGTACATAATGACCAATTGCATGCATTAAGTGCGTTTTTCCTAATCCAACGCCTCCATAGATAAAGAGTGGATTATAGGCTTTTGCGGGTGCTTCTGCAACTGCAAGTGATGCAGCATGAGCAAAGCGGTTTCCTGACCCAATGACGAATGTATCAAATGTATACTTTGGATTTAACATGCCAGCTGAATTGGCCATAGGCGCTCTTTCTACTGGTTTAGGCTCTGGCTTTGGTAATTTAATATCGTTCTCCGCCATGTCTTGCGGAACGATAAACTCAACAATTCGATCTTCACCCGTTAGTTCGGATAGAATCCCTGTTATTAGATGGACGTAATGTGTTTCAAGCCAGTCCTTAGCGAATGAGTTTGGAACAGAAATAGTTGCATGTTCTGCTTCATACGTTAGTAATTTTGTTGATTTCAACCACGTCTCAAAACTAGGCTTCGAAACTCTAGCTTCAATATTCTTCAATACTTGTTCCCATAAACTCGATAGATTTTCCAAACGTGTGCCTCCTTTACAATAAAATATTAAAAAGCCCTGAATGCGCTTATACACAGTATCCATGGCTGTGGATAAATATTATCGAAACATGTTGAAAAAACTATCCACACTGTATTCACATATGTGGATAAGATTTTAGCTATAAATTATATACACAACAAAAGCTTTCTAATTGTAACAGGGAAAATGAATATTGACAAGGAGTCTGATGATTTATGCACAACTCCGTTAACTGTGCATAAAGTGGTTATCCACAGGCTTGGATATGTGAAAAACTTGTCGACAATTGCCGGTATAAGAAATCCACAATTTTAATCCATTAACAATTCATCCAGAGCGGCGTCATGGAGTATTGTGGATAAGTCTATATGGCAATTAAAAGTATTGCGTGCGGATCCTAAACTAAGGAATAGAAAAACATTGACATTCTTTTACTGGGTGGCTATACTATTCAAGACTGTCATAGTAGGAAAAGAGACAATCAAAGCAGGAGGTGTCTTACGAAATGAAACGTACATTCCAACCAAATAAACGTAAACGCGCTAAAGTTCACGGCTTCCGCCAAAGAATGAGTTCGAAAAACGGACGTAGAATTCTAGCAGCTCGTCGTCGTAAAGGAAGAAAAGTTCTTTCAGCATAAGGCCACTGACATCAGTGGTCTTTTTTTTAGCTATTGGACTATTTCTTAGTGACTGCCAAGTCTCTACCATTAGAGGATCAGCAGACTGTGGCGGAAGAAAATTAAAGCAGGTGCCAATATGAAAAAAAGCCAGAGAATTAAAAAAAATAAAGAATTTCAGACAGTATTTAAAAAAGGTAAGTCCTTTGCTAACCGACAGTTTATTGTCTATACCTATAAGAAGGAAGACCAGGAAGAGTTCAGAATCGGCTTATCTGTCAGTAAAAAGGTAGGGAATGCCGTCACACGAAATCGGATTAAACGATACATCCGACAATCGTTCCTGGAAATGAAAGATGAGGTCAAACCTGATCTGGATTATGTTATTATCGCGAGAAATCAAGCCGCTACGCTTGATTTCCATACGGCCAAGAAAAATCTGCGACATGTACTAAAAATCGCAAAGGTATTTAAGTAAAGTTAAAGTCTCATTAAGATGTAGAACGATTAAAGCCGTCATGTTACACTGAAAAAAACTTAATAAATGATCTTGCGACTGTTTGGGGGAAAAAATGTTGAAAAAGAAATTAGTGTTCCTTTCACTACTTGTTGTAGTCGCTGTCTTCATGGCAGGTTGTACCGAATTCAAGGAGCCGATCACGGCCGAAAGCACAGGTATCTGGAACGAATATATCGTGTGGCCACTCGTCACATTGATTATGAAATTCAAATCGTGGTTAGGTACATATGGACTGGCAATTATCGTCGTTACAGCAATCATTCGTACCGCATTGCTTCCATTGATCATTCAACAAACGAAAAGTTCGAAGCGCATGCAGGAAATCCAGCCGCAACTGAAAGCGTTGAAAGAGAAATATAAATCCAAAGACGCGGTGACCCAGAAGAAGTATCAAGAAGAAATGCAACAGATCATGATTAACGAGAAAATCAATCCAGTTGCAGGATGTCTACCGGTTATCATTCAGATGCCAATATTTATTGGTTTCTATCACGCGATCAGCCGGATGAATGCGACGCCGACAATTGAACTGGGTAACTTCTTTGGAGTTGCACTTGGTTCACCAAGTATTTTATTTGCTGTCATTGCTGGGTTGTTCCAATTGACCGTTCTACGTACAGGGCCTGCAATGGATAACCCACAAATGAAGATGATGATGTATATTATGCCATTTATGATCATGGTATTCGGTTCATTCTTACCAGCAGCACTTGCTTTATACTGGATTGTCGGAAATATCATTTCATTGCTCCAAAACATTTTCATCTATAAGCCGTTCGATAAGCCGAAAAACGTCGAAGTAGAGAAAGCGGGAGGGAAAAAGAAATGAAACAACTTACACAAAGGGCAGCAACAGTTGAGCTAGCAATTGAATCAGCGTTACAAGACCTGGGTGTAACAAGAGATGAAGTAGAGGTACAGGTAGTGGAAAAGGGTAGAAAAGGATTTCTTGGTTTTGGCTCAAAACAAGCCGAAGTGCATGTAACTGTATTGAAGAAATCAAAGCCTGACCCTAAACCTGTAGTCACTCCGGTCACTGAACCGGCACAGACGCTAACGGATGACAGTAAAGAGCCATCACCTGTGACTGAGGCTCAAGAAGTTGTTCAACAGCCTGAGGTCAAAGCAGAGCCTGTGATGGATGAAGAAGCCAAACCAGCACAAGAAACTAAGACTTATAATGAAAAAGAAGCAATTGAAGAAACTAAGCGATACATCGAAGAGATGGCTGAAGGAATGGGTATTGAAGATTTAGTCATCACATATCAAACAAAAGGGAAGTACATTAACTTCCAGCTAGAGAGTGAAAAGGCAGCGTTCTTAATAGGCAAAAGAGGGCAAACGCTTAATGCAATCCAGCAATTAGCGCAGCTCGTCGCCAATAAAGTAACGAAGCAATTCAAGATTGTAAGAATTGATGTAGCGGATTACCGTGAGCGCCGTGAGCAGTCACTAGAACAGCTGGCGGATCGCATGGCAGACCGCGCAGTGCGCACTAAACGTCAAGTGGCACTGGAGCCAATGCCGTCCTACGAGAGAAAGGTCATCCATAACGCATTATCACTTAGACTCGATATCGAGACATTCTCTGAAGGAAAAGATCCATACCGACACATCGTCATCAAAGGAATCGAATAAAACGAACCCCGTGGAAGCTTCTACGGGGTTTTTTAGTGCGTATAAGTAGAGAATGACCTTTTGTGCGCTAGGAACTTTCACTTCTAGCCGGCGATCGTGTCCTGTCTGGAGCGTAAATTCCCTTCTCAATACACATGTAAGTCACTCAAATACTCTTTAGATTTCTTGCATACTTTCTTGCTCCTATATTATCTTTTCAGAAAGTTTCTACATGAGAAATCTTGAAACGACAGTGTTCTTTGTCGACTGCTAGCACATGATAAATTAACATGACGCTTGGTTCAAAATTCCTGAATTTATCCACACTTTTTTAAATTCGCGTGCTAGGAGATTCCGACGATTTATGATAATATAGGTTGTTAGAAAGTAGTATTCGCTATAAAAGATATGCACATGTGCACAACGAAGCCAGGAAGGTGAAAAACTTGCATTTTGATACGATAGCCGCCATTTCCACTCCCATGGGAGAAGGAGCGATTGCCATCGTTCGTCTGAGCGGCGATGACGCATGGAAGATTGCAGACCGTATATTCCAGTCACCAGCGGCGAAACCACTCTGCGAACAACCATCGCACACAATTCATTATGGACATTTGCACGATCCCGCCACTGAAGAATTAGTGGAGGAAGTCATGGTGTCGATCATGAAAGCACCAAAGACCTTCACGCGCGAAGACATTGTGGAGATCAACTGTCACGGAGGCATCACTTCAGTCAATAGAGTACTCCAATTGGTATTGACAGAGGGGGCTAGATTAGCAGAACCCGGCGAGTTTACTAAACGAGCATTTCTTAATGGCCGGATTGATTTATCCCAGGCCGAAGCAGTTATGGATTTGATCAGGGCCAAAACAGATAAAGCCATGAACGTTGCACTGAATCAGATGGAGGGGAAACTATCCCACTTGATCGGCGAATTGCGACAGGCATTACTCGAAACACTTGCACAAGTGGAAGTTAATATAGATTATCCGGAATACGATGATGTTGAAGAAGTGACAATTCCTTTGATGATTGAAAAAGGAACGTGGGTAATGAATGAGATTGATGAGTTATTGCGTACATCATCACAAGGGAAGATCTTGCGTGAAGGATTATCTACTGTAATTGTAGGACGTCCAAACGTTGGAAAATCATCGTTACTTAACAGCTTAGTGCAGGAAAACAAAGCGATTGTTACGGATGTTGCGGGCACTACCCGTGATATTATAGAAGAGTATGTCAATGTTCGTGGAGTTCCTTTGCGTCTTGTCGATACTGCAGGAATCCGGGAGACAGAGGATATTGTCGAGCGGATTGGTGTGGAACGTTCCAGGAAGGTACTGAAAGAGGCGGATCTCATTTTATTGATGGTGAATAGTTCTGAAGTGTTAACAGATGAAGATGAGCGATTATTTGAAGCTGTTGCCGGTATGGACATGCTCGTAATCGTCAATAAAACAGACTTGCCAGCAAAAATTGATCTGGATCGAGTCTATGAATTGGCAGGAAGAGACCGCGTGATTACTACTTCCATTCTGCAAGAGCAAGGTATTGATGAGTTGGAAGAAGCGATTGCTGCACTGTTCTTTGAAGGTTCATTGGAATCTAATGACTTAACGTATGTATCCAATGCCCGCCACATTTCGTTACTAAAGCAGGCGCGTAATACGATTGACGATGCAGTACAAGCAGCACAAGCAGGAGTTCCTATTGATATGATTCAAATAGACGTTACACGCACGTGGGAAATTCTCGGTGAAATCATCGGAGATACCGTTCAAGATAGTTTAATTAAAGAGTTGTTCTCAAAGTTCTGCCTCGGAAAATAATGATTTTATAAATGGGAAGGATGAACGAACATGCCACAATTTGAAGCAGGCACGTTCGATTGTATCGTCATTGGTGCTGGACACGCAGGCGCAGAAGCAGCCTACGCATCAGCCAAGATGGGCGCATCGACATTAGTTTTAACAATGAATTTAGACATGATTGCTTTCATGCCATGTAATCCCTCTTTGGGAGGGCCTGCAAAAGGGATTGTAGTGCGTGAAATAGACGCACTTGGCGGTGTGATGGCAAAAGTCATAGATAAGACGCATATTCAAATGCGTTTATTGAACACAGGGAAAGGTCCAGCAGTGCGTGCTTTACGTGCACAAGCAGACAAAGTATTGTATCAGCAAGAAATGAAGCGCATTCTGGAAGAGGAACCGAATATGACACTTCGCCAAGCAGTCGTCGAGCGATTAATCGTAGAAGATGATGAAATAAAAGGCGTTGTGACACAGATTGGCGCAATATTCCGTGCGAAGACCGTTATTATTACAACGGGTACATTTTTACGCGGGGAAGTCATCATCGGAGATCTCAAATACTCCAGTGGGCCGAATAACCAAATGCCGTCAATCAAACTGGCTGAACATTTACAGGAGCTTGGTTTGCAGACGGTTCGATTTAAAACGGGTACACCACCACGTATCAACAGCAATACAATTGATTACAGCAAGACAGAAATTCAGCCAGGAGACGATGTACCGCGTTCATTCAGCTATGAAACAACGGAATACATCATGGATCAATTGCCATGTTGGTTGACGTATACGACTCCTGAAACGCATGAAATTATCAATGATAATCTTCACTTATCCCCGATGTATTCGGGCGTAATTAAAGGAAAAGGACCAAGCTATTGTCCATCCATTGAAGATAAGATTGTGCGTTTTGCGGACAAGTCACGTCATCAGATTTTCCTCGAACCTGAAGGTCGTAATACTAGGGAAGTATATGTACAAGGATTGTCAACAAGTCTTCCCGAGCATATACAACATCGCTTGATCGCAAGTGTACCAGGACTTGAAAAGGCTGAAATGATGCGTGCAGGTTATGCAATTGAGTACGATTCCGTCATTGCTACACAATTATGGCCGACGCTAGAAACGAAAAAGATTAAAAACTTGTACACAGCTGGCCAAATCAACGGAACATCCGGATATGAGGAAGCTGCAGCACAAGGACTGATGGCGGGAATCAATGCAGCATGCAACGTACTTGGCAAGGAAGAAGTTGTGCTGGGTCGAAGTGATGCATACATTGGCGTACTCATCGACGACCTTGTCACTAAAGGTACAAGCGAACCGTATCGTCTATTGACGTCAAGGGCTGAATATCGTCTATTATTACGACATGACAATGCCGATATGCGTTTGACGGAGATAGGTTATCAAAATGGAATGATTAGTGAAGAGCGCCATACGAAGTTTTTGGCGAAGAAAGCACAAATCGATGCGGAGATTGAACATTTACGCAAGATATCAATTAAACCGACAGACGAAGTTCAAGCAATTATCGCTGAAGCAGGTGGAGCAGCACTTCGTGAACCAATGAAGGCAGCTGATTTATTAAAGCGACCTGAAATGAAGTACAGCGAATTATGCAAAGTGGTTCCGCCTCTTGAAGAAATTAGCGATGAAGTGGCAGAGCAAGTTGAGATCTTCATTAAGTATGAAGGGTACATTGAGAAGTCTATGCAACAAGTAGCAAGAATGAAGAAGATGGAGAATAAGCGGATTCCTGAAAATATTGATTATGATGCAATTTCAGGTATTGCCAAAGAAGCAAAGGCCAATCTTAAAGAAGTCCAGCCGTTGTCGATAGCACAGGCATCACGTATTTCGGGTGTCAATCCAGCAGATATCTCGATCTTACTTGTCTATATTGAACAAGGAAAGATTGCGAAAGTATCCGGGTGAGTATAGGACTGGCGCTTAGGTGCGTCAGTCTTCTTGAAAAGGAATGAGAACATGACGGAAGAACAGTTTTACGAAGCGCTACAAGAGAAAGGCTTTGAATTGTCCGATACGCAGAAACAACAGTTCAAACGTTACTTTGAAGTACTCGTTGAGTGGAATGAAAAGATGAACCTAACGGCTATTACGGATGCACCTTCTGTATATCTAAAACATTTTTATGATTCCATCACAAGTGCATTTTACGTAGACTTCACGAAGTATGAATCAATTTGTGATGTAGGAGCGGGCGCAGGTTTTCCGAGTATCCCGTTAAAGATTATCTATCCACATCTTCACGTAACGATTGTAGATTCCTTGAACAAACGTATTACATTTTTAAACCATTTAGCTAGTGAATTAAAGCTTGAAAAAGTGGCATTCGTCCATGCAAGAGCAGAGGAGTTCGGTCGTAATCCGAAGTATCGTGAACAGTTTGATGTAGTGACTGCGCGCGCAGTAGCACGTTTGTCGGTATTGTCGGAACTCTGTATTCCACTTGCCAAACAGGGGGGGCTCTTTGTTTCCATGAAAGGTGCAGACGCCTCCAACGAAATGGCAGATGCTACACGTGCTGTAAAACTACTAGGGGCAGTTTTACAGAATGAACATGCATTCCTTTTACCGGAAGAAAATAGTGAACGCCATATTTTTGTCTTTGAAAAGAAGAAGCAGACACCGAAGAAATACCCAAGAAAACCAGGTGTGCCTAATAAAACACCGATTACAGCAGACTGATTTAGGGGAATGTTTCACGTGAAACAATTGTATAGAAGAGATAAGAGGGAATAGTTCCGAAAAGGTGGTGCAGAGGTTGAAAAGTACTTTTTCGCGTTTTTTTGGTGGGGGAGAAAAGATGGCTACGATAGAAGAAGTTAGAGTTCAGCATCTGGAGAAGGTAGCACAGATAGGTATTGATACAATCATACCGAATCAATACCAGCCACGGGCAATTTTTAATGAAGAAAAGATTGAAGAACTTGCTAGAACGATTCATACACATGGCGTCATTCAACCAATTGTCATTCGTACAAAAGAGGACGGATCATACGAAATCATTGCTGGGGAACGAAGATATCGTGCGATGCGTAAGCTTGGCTGGACAGAAGTACCGGCAATTGTAAGGGACCTGGATGATAAAGAGACGGCCTCTATTGCTTTAATTGAGAACTTGCAACGCGAGGAACTGACGGCAATTGAGGAAGCACATGCTTATGAACGTTTACTGGAACTGCATGAATTGACACAGGAAGCATTGGCACAAAGACTTGGTAAGGGGCAGTCTACCATTGCGAATAAGATGCGCTTGTTGAAGTTGCCTGAACCAGTTCAAACAGCAATCTTGAAAAAAGAAATATCTGAACGTCATGCACGTGCATTATTACCTTTAAAGGAATCCGCACTTCAGATGGAAGTGTTGGAAGAGATCAAAACGAATCAATATAACGTTAAAGATCTGGAAGCTAGGATTAAAGAGATCTTGTACCCAACTGAATCAGTTGAGAAAGTGCAACCTGCAAGAAAGCGCGGACCTCGACAGAAAGCTGTTAGTAAGGATGTTCGTATCGCAGTAAATACGTTGCGCGAATCACTGGCACTAATGGCCAAGAGTGGGATTGAAGTAGAATCCGAAGAAGTAGATTCCGAAGAATACTACACAATCACGGTAAAGATATGTAAAAAGTGACGTATGAAAACTCTTGCTGACATACTAGCAAGAGTTTTCTTATATATCAATAGAGTTCGCACAGTGAAGATGATAAACTGAAATAGACCACATAGAACACATTTTTTGTCAGGTATTTTAAACATAAGAAGCAACTAGTAAAATTTTGGTGTACTATTAAGATAAATGAATTAGGAAAGAAAGCAGGTGCAAGAGTGGGTAAGATTATTGCTATAGCAAATCAAAAAGGAGGAGTCGGCAAAACGACGACTTCTGTAAACTTAAGCGCATGCCTTGCCCATTTAGGCAAAAAAGTGCTCTTAATTGACTCTGATCCACAAGGAAATGCAACGAGTGGAGTCGGTGTAAACAAAGGCGACGTGCAAGATTGTATTTATAATATTTTAATCGACGATGTACCGGTACGAGATGTTATTTTTCCAACGGATATCGAAAATCTTGAAATTGTTCCTGCGACCATTTCACTTGCAGGAGCTGAAATTGAGTTAGTATCCACTATTTCACGTGAAGTTCGCATGAAGCACGCAATTCAAGATATTAAAGATGATTACGACTATGTCATTATTGACTGTCCGCCATCACTTGGTCTCTTGACGTTGAATGCACTGACGGCTTCTGACTCCATCATCATTCCCGTGCAGTGTGAATATTATGCGCTCGAAGGACTTAGTCAGTTACTGAGCACAGTCCGTCTCGTTCAAAAACATTTGAATGAATCGCTCTATATCGATGGGGTATTATTGACGATGTTTGATGCACGTACGAATTTAGGTATTCAAGTTATTGAAGAAGTAAAGAAATACTTCCAAGATAAAGTGTACAAAACGATCATCCCACGTAACGTTCGTTTAAGCGAAGCGCCGAGCCATGGTAAGCCCATTATATTATATGATCCACGATCCAAAGGTGCGGAAGTATATTTAGAGCTGGCAAAGGAAGTGGTGGAGAATGAGTAAAGGTCTAGGTAAAGGTCTTAATGCATTATTTCCTCGAGAGTCATTGGAAAAGGTAGAACTTTTACGCCTGAAAAGTATTAAAGTCAATCCATACCAGCCACGTAAAGAATTCAATGAAGAGTCCTTGATTGAATTGAGCGAATCCATCAAGGAACATGGCGTTCTACAACCTATTATTGTACGAAGTGTAGGGACGCAGTATGAAATAGTAGTAGGGGAAAGAAGATTCCGAGCTTCTGAATTGGCAGGTAAAAAGGAAATTCCAGCCGTTGTACGTGATCTAACAGATGAGCAATCAATGGAAATGGCTATTCTTGAAAACTTGCAGCGTGAAGATTTATCACCAATAGAAGTGGCGGAAGCCTATCAAAACTTGATGGAAAGTCTAGAGTTAACACAAGAACAACTTGCCTTTAGACTAGGCAAAAGTAGACCACATATCGCCAACCATATCCGTTTACTGGCGTTACCCGAAAAGGTCTTGAAAGACATTTCCCAAGGAATACTATCTATGGGACATGGCCGTACGCTTCTTGGTTTGCGTAAAAAAGAACAAATCTTAGCCATTGCTGAAAAGATTAAGACGGAAGGGTTAAATGTCCGTCAATTAGAGAAACTAGTACAACGTTTAAATGAAGATGTTCCACGTGAAACAAAAAAGGAAAAGAAAAAAGATATATTTATTGAAGCCCAAGAAACTACATTGCGTGAGCAATTCGGTACGAATGTTAATATCAAAAAAACCAAGAAAAAAGGTAAAATTGAAATCGAGTTTCATTCGGATGAAGACTTCGAACGTATTCTTGAATTATTGAACGCAGAGCGATGATACAAAAACCTATTTTGCTTTCATTGCAAAATAGGTTTTATTCTTGAAGAGAACTTGGACGTGACATCATGATATTGTTTGGATCGCTGTTTAATGTATTTACGATTATAGTGGGTACATTAATTGGTAGGTTTTTATACGCAATACCAGAACGAATGAAAGAAACGATCATGTATGGAATTGGTATGGCTGTCGTAGCTATTGGATTGCAAATGACATTCGAAACAACACAAATTGTCATTGTCATTCTTAGTATAGTCATAGGTGCAATTCTTGGTGAAATAATTGATCTTGATCAAAAGGTTAATCAATTGGGGCATTGGATTGAAAGAAAGTTACCTACCAAAAAGGCTGGGCCGAGAATTGCTCAAGGTTTTGTAACGGCTACGTTGTTCTTTTGCGTAGGCTCCATGGCAATCATCGGTGCTATTGATAGTGGTCTGCGTAATGATCACAATGTATTGGTAATGAAAGGAATCTTGGATGGATTTACTTCCATTATCTTTAGTTCCACTTTAGGAATAGGTGTAGCTTTTGCAGCCGTACCTCTATTCATTTATCAAGGAAGTATAACTTTCCTAGCTACATTCCTCAGTCGGTTTGTCCCTGATGAGTTAATGGAGTTATTCATCTCTGAAATGACCGCTACAGGTGGCTTAATGATTGCGGCAATCGGATTAAATTTAATCGGCTTGACGAAAATCAGGGTAGCTAATTTCATCCCAGGGATTGGTGTAGTTGCGATCATCGTAACGATTGTATACGCCTTTTGATGGCTGACGATGATGTGCTAGTTGCAAGGCTCGACCAATCATACGACTCATTTCAAACGGTAGATGTAGCCGAGTGCTTTGTAAGACGGCTTGCTCCATGAATCCACCGATATTAACGATTCCTTTGATTGATACATCGCCAACAGGTGGTAGTTCCTTACCAACCGCTTTGCCAGGTGCAATAGGTCCGCTATGAAACAATAGATCACCAACTGCGTCCTTTTTACTTAGACATGCATCAATTGCGACTACGAATGCATCGGGATACATGGATTTTGTTAACTCGATACGTTGCTGCAGGTTAAGCGCGTGCAAAGGGTCTCGTAACGTGCCGACTACCTTGTAAGGGAATAGACTTAGTTCAGACAAGTAAGAGCCGGTCAACGGACCAAGCGAGTCGCCGGTAGAGCGATCCGTTCCAATACAATAAAATATGATTGGTTGCTGTTTGAAGGGTATATGTTGCGCGAAGTAAGAACTTAATTTCCACACGACACCGGTTTCTTTACTGGAAATTCGGTAATGATAGGAAGAGGATTCAGCTCTATACATAGGATGACACCAGTCCTTTGTGATTATTTACGCTGAAGAGTATTCTGCTCAGGTATTGCTGTGCAGTATATCCTTGGGCGAACTGGTTTATACGAAAGGAGGATTTCTTTCAATGGCAACAACTTCTGCTACAGAAGAAGCGAAAGAAAGCCTAAAAGGTTTAGAAGCAGCAATGCAAGAAGTAAAAGATACGATATTCAGTGCTGACTTTTGGCTCTCTACTGGAATTTTTGCTATTCGCATTCTCTTGATTATTGTGGTGGCAGGTGTAGTAGTAAAAGTAGGGCAAGTATTAATAAGGCGATTCTTCGCTATTAAGTTGAAAAGTCCGATGCGCAAAACAGAACGACGTGAAAAGACCATGATCAAACTTTTAGAAAACGCATTGAAATACATTGTCTATTTCGCCGCTATACTAGCCGTTCTGACAGAGTTCAAGATAGACGCAAAAGGTCTACTTGCAGGTGCAGGCGTGCTTGGTCTGGCTGTCGGCTTTGGTGCTCAAAGTTTAGTAAAGGATGTCATTTCAGGGTTTTTCATCATTTTCGAAGATCAATTTGGAGTAGGGGATTATGTACGTATTAACTCAGGTGAAGGAACGGTCATGGAAATTGGTCTCCGTACAACAAAGATTGCATTGTATGGTGGAGAGTTATATACCGTCCCGAATGGACAAATAGGTGAAGTTGTCAACTACTCTGTTACCAATTCCATGGTATTGCTTGATCTTGCGTTATCCTATGAAACGGATATTGATCGCGCAGAGGAATTAATCAAGGAATTCTTGAAACGATTGCCGAAAGATCGTTATTCAGAAGTGATTGGAGTTCCGGAAGTATTGGGCGTACAAAGTATGGAACCGTCCAGAATCCTTTTGCGTATAGCTGCAGAAACGGAGCCGGTAGCCAATTTCAGCGTAGGTCGCAAACTTCGTCAAGACTTGAAGAAGTTTATGGATGAGAATGGAATTAAAATTCCTTATCCAAAAATGGTGATCCGTGATGAACAAAAGGAAGGGGATTCATATGATGGCGGACAAAGAGTTTAATTTGCATGACGTGGTGGAGATGAAAAAACAACATCCATGTGGAACGAATGCATGGAAGATTATTCGGATGGGCGCGGATATTCGGATTAAATGTGAAGGATGCGGACACAGCGTCATGATACCGCGTAATGAATTCGCCAAAAAGATGAAAAAGGTTCTGCTAAAGAACGAGTCGTGACAGCACATGGACAATCTCACGCATTGTCCTTATAATGAAATGGTTGACTAACGAATAATGTAAGCTTTGGATAGATAAGAAAGGTGTGGGAATAATGGCGTTAACAGCTGGGATTGTAGGTCTTCCGAACGTTGGGAAATCCACTTTATTTAATGCAATAACAAAGGCAGGAGCAGAGGCAGCGAACTATCCGTTCTGTACGATTGATCCGAACGTAGGAATCGTTGAGGTGCCAGATGAGCGTTTGGATAAATTGACTGAGCTTGTCACACCAAAAAAGACGGTGCCGACTGCATTCGAATTTACGGATATTGCAGGAATCGTAGAAGGTGCAAGTAAAGGTGAAGGACTCGGTAACAAGTTCCTATCACATATTCGTGAAGTAGATGCAATTTGTCAGGTTGTCCGTTGTTTCGTGGATGAAAACATCACGCACGTATCAGGAAAAGTAAGTCCAATCGATGATATCGAAGTCATTAACCTAGAATTGATTCTAGCGGATATGGAAAGCGTAGATAAGCGTTTGGCGCGTGTTTCCAAAATGGCGAAGCAAAAAGACAAAGAAGCGATGGTAGAAGAGCCAATTCTACTGAAATTACGTGATGCATTTGAAAATGCAATGGCAGCTCGTTCCGTTGAATTAACTGATGATGAGCTTCAAGTCGTTAAAGGCATGCACTTGTTGACGATCAAACCGATGTTGTATGTTGCAAACGTTTCAGAAGATGAAATTGCAGATGCAGATAATAACCCATATGTACAACAAGTTCGTGACTTTGCAGAGAAGGACAATGCAGAAGTAATCGTAGTATGTGCGAAGATCGAAGAAGAGATGGCTGAGCTTGAAGATGACGAGAAGGAAATGTTCCTTGAAGAGTTAGGTATCAAGGAATCAGGTCTTGATCAGTTGATTAAAGCGACGTATAACTTACTTGGCTTTGCAACATACTTCACGGCAGGCGTGCAGGAAGTTCGTGCATGGACATTCCGCAAAGGCATGAAAGCACCACAGTGTGCTGGCGTAATCCATACCGACTTTGAACGCGGATTTATCCGTGCAGAGACGGTAGCATACGACGACTTAGTGGAGCACGGTTCCATGACAGCGGCTAAAGAAGCCGGCAAGGTTCGTTTGGAAGGTAAAGAATACATCGTTAAAGACGGCGACGTTATGCTGTTCCGCTTTAACGTATAATACAAAAAGGCTGATTCTCCCCGTGAGAATCAGCCTTTTTATTGGTTTGGAGTTAGCAAAGTTTAAGAATTACGGAGATAAGTAGTAGAAAGTTAATTAGTGAGTACGAGGGGATTGCAACACCAGCCAGCGTACGCTTTTCGGGGGCACAATCTTGGGCTGCTTCCCTCCTACTGCCAGCTTCTTCACTTTATTGAGCTGGATAAACATATAACTTAGGCAACTCGGGATCATCCTTCACTAGTGCATCATCCGGAAACTTCTTTAACTCCTTATACATAGCAAAATCTCCGGCAGCTCCGCCGATTAGCATCGCACCTAACAGCAACAGCACGCCATCATTAAAGTACAACGCCAGAACAGCAGGCAACACACCTGTCATCCAAAATGGTAATAATAACGCTTTGCGAATACCTTTATTGTCCATCAACTGATCTGCAGTAGCGTACGCAACACCCATCTTCAAATTGACACCATACGCCATGTTCTTCCATGGCACATTACAAAAAATACGGAAACCTAGCAAATGAAAAAACTCATGTATAATAATTAATAAAATATATCCAATCAAAGCATAGACAACATACCATACTGAAAATGTCAAAGAGACTTCACCTTGTAGCAGACTGCGAATTAATACTAGTCCTATGAGCGGTAGTAAAGTGAGCCAAAGACTTTGCTTCGCTATTTTCTGTAAATCGAGCTCGACAATCACAGGCTGTTGTTCTTCCATATGAAATCACTCCTTATTCCATTCAGTATAGTATATCGGGGGTTGATATTTCAATTACGTTGTGATAACATGTACTGATGTGAGTAATATTAAATTTACTTACTCCTTGCCCACTTGTAAAAGTAGGGCCCAAGTCCATAAGGAGGTGACTATTGATGAGAAAGTACGAAATTATGTACATTATGCGCCCAACTCTTGAAGAGGACGCGAAAAAAGCGTTGATTGAACGTTTTGATACTGTCCTAACTTCAAACGGAGCGGAAATCATCGAGTCGAAAGAGTGGGGCAAGCGTCGTCTTGCTTACGAAATCGACGACTTACGTGAAGGTTACTACCAATTAGTAACTGCTAACGCTGGTGCTGAAGCAATCGATGAATTTACACGTCTAGCGAACATCAACGAAGGTATCATTCGTCATATGACAATTCGTGTAGATGCGTAATCTGATATAAAATGTAAAAATCTATGATGAGGGAGGTTTGATTCTGAATGATAAACCGTGTCGTTTTAGTTGGTCGATTAACAAAAGATCCTGAGCTGAAGTATACACAGACTGGAATCGCTGTAACTCGTTTCACACTTGCAGTGAACCGTGCGTTCGCTAACGCGCAAGGAGAGCGAGAAGCCGATTTCATCACATGTGTTGCTTGGCGTAAACAGGCTGAAAATATCGCGAATTACTTACGAAAAGGAAGTCTAGCTGGAGTGGATGGCCGTATACAGACGGGCAGCTTCGAAGGTCAAGACGGTAAGCGCGTTTACACGACAGAAGTTGTTGCGGACAGTACTCAATTCCTGGAGCCGAAGAGTTCTAATACAGAACGGCAGCAGACACCATCTTATGGTGGTGGAGCACCTTCGTATAATGCACCTTCTCAAGACCAGGGACAAGGATACAATAACCAGCAATCCTACCAACCGAATCAGCAAAATATGACACGTGTCGATAATGATCCATTCCAACCAGGCGGCGGTCCGATTGAAGTAACAGATGACGACTTGCCATTCTGATAGAACGGTTCACTTGATAACGTAAATAGGAAGGAGGACAACAATTATGGCACCACGTCGTGGAGGTCGCAAACGCCGTAAGGTTTGCTACTTTACTTCTAACCACATCACACACATCGACTATAAAGATGTAGATTTGTTGAAGAAGTTTATCTCTGAGCGCGGAAAGATGTTGCCTCGTCGAGTTACTGGTACAAGCGCTAAATACCAACGTAAATTGACGGTAGCAATCAAACGTGCACGCATTATGGCACTTCTTCCGTTCGTATCTGAAGAGCGGTAATATATAAACCACCACTGACTGAGTTACTCAGTCAGTGGTGGTTTTTTATTTATACAAAATGCAATAGTAGATTATTCACTACATATCCAATTTGCTGGAAACGACAACTGCCTGTATTTTTGATTTCACATCGAATCGTGATACAATTAGAAGGATGAATGTAGCTTTATATGAATTAAGGAATGTAACACTTTGTCTCCTAATTACTGATTGGTGGCAAAAGAAGCAATGAATGAATTGAGGCGTAAATATGCAAGATCAAGCAAGTAGAATTACGTATGGTGCGATGATGGTAGCACTCTTCGCTATATTACTGGCAATGACTTTGTACGTGCCATTACTTGGGTTATTGACAATATTGCTAGTTCCATTGCCCATTACGATTTATCGTTTGCGTTATGACCGAGTCTCCACGCTGATGGTTGCTGTGTGTACATGGCTTATCACATTATTGATTGGCGGATTACTTTCCATTCCAGCAGCAATTGTATTGAGCGCAGTTGGATTCATAATTGGAGATACTGTACGGACAGGCAAGACAAAGCTTTATGTATTTATGGCAACAGGCGTCACGTTGCTCATCTCACTAAGCTTATTGTATCTCGGTACTGTCTGGTTCATGAAAATTAATCCGATTGAACAGTTGCTACAACAATTTGAAGCTATACAGCAAGAAGCGTTTGTAATACTCTCTGGAATGGGAAGTTCAACGAAGGATATGGAACGGACTGTGGCAGAGGCGTTTACGTATTATCAAACCATTGTGCCTTCGCTGTTTATTTTATCTACCTTCGTGGTGGCCTATATGTTTATCATGCCCATCTTAGCGGTAGCGAAACGCTTACGTTTTGAAGTTCCTAAATTTGCCTCTTTCCTTAACATGCGCCTACCATTTGCAACGGTAGTAGCCTATCTAGTGTTGCTATTGGTTTCCATCTTATCGCAACCGGAACAAGGGACGACATTTTATCTAATGGAGGCAAATGCCATTCTCATCTTTAGATTCTTATTCTTCTTACAAGGTTTGGCGCTGATTTATTATGCATTGCGCAAGATGAAGCTTCCATTGATCGTCAATGTGCTAGCTACATTATTTGCCATGTTCCTCAGTCCCTTCACCGTTATGCTAGGTGTTTTGGATATCGCCATTAACATTCGTACATGGATAGATAAAGACAAGAGAGCGTAGGAGATGAGACAGTGAATATATTTTATAAAAAACGAGCGATACGGATCCCACTAGCCATCTTATCACTGCTTGGGGGAGTAGGTTCTGTACTCCTGATGCTATTGAACTTTTGGGTTGGCCTATTTTTTGCGCTCGCCTATGCGCTCGCACTTGGAGTTGCCTGGAAAGTAGAGAATGATAGCTATCTGGAAACCGAGAAGTATATAGAGACCCTATCCTATCGAATGAAAAAGGTAGGGGAAGAAGCGTTACTGGAATTACCCATTGGGATTATCTTGCTCAATGATAAGCAATTAATTGAATGGGTCAACCCATTTATAAACTCTATCTATCCAGACAAAACTTGGATTGGATCACAACTTTACGAGATGAACGAATCATTCCGTCAAGTAATTAAAGAAGACAGTGAGCAAGACGTTATCGTATTAAATGATCGCTCATATCGTGTGTACTTTAAGCCCGAAGAAAAGTTACTCTATCTATTTGACGTAACGGAGCGCGTGAAGATTCAATCCCTTTATTATGCTGATAGAACGACAATTGGAATTCTATTGGTTGATAACTATGATGAACTATCTCAGACGATGGATGATCAAACACGAAGCCAGATGAATTCCCTTGTTACGTCTTTAGTTAACCAATGGGCGGATGAGTATGGAGTATTTGTTAAACGAATATCATCTGAACGCTTTTTAGCAGTGTTTAACGAAGGGACGCTTGAACAATTAGAAAGAACCAAGTTTGCATTGCTTGATACGATTCGTGAGAACACGTCTAAACATAGCGTACCTCTTACGATGAGTATTGGGGTAGGTACAGGAACAACGTCGCTTACAGAGCTTGGTGAGCTGGCACAGTCGAGTCTTGACTTGGTTCTAGGACGTGGCGGAGACCAAGTAGCAATTAAGCACCATGACGGAAAACTGAAATTCTATGGGGGTAAAACAAACCCAGTAGAAAAACGTACGCGTGTGCGTGCACGCGTTATCTCACATGCTTTACGTGATTTAATCCAGGATAGTGACCGCGTCTTTGTTATGGGTCATAAAATGCCGGACATGGATGCCATTGGTGCATCGATTGGTGTACGTAAGATGGCGCGTATGAACGGTGTAGAAGGATACGTTGTTGTTAATTTTGACCAGCTCGATGCTAGCGTCAGTCGTCTGATGGATGAGGTACAGCAAGATGAGGAACTATATGATCATATGTTAATGCCTGAAGAAGCATTGGAATTGATGACAGAGCGTTCGTTAGTCGTTATAGTCGATACGCATAAGCCAAGCATGGTTATTGAAGAACGTGTACTGGAGAAGGCGCAGAAAGTCGTATTGATCGACCATCATCGACGCGGTGAAGAGTTTATCAATAATACTGTGCTCGTCTATATGGAGCCGTACGCGTCTTCTACGGCAGAACTTGTGACTGAATTGCTCGAGTATCAGCCGAAAAATGAAAAATTGACGATGCTGGAATCCACTGCCATGCTTGCAGGGATTGTGGTGGATACGAAAAGCTTCACACTTAGAACAGGTGCTAGGACATTCGAAGCTGCTTCCTATTTGCGAACGCATGGCGCAGACACGATACTAGTGCAACGTCTATTGAAAGAAGATATCACGACATATATTGAACGTTCAAAACTGATTGAGACTGTTGAATTTGCAGGGAATGGAGATATTGCGATTGCGAAAGGGCAAGAGGACGTTGTGCATAGTTCCGTATTGATTGCTCAAACGGCAGATATCCTCCTAACGATGCAAGGCATCTCAGCATCCTTTGTTGTCGCGAAGCGTGATGACGGGAAAATTGGTATCAGTGCCCGCTCATTAGGTGAGTTGAATGTTCAAGTCATAATGGAAGACATGGGTGGTGGCGGTCACTTAACAAACGCGGCCTGCCAATTAGGTGTAGAGACAATAGATGAAGCCATAATTCTGTTAAAGAATACACTAGATCAATACGTAGAGAGGGGAAATGAATGATGAAAGTTATTTTTTTGAAGGACGTTAAAGGAAAAGGTAAAAAAGGTGAAGTGAAAGAGGTTTCAACAGGCTACGCACAAAACTTTTTATTGAAAAATAATGTAGCGGTTGAAGCAACGCCAGGTAATTTAAGTAAGTTGCAAGGCCAGAAGGAACGTCAGAAGAAAGATGCAGCTGCAGAGTTGGCAGAAGCTAAAGAATTAAAAGAGCAAGTTGAAAAGCTGACTGTAGAGCTACAGGCAAAAACTGGCGAAGACGGTCGTCTATTTGGTTCTATTACGTCCAAACAAATTGGACAAGCGTTGGAAAAGCAAAACAAAATTAAAGTTGACCGCCGTAAGATGGAATTACCTGAGCCAATCCGTGCACTTGGCTTTACAAATGTTCCGATCAAATTGCACCCTGATGTAACAGCTACACTTAAAGTGCATGTTACAGAAGAATGATAAGGAGATAATAGCTTGAACCAGATGATCGAGCGCACACCTCCGCATAACAACGAAGCAGAGCAGTCGGTTCTTGGGGCAATATTTTTAGAGCCACAGGCACTGATTACCGCATCTGAAATATTGTTGCCGGAAGACTTTTATCGGATCGCGCATAAAAAGATTTTCGAAACCATGCTTGTATTGAACGACAGAGGTCAACCAGTCGATTTGGTGACAATCGCCGAAGAGCTCAAAGTGAAAAATGAGCTCGAAGACGTCGGGGGCATTTCATATATTACAGAGCTTGCCAACGCGGTTCCGACTGCAGCAAACATTGTCTATTATGCAAACATTGTGGAAGAAAAAGCTTTGTTGCGCAGATTGATTCGCGTTGCAACTGATATTGTGGAAGATGGCTACACCCGGGAAGACGAAGTAGAAGCCTTACTTGGTGAAGCCGAGAAGAAAATGATGGAAGTATCCAATCGAAAAAACGCAGGTGACTTCCGTCATATTAAAGATGTACTAGTAGAGACGTATGACAATATTGAATTATTGCATACACGTAAAGGTGATGTAACGGGTATTCCAACCGGATTCCGTGACTTGGATAAGATTACAGCAGGCTTCCAACGTAATGACTTGATCATCGTGGCGGCTCGTCCTTCCGTCGGTAAGACTGCGTTTGCGTTGAACGTGGCGCAAAACGTGGCAACCAAGACAGATGAAAATGTTGCGATTTTTAGTCTCGAGATGGGAGCGGAACAGCTCGTTATGCGTATGCTCTGTGCAGAAGGAAACATAGATGCGCAAGTGCTTCGTACGGGGAATCTTGAAGCCGATGACTGGCGCAAGCTGACTATGGCGATGGGATCGTTATCCAATGCAGGAATTTTCATTGATGACAGCCCAGGTATCCGTATCAATGAAATACGTTCAAAATGCAGACGACTTCAACAAGAACACGGTCTAGGTATGATCATGATCGACTACTTGCAGCTGATCATGGGAAGCGGACGTGGCAGTGATAACCGTCAGCAAGAAGTATCTGAGATCTCCCGTTCACTGAAAGCCTTGGCGCGGGAATTGAAAATTCCAGTCATCGCACTATCTCAGCTATCACGGGGAGTAGAGCAACGCCAAGATAAGCGCCCTATGATGTCCGATCTTCGGGAATCTGGAAGTATTGAGCAAGATGCCGATATCGTCTCCTTCCTCTACCGGGAAGACTACTATGACAAAGAAACTGAAATGCAAAACATGATTGAAATCATTATTGCCAAGCAACGTAACGGCCCAACTGGTACTGTTACCTTGGCATTTGCAAAGGAATACAATAAATTTCTTAATATTGACTGGAGTCAGCATGAATCACCTCCGTCTTACGAATAAAACAGCACGCTCTTCTTCTACGACTGTAGAAAGAGCGTGCTGTTTTTTCATCGTTCCAAGCTAGCCACCCCTATCTGAAAAAGTGCGAATTCACACAAATCATGATAGAGTTAAAGGATATGGAATGATATATTTCAGCTTTAGAATAAGGTTGTACCCATAGAAAAGATCGTTAAGTGTTCGTTGTGCCGTATAAGTGTACAACGTCTAAAATTCATTGCCAATTATGGCTAGAAAGGAAAAATTCATGCAAAATAAAACAATATTTATCGTAGACGATGAAAAACCCATCGCAGACATCATAGAATTCAATCTGAAAAAGGAGGGCTTCAACGTCTTTTGTGCATATGACGGTGAGGATGCCATTAATCGCGTAGAAGAAATCCAGCCAGACCTTATGCTTCTAGATATCATGCTGCCTAAACGCGACGGCATGGAGGTGTGTAGAGAAGTACGGAAAAAACATGATTTCCCTATCATCATGCTGACTGCAAAGGACTCGGAAATTGATAAGGTTTTAGGGCTTGAGTTAGGCGCAGACGATTATGTAACCAAGCCGTTCGGAACAAGAGAATTAATTGCTCGTGTTAAGGCTAATTTGCGTCGTCATGCAAGAACGATCGCAGAGGACCAGGAAGAAGAAACGAATGATATCACTGTAGGACAACTGGTCATCCAACCGGACGCATACTTCGTTCAAAAGCGTGGTACTACAATTGAACTAACGCATCGTGAATTTGAATTACTGTATTACTTGGCAAAACATATCGGTCAGGTAATGACACGTGAACACTTACTACAAACTGTATGGGGCTATGATTACTTCGGTGATGTACGAACCGTTGATGTAACGATTCGACGCCTTCGTGAAAAGATTGAAGATACACCAAGCCATCCAAGCTGGATTGTTACAAGACGCGGTGTAGGCTATTACTTACGCGACCCGGAACAGGAGTAAACCACTATGCATAAGGTAGGTTTTTTTCGATCGATTCAAGTCAAATTTGTCTTGATCTACGTCTTGCTTATTCTTGTGTCTATGCAGATTATTGGGTTATATTTTGCTCGTGAACTGGAACAAACACTAAAAGATAATTTTACAAATTCGATTGTAGACCGGATGAATTTAGTCGAGTTCAGTGTAAAAGAAGAACTCATAAAAAAGCGGAATGATAACGATGTCACACTTGAACAAAGTTTAAAAGATGTGTTAGTCGAATTCACTTCAGACGATATTATTGAAATACGTGTCATCAACTCCAAATATCGAATTTTAGCTACAACTGCATACGAAAATCAGATGAAAGTTGGCCAACATTCAACGAATGATAATGTGCGTAAGTCCATTACATCAGGGAGTATAAAAGACATCATCACGCTTGATCCCAAGTCACATAATCGTGTACTTTCGTTAGCCCAACCGATTGAAAATGGCAATGAAATTATAGGATCACTCTATGTAGAAGCCAATATCGAATCAGTCTTCAAGCAAATTGAAGAAATCAATCGAATATTGGCGGGATCAGCAGCCGTTTCTCTCATCATTACGATTATAGTAGGGATCTTCATTGCAAGAGCATTCACCCGACCTATTTCAGATATGCGGCGACAAGCACAGGCAATGGCGAAAGGGAACTTCACCCGAAAGGTTAAAGTGTATGGAACGGATGAGATGGGTCAGCTGGCCATCGCATTTAATCACTTAACTAACCAGCTGCAAGAATCGCAATCCACCACTGAGAGCGAAAGGCGGAAGTTGGCATCTGTTCTGGAGAATATGACAGACGGAGTCATTTCAACCGATCGTAAAGGACGGGTGAGCCTGATTAACGACTCTGCCCTTCAAATGCTTGGTGTGACGAACGATCTTGTGATTAATCGACCAATCGCCAGTATTCTAGGTATTGATGAGGAATATACATTTGAAGAATTAATTCAAATGAAAGAATCCATTCCACTCGACTTCAGTACAGAAGACCAAGCGTATATTTTGCGTGCGACAATCTCCGTCACGCAGCGTGAAACAGGGTTCGTCAACGGCTTGATCATTGTATTGCATGACAATACAGAGCAAGAAAAGATTGATATGGAACGTCGTGAATTTGTATCGAACGTTTCTCATGAATTACGCACACCGCTCACAACCATGCGAAGTTATCTGGACGCATTAGCGGAAGGTGCTTGGCGCAACGAAGAAATTGCGCCGAACTTCTTACGTGTCACGCAAAATGAAACGGAGCGAATGATCCGTCTCGTCAATGACTTGTTGAAACTATCACGTATGGATAGTAAAGAATACGAATTGAATAAAGAGTGGGTAGAATTTAACCGATTCTTTAATGCGGTTATAGAGCGTTTTGAATTCTCGAAGTCGCAAAATGTCCGATTCACACGAAATCTGTATTCAAGTAGTTTATTTGTGGAGATTGATACAGATAAATTAACACAAGTATTAGACAACATTATTTCTAATGCCTTGAAATATTCACCAGATGGCGGCGAAGTACGCTTCGGTGTAACCGTCTCGGGCGATTATATTAAAGTGATGATTTCAGATGATGGAATGGGTATTCCAAAATCTAATGTCAATCGAATTTTTGACCGATTTTATCGTGCCGATCGTGCGCGATCACGTGCACTTGGCGGAACCGGTCTCGGTCTTGCAATCGCTAAGGAAATGATTGTAGCGCATAAAGGAGAGATTTGGGCGCAGAGTGAAGAAGGGAAAGGGACAACCATCTTCTTCAAGCTTCCATTTGAACAACAAGAGGATGGTGAGTGGGATTGAAGTATATTGAACCAATTAAATCCATTGTATTACTGTTGCTCGTCTCGCTGAGCGTGTTGTTCACTATTGCAGTCTGGAATTATTCGCCGAATTATGAACCGATGGAACAAGTGCAGACTGTTGATATTTCCATTTCCGAAAAGAAAACGATTGATGAGATTATTAAACCGTATAAAATGATTACCAATTTAAAAGATCAGGTATTGGGCTCTGTGGACGTAGAAAATATGGATACCATTCTGAATGAAATTAATTCATGGGAATTGTCTGAACTACAATTGGTAAGTCAAAAAATGAATAAGTTTGAGATTGCACAAATCCTTCGTCAACCTAGTCAAATGACACTTTACTTTCCAGGTGAAGTACCCATGCTCGTCTATGACAATGTATTGCTAGTTGATGACGCCAATATCCCTGAAGCCACCTTTAATCGTCTAGTGGTCGACTGGAGTCAATCTACGCAAGCGCCAGTCGTTCACTTGTTAAGTGAGGTAAGTGGTCTGCATTATAAGATACAAGTGACGCTGCCGAATAAAACAAACTTTCTACGTAATGTAATAGATGTAGGCCAATCATTTGATGAATATGCAGAAATTGACCGTGGCAATGCACCATTTCTAGCTGTACCGAATGATCCTGTGACGATTGCGCGCAATACGTATATTCAGGAAGAAATCAATCCAAATAAATTCCGCGATGCTTTGTTCAGTGAATCTAATAATGCAGTTCGGCGTAATCAAGTCGATGCAACTCATGAAGAGTATGGAGATGATCATGCATTCTTGAATATCGACACTGAAATTAAAAGATTGAATTATGTCATGCCTGCTGTAGAAAGTCAGGAAATTGCGATACCATCTGAATTGCTATTGAATACAATAGATTTCATTAATGAGCATGGTGGTTGGACGGATGAATTTCGATATGCCTATATGAATCCGATATCTCGTTACGTCCGGTTCCAGCTATATGTCGATGGCTTACCTGTTTTTAGCGATCAATCCGGCACAAATGAAATTACGGAAACATGGGGAAATGGCCGTGTGTTCAAATATATCCGACCTTATTACAAATTGGACTTGAAAATCGAGTCGAAACAGAACGAATTGCCTTCAGGAGTGGAAGTAGCGGAAGCATTGCGTGAATCGCAAGAGGTAGATTTTGACCTAATTGAAGAAATCACACCGGGCTATTATATGATCCAAGACGTCGAGCAAGAATTGATTGTTTTAGAACCTTGCTGGTATTACCTGATTAAAGATAACTGGTTACGCTTCGCTCCGGAAGAATCGCAAGGGGGTGGCATGATTGGATTGGAATAGAACTAAAACCATTTTTATCATTGTCTTTTCCATTCTGAACGTCTTCTTGTATTGGCTCTATCTAGATCGGCAATTAGATGTGGGAAATATGCAGGTTCTCAGTAAAACTTCCGTCGAAGATACTTTGAGGTTGGAAAATATTACGTACGAACCAATCCCATTTACTAAAAAAGAAGTATCGTATCTATCTGCGCATGTCGTAACATTCTCAAATGATGATTTGAAGAAATTAACGAATCAATCGATCGTCTTAGTCGAAGAATCGCGGTTACTGTCCCATATGAAAAAGTCTGTTAAGGTGATCGATGACAAAGGCGAATATGGATTTGAGGAGTTCTTGGCGAAGTACGTGCTCAAAGGTGAAGATTACGTGCTCTGGGATATAGATGAAGAAGATCAGAATGCTGTATTCTTCCAACAAGTCAAGAATGAAACGATCTTTTACAGTCCCAACGCCATGCTCATCATGCACTGGGACAAGGATGGCAAAGTTACACATTACGAACAGCGCATGCTCGACGAGTTCTCAAGTTTTAATCAGAAAAAGGATTTACTATCACAAGATGATGCGGTTTCTTCGCTTGTTACACGTAGTTTATTGAAGCCAGATTCCACTGTTATGCAAGTCAAGTCAGGTTATTCGACACTTGTTCAGCTCACGGAAACGCAAGTATTTGCACCAACGTGGAATGTTCAGGTAAAATTGAAGGATGGAACTATTGAACAGCACTTCGTCAATGCGATTGAAGGAAAAGTCATCGAGTTCCAATCGGATATGTTAGAAGAACAAATAGAATAGGAGTTTTCTACATGCGATTTAGCATTTTGGCGAGTGGCAGTACAGGCAACTCGTTATATATAGAGACAGATGAGCACGCTTTTCTCGTAGATGCCGGCATGAGCGGTAAGAAAATTGAAGGTTTGCTCGGATCGATCAATCGCTCGATGAAACATATTGACGGCATTTTCGTCACACATGAACACAGTGATCATATTAAAGGAATTGGCGTACTTGCCCGGAAGTATAAAACACCCATCTATGCCAACGCAAAAACATGGCAGGCGATGGACGGACTAGTAGGAGAGATTCCTGTTGATCAGCGTTTCCATTTCGACATGGAAACGGTGAAAACATTTGGTTCACTGGATATCCAGTCATTTGCTGTATCCCATGACGCAGCAGACCCGATGTTCTATACGTTCAATGAAGGCGATCGTAAACTGGCAATCATCACCGACACAGGCTACGTTAGCGATCGTATGAAAGGCCACATCCAAGGCGCTGACAGCTTTGTATTCGAAAGCAATCACGATGTCAGTATGCTACAGATGGGACGTTACCCATGGTCGATCAAGCGTCGTATTTTAAGTGACGTGGGCCACGTATCAAATGAAGATGCAGCCGTTGCAATGAGTGAAGTGGTTGCTCAAAAAGAAGCGCATATTTATTTAGCCCATCTTAGCTTGGATAACAATATGAAAGACTTGGCGCGCATGAGCGTAGCACAGACCCTTGAAGACTGCGGCATTCGTGCAGGGGAATTTGTCCACTTGCATGATACGGATGCATCAGAATCCACGGAACTCGTGCTAGTCTAATGAAAATGCGAAAAGCCTTGCTAAATTAGTGAGGCTTTTTGCATTTTCAGATAGTCATTGGGGTACAGTACGTGTAGGAATACTTTCTGATAAGGAGGAAATGCGAATGGACGATGAAAGAAGAGAAGAAGGAAGAGAAGAAATGGAACGGCAACAGCCTATTCCACCGGTTGAAACGAAACGCGAACCAAAACGTAGAGGCAGTTTTTGGCCAGCTTTACTCGGTGCCTTATTGGGTGGAGTCATCGTATTTTCGGTCATGATGTACGCAACTGACTCATCAAGTACTAGTGATGTTGCTACGTCTAAAACAACGGAAGTCAAAAGCAACTCGGAACACGCCCAAGTATCAATGGACATCTCAAGCGAAGTTACGGATGTTGTAGGTGACGTTGCAAATGCTGTCGTTGGTATTACAAATATCCAGACGGTCCAAGACTTCTGGTCTTCCACAACGTCTACTCAAGAAGCTGGATCGGGTTCTGGTGTGCTGTATAAAAAAGAAGGTGACAAAGCATATATCGTCACCAATCACCACGTCGTAGAGAATTCCGAACAACTCGAAATTAGTTTTGATGACGGGACAAAGGTTGAAGGAAAGTTAATTGGCAGTGATCTGTGGACAGATTTAGCGGTTGTCGAAATTGATGCAGAACATGTTGATACAGTAATAGAATTCGGTGATTCCGATGCGTTAAAACGTGGGGAATCAGTTATTGCGATCGGTAATCCATTAGGACTTGGCTTTGCGGGATCCGTCACGGTTGGCGTAATTTCTGGTAAAGATCGATCCATTCCAATGGATCTCAACAAGGATGGAAACGTTGATTGGCAAGCAGACGTCTTGCAGACAGATGCAGCGATCAACCCAGGGAACTCGGGTGGCGCTTTAATTAATATGGCAGGTCAATTGATCGGGATTAACTCCATGAAAATCTCTGAGGCAACAGTAGAGGGAATCGGACTGGCTATTCCAATCAATATTGCATTACCGATTATCGAACACTTAGAAGAAACAGGACAAGTAAATCGACCGACAATGGGCGTATCGTTACTTGATCTTCAACAAATTCCTATTCAGCAACAGCAACAAACATTGAACTTACCTGAAAAGGTAACGGAAGGTGTCGTCGTAACAGATGTCATGCCGAATTCATCGGCAATACAAGCCGGAGTGAAGAAGTATGATACAATCGTTCAGCTGGATGAAGAGAAAGTGACGGATATGGTCAGTCTACGTAAGTATTTGTATAATAAAAAAGAAATTGGTGATCCATTGAAGATTACAGTTTATCGAGATGGAAAGAAACTGGACTTGGAAATGGTATTGAAAGACGGAAATACGTTCTAAGAGAATATACATTGTCCACATAGTGAACAACTTCTCGTCCACATCAGGCATCTAGCGAAAAAGCGCTACGATGCCTGATTTTTTTATGAAGTTATCCAATTGTGGATAAAATCAAAATAATGTGCATAATATTGTGTAAAATAAAATGTGTAATAAATAGTAAATAAATTTGAAGTGACAAGTGTTAAAGCCTTACAGAACAGTAGGTTAGAGCATTCGCATATTTGAAATGAAAAGTATTTTTCTATTCAAAACAAATAATGGTTGAAAAGTTATCCACAAAGTTGTGGTATACTAATTAAAGAATTTCACATGTAGTAGGGAACAAATAATCGAACACAATATGTAGACTAACCTGTGGATATGTGCATAAGTATTGTGGGTAACTTTTAGAGAGTGAGTGGATAAACTGTGAATATATCAATTGTCACCGTGGGTAAGTTAAAAGAGAAGTATTTGAAACAAGGAATAGAAGAGTATACAAAACGCCTAAATAGCTATGCAAAAATGCAATTAATTGAAGTGGCGGACGAAAAAGCACCAGAAACACTAAGTGATGCTGACATGGAAATTGTCAAAAAGAAAGAAGCTGATCGAATTTTGGCGAAGATTGCACCTGACGCACACGTCATTGCACTAGCAATCGACGGTAAAATGAAAACTTCTGAAGAATTCGCAGCTAGTCTTGATTCGTTGATGACATATGGTAAAAGCAAGATTGTCTTTGTTATTGGAGGATCACTGGGTTTACATAGTAGTGTGTTGCAACGCTCGAACGAGAAGTTATCGTTTTCTAAGATGACATTTCCGCATCAGTTAATGAAGTTGGTGTTGGTGGAGCAGATTTATCGAGGGTTTCGGATTATTAAGGGGGAGCCTTATCATAAGTAAATTAGGTTTTTATTAGGCACACTTAAGTGTTTCCTTTTTACCTTCTAATCTTGGTATAATAGTCATATCAAGTTAGGAGGTGTATTCAATGGATATATTTGAAATAATCCAACAGGGTGAATCTAAGCATGTAGAGTTTAAAAGTTGGGTTAAAGCAAACAAGAAAGAACTTATGAATATTTTAACAAATGAATCTGTAGGGTTTGCCAATACTGACGGTGGTATCATCTTAGTCGGGGTAGAAGACGATGGAGAAGTAACCGGATGTTTTGATTACGATGAACAAAATATTATTGAAAGCATTTATGACAAGACTATACCTAAGCTTTTTACTGATATTGATGTAATAAAGATTGATGGCAAAGAAATTTTAAAAATAAAAATTGAAAAGTCTCCAGAAATTGTAGCCACTTCAAAAGGTATTGTATATAAAAGATTAGGGAAAAATACAAAACCATTTTATCCATCAGAATATACCTCTAATAAAATTAAAGGATTTAAAGGCGACTACTCTGCAAAAATTATCGAACCGACGACTAAAGATGATATAGACTTTACGGAAGTAGAGCGATTGAAACTAAAAATACAATCTCGTGATAAAGAGTCTACTTTATATCAATCAGATAATATCACCTTTCTAAAGGATTTACGCTTAGTAGATGTTGTTGATAATGAAATTCAGTTAACTGTAGCGGGGGTGTTATTTATTGGTACAAAAGAAGCGATTGCTAAATATATGCCACAAGCGGAAATAATAATTCTTACTTATAGCGATGGGCAAACGGAATATAATAAGCGTTTAGAGCTAAAAATCCCTTTAATTCAAATTGTAGATAGAATTCAACAATTTTTCGAAGACAGGAACGGAATTAAAAATATACAGATGGGCCTATTTAAATTAGAAGTCCAAGATTATCCTATCAATGTATTTCAAGAAGCCCTTCTTAATGCTATCTCACATCGTGATTATGAGAGTAATTCGTCAATTTTTATTAAATTTTTTCCTAACGAAATTATTATTGAAAACCCTGGCGCGTTTCCGTCTGGAGTTGACAGTACTAATATTATTACACATCCTTCATCGCCGAGAAACAAATTGATTGCAGAAACACTTCAAAAGCTAAAATACGTTCAACGTTCTGGTCAAGGTGTAGATATAATTTTTAAGGATATGCTTTCCTTAGGAAAATCAGCCCCTGAATATAATTTGTATTCTGAGGCAGTAAGTTTAACGTTAAGAAGTAGCTTAGAAGATATAGAATTTTTGAAGTTTATTACTAAAGAGCAAGAAAATAATGGGGAGTTTTCAGTTTCAGAAATTTGCATCTTAAAATACATTAAATCTAATAAAACGATAACTCTAAATAAGGCTGCAGAAGTGGCTCAAATTACAATTCAATCAGCATCAAATGTTTTAAGTAAACTTTGTCAAAAAAGAAACATTCTACAAAGAGAAGCAAGAAATAAATATATGTTTACCCATCGAGTGTATGAAAGTTTAGATGATAATATTGAGTATACAAAAGACAAAGATTTTGATGAAATACAAGCTAAAACAATGATTATTGAATATTTGAATAAAAATGGTTCGATTACTCGTCCTGATGTCGAAAGATTGTGTGGCTTTTCATCTACAAGTAGTAAACGTATTTTACAACGTTTAAGGGATGAGAAAGTTATTGTTTTAGAAGGTAGAGCAAGGGCAAGTTTTTATAGATTAAAATGATATTTAGCAGATTGTTAGTGAACAAATGAACCGATTCTGGACTGATACTATAAAATTTGGACCGATTCTGGACCGATACTACAAAGCTTGGACCAATTCCGGACCAATTCTGGACCGATAAATGACTGATTGTTATCCAATACAATAAGGTTGAAGTTCGATATAAAATGGAATAAAAATCTCACTTATATATCTCACGGCGAGCCTTACCATAAATAGATGAGGTTTTTAATTAGCTGGAAGTGTATTGCAGATAATTTTAAACATAGGTTTTCTATAAGTTCGATAGTGAAAAGAAAAGTTAATGTATAGCTACAACTAACTCTTATTGCACCGAAACGCACGATAAAGGTATTGCGAATGGGTTTGACCCAGTTGTACTAGAATCATAAGAGATTATAACAATTAAAAAAGATTCTAGATGAAGAAACCTGGAATCTTTTTTGGTAATTTTAAGTTTGATTTAAGCTTTGTTCGAAATGATAGTTATATGTTGTTGCAGAACTTTTAAAGTGAGTGGTAAATTCGGTCCTTGTTCACCATCTATATCACTTTCTTGTGTCTCACCGGCAGAAGTCGTTATGTTGACTTGTCGTGTTTTAAAGTATTGAACGTTTTCTGATTCCTTTAATTTGCCCATTATGATTGAAGGGGTCATTTTCGCAAGCTCAGTCAAGTTAAGGTGTTTAAACGCGAAGATATGGAAGTTTCCGTCTCCGTTTTCAACTTCGTTTACAATTGTTTTAATACCACCAAGCGAGTCGATGAGGGATATTAAGACAACCGATACGTCACCTTCCCATGTATGTTCTTCCATCTCAAACTTAATTGGAAAAGTGTGGTCATCCATTATTTCTTTCCCAATCGCTTTCAAGTAGGCAATGGGTCCGATTTTAGATTTTTCTGCACTGTCGACATGATGAATTGCTTTCGCAGCACTTCCAATTCCTAAAATGTTTGTAAAATAAATATCATCGTTAGCCATTCCAATGTCAATTTTTGTTTCAATACCTGAGACAAGCAATTTAATCGCATCAACAGGTTTCATTGGAATGTTTAATGAACGAGCAAGATCATTCACTGTGCCCATTGGAATGATTCCGAGTTTTGGAGGGTTATTAAATGGAGCGAGTCCATTGACAGTTTCATTCACACTTCCGTCTCCACCGAGTGAAACAACGAAGTCATAGTTATTTTCTGCAGCCTCTTTTGCAAAGCGTGTCGCATCACCTTCGCCCTCCGTATATTTCACAGTGATTTCACTGTACGCATCTTGAAGTGTTTCTCTAATTTGCTCTTCATAC
Source organism: Sporosarcina sp. P17b (assembly GCF_002743115.1). Lineage (NCBI taxonomy): Bacteria > Bacillati > Bacillota > Bacilli > Caryophanales > Caryophanaceae > Sporosarcina > Sporosarcina sp. P17b. The sequence continues at coordinate 314,748 of NZ_PDYP01000003.1, read as the reverse complement.
TCTGTTGCTTGTTCTTTTCCAGAGGAAGGATTAATAATGACTAATGCTGATTTTTTCAAATGGCTCACTCCTTTTATTTTCGTTGTTTACAATCTATTACCTATTTGTATCTATTTCAATCATTTTTCATAAAGCCATTCCAGCGCTATGTAGGAGTTTTTTAAAAACAAAGTCTCGCCCAGGGACCTTTTATTTCATATATGGAACGTAGATGCAAGCATGTACACTTCTCAGACTTTTTGAATAGGCTGCCTGATGCTTTTAAACGCTAAAAACTAGAAGAGAAAGGTTTATGGAACAAACCTTTCTCTTCTAGTTTTATTTACGAGTTAAAGTCACTTATTTTAAATTGGAGATATATTCTTTTAAAACAAGATAAACATAGTCTTGATTGGCTGAAGCAGTTTCTGGATTATATTGTCCATTATTAGTTTTGTTATTTGAAAGAATGCGTATACCTAAAAAAGGAACGTTGTAACTATCAGAAATCTGTGCTGCGGCAGCACCTTCCATTTCCTCAACAGAAGTACCGTACTTTTCATGGAACCAGTTTATGCGGTCTACTTCGTTATTCCAAAGATCTGCAGATCCAATAGTACCTTCAACAACTTTACCTAGTTCATATTGATCTTTAACCGCATTTGCTGCTGCTAATAATTCATCGTCGCCATCAAAGTAGCGAATCTTCTCTGCATCAGGATCTTCTCCGGCACTGCCTTCAGAAGCCATAAGGTCCATAGGCTTCCATAGTGATGGATCCATTCCTTCGTTTTCTTCAGCAGACTCAGTCTTCATAGAACCAATATTGACAGTTCGTTTTCCTAACACTATGTCAAATACATGTAAGTCCGGGTCGTGTCCGCCTGAAGTTCCCTGGTTAATAATAGCGATAGGGTTATACTTCTCAATTGCTAATGCAGTAGCGGCTGCAGTGTTTTCCATCCCTTTACTAGTTTTCGTAACAATTACAGGATAGTCATCGATAGTACCTTTATAAAAAACAAAGTTTCCCGATTCCTCAACTTCTGCATCGCTTAATTTCTCAGCAAACTTTTCAGCTTCAATAGGCATGGGTCCTTGAACAATAATCGGACGTAGTTCAGTTTCAGCTGTATTCTTAGTAGTTGAGTTACAGCCCGAAACGATCGTTGCTAGAATAACCATACATACAATAAAGCCAACTAATTTCATGTTCTTCAAAGATAATCTCCTCATTCCTGAATAATTCCAATCGAATAGTATCCCTAGCAAATTACTTTTCCTAGTGCATTATAAATTTCATTTGGCTAATCAGTACGTATCGTTAAAGTATAGTATGACGGCGCTTAAAATTTACTAAGTGTTAAGAGATTCCTATTACTCACTATTTTTATGCAGAATTTAGTAAAAGGCACTATTGCAATGAATACGTTATGATTATAGCAGAGGCTTTTTATGGTTTCAACCCAAAACACGAACGTTTATTTAGTAAATAATTACATTGTACGTTATATGGTGTAGATAATATTTAAATACTTGAATGTACTGAAAGAAACAATCTAAATAACGAACGATGCAAGCAAGCTCAATGCTATTAGGATGTAATGAATAGTAAAATAACGATGTAGATAAAAATATTACTATTACTGTGTTTTAATCCTGTATACATTGCCATGCTGTATGTCAGTAAGTGGATATATCTAAACAGAAATGTGTACGAAAAGTATAAGTAAGTATAGAATAGGCCAGTTGGCATTTCGTTGTAGGAAGGGTGATAAATTTGTTTAAAGCATACGCTTGGCTGACACTTTGTGTAATGGTGTGGGGCAGTAATTTTGTTTTTGGAAAGATGTTGGTCCAGGACTTTTCCCCGGCTCTTCTCACTTCGCTCAGACTATTGTTTATAGTACTTTTTCTGATTGGATTATCTTCATATAAATTACATGTGAAACGACTGAATAAATACGATTTACTAGCAGTAATTTTTCTAGGTGTTTTTGGCGTTTTTATTAACCAGTGGTCTTTTTTCGCTGGATTAGAAACGGCTGATTCAACAGCGTCTGCATTAATCTTGGCAACTACGCCCATTTTAACCGGCGTTTTAGCTGGCGTTTTTTTAAAAGAAAAATTAACAATTCGTATGTTACTAGGATCTATTGTTGCGATCATAGGTATTTTCTTTGTCGTAGCAAAAGGAAATATATCCTCTATACATATCGATAAAGGTTTATGGTGGATTGTAGTTACGATGATTACTTTCGCTATGCTAATTATCGTGACGAGACTCCTTTCCAGTAGAGTGGATCCGCTTGCAATTACTTTATATTCAAATGTTGTCGGACTAGCTGTGTCGGTTCCTTTTATTTTTTTACTTGATACGCCCATACGAATGAGTGTAAAGGTCTCCGATTGGTCATTTCTGATTGTTACAGCTGTTGTGGTACACGGTATCGCCATGTTGATTTGGAACTACAATATTAGATATGTTGATGCTTCGAAGGCCTCCATATTATCTAATTTGGAACCTTTTGTAGCGATGATAATGGGTTTGATCTTGTTGTATAAACCAATAACGGGGTCAGAAATTGTCGGTTCACTGTTTATAGTGGGAGGAGTAGTGCTGTCAACTTATCAGCGAAAAAGGCTATCAAGAGGTTTAAGATAACCACTTAGATAAATTCTTGAGCATTTATATGAAGTAGTCGGTTTTACGAATTGTGGAGTACAGGGTTACACAATTCATGTTTTTTATGAACTTGATTTTAATCTTCCCGCTGAATGATGACTCTAAAATGATTCAATCGGAAGATAGTGCAGAAGTTATTGTAAATCAATTAAAATTAAATCCACGTGTTTATGTGAAAACGGCAAGTTTCATTGCGACTAATCCATTTTAATATATTTCATCAATAATGTACGAACAGGCCTATCCAGATAAACTGGATAGGCCTGTTTTATAGTTTCACTTAGATAGTTATTAATGTGTGGTCACCGTGTTAACATTTGGAGTTATTGTATACAAGTCTGATCCGTCTTTCGGTAATTCAGAAATAACACGTAACCAACCATTTGTTTCTGAAGGTGTGGCTGATAGAGTAATCGGCATTTGACATAGAAGTTTAATTGTCCAATCCAGTTTATACTGATATGCACGGTTATGGTCTACGATGGGACCCGTTCGAATGCTGACGTTTGAACTTGCCGTAAAGCCAAGCTCATGCCTTTTATAGTCTTTGCCACCAAGCTCTTGATCTATGTTATACATATGACCTGCTGTTTTTGCTCCCCAGTAAGGGTCTGTAGCATAGCGTACGTTCATCCCAATCAATTTATTGCCGAGTGCAACGCCATTGTACTGGTATTCATGCATATTCAAGGGGTTTAAGTAATAGGTATTTAATTCATTCGCCAGCGATGTGATATTATCCTCAATAGTTGCAAAGTATTTAGAAGAGGAGGTATCGACATGTGTTGAACATTGAGTGTTAGTATCCGTTACAGTTAACCCGAATAAATTATTGTAGTTTTGTGCGTGACAACTCATGCCGTAATCACTTTCGTGAATAGCGAGTGCTAAAATGAACAATGCATTTATGCGATGCTCTTTTTCAATGGATTTTAATGTAGCACCGAGATCCTTTAGTGGACTTTTTACTGTAGCATTTGTATATCCGCCACCTGTCAGTTCTTTCGCTGCAAGTTGACTGTTGATATACGTATCTAACTCTGTCGCGCTATAGTTTGTTGGAACACGTGGTGATAGATATTGGAAGTAGGCATAATTTTCACCTACAACTTCGCCATTTCTATTAATAAATTTTGCTCCGTCGTCACTATAATACTTTATACCTTCGTTTAGAAACTCAGGTCTTTTACCGACTACATACGCACCGTCGTATTTTCCACTATGATGGTGATAAACATAATGCCATAAGCCTTGTTGATTCGCTTTATAATATGATTGACCTTTCGCTGTAGCAGTAGGAATGAGTGTGACATCTTCGTGTTTGACGTACATGTCTTGTTCACCTATATTCACCTTAACGTAGTCTGCTGTAGCGTCTGCATACGCAAGTTCTGTATCAGTAGCGACACCTGCATATTCATACTTTTGTGTAAAGGTTGGCTCTTTGTAAATAATTGTGACGGTTTGAGCATTGGTTGCTACAAAGCCGGATGGAATTTTGACATATTGTTCATTTAGCATGATGCCTTGTCCCTCTTGTAAGCTGGCATTTGCTTTGTCAAAAGTAGGGTGGCTTGAGGTAACTGAATAAGTTCCATTTTCACGAATGTCGACAACAGTATAGACATCTGTTGTGATCGTAAAAGGTTTTGTAATGGGTTGTTTTAAAGTTTTAGTTTCATTGCCGACTTGTCCCAAAGTATCCGCTGTAATATGTAAAGTATACGTTTGACCCGCTTCGTACCCTACCTCAGGTGCAGTAACGTTAACGACACGATCAAGAACAGAGATTGTAACATCTTGTATTTCATTTTTACTGTTCATAACGTAAATAGTGTCAGATAAATTGGGGGATTCAACAACAGGGTGATTGAACGTAATGGTCCATTCTTTATCAGCCGGTATGTCAGTTGCTTCATCGGTTAATGCAGCTGCATTTGCTGTTGATAGTGGGGCCAGTAGTAGTAGAGTTATGAGTAAACATAACATATACCATTTTTTAAATAAGAATCTCATTTTCCTCTCTCCTTATGGGTGGTAGTCTCATAGTATTAATCATACACTGAACGTAAGAGGAATAGGTAGAAATACTAGTTAATAGCGCTGAATGAATTTGGTTCTATGTAAAATTAATTAGTCATATATCGAAAAAAGAACAGGCCTACTCAGTTTATCTGAAAGGCCTGTTCTTTAAGGATTTTATACGCACATATGATCTTATGATAACTCAGGGAACAAATAATGCAGGATATCCGTCGTCACTCGACGAGATTCCCCTTTATAAGGGTAGATATGCATATACATCGAAGGATTAAAGTTCGCTTCAATAATGCCATACGCACCTGGATTTGCTGCTGGTACATCGAGGTCTTCAATAATGAAATCAATTCCGCTAATTTTTGCGCCTAGAGCAGCTACTGCCTCTACTGCAATCTTCTTATAATCATCGGAAAACTGATCGGTTACATCAATTGAGTCTCCGCCAGTACTGACGTTAGAGTTTTCACGTAAGTAGACAATTTCACCGTCTTTAGGGATTGAATCCAGTTGATAGCCTTGACCTTTCAGCATGAGAACTTCTAGTTCGCCCAACTGGATAAGTTCTAATGGCGTACGGTGGTCTGTACCTCTCAGTGGATCTTGGTTCTTTTCTTCAACCAGTTCCTTAATCGTGTGTGTGCCGTCTCCTGTGACGTTTGCAGGTACGCGTAGCATAATGGCAAGTACTTTATCGTGTAGCACGAACAAACGGTACTCTGTGCCATTCAGGAACTCTTCTACCAAGACAGACGAGTCTTCATTGAATGCAAGTGTGATGGCTTGCTTGTAGTCCTCGTAACTGGCACCATCTTTAAAGATAGATATGCCGATTCCGTAGTTCGTTGTTTTGGGTTTGACAACGAAAGGCGTCTTAGCGAACATCTCAAAGGCACGTAATGCATCCTCTATATTGTTGAACTCGTCACCACCAGGTACACAAAAACCCTCTTGATGAAGAATTTTTTTCGTAACCGTTTTATTTTCCATTATCAAAGTCGAGACATACGTATCTTTGCTAGTCATGTTACCGTTCTTGACGAATTCTACATGATCTCGTAATTTCAGCTTCAAGAATTGATCTTGACGATCCAAAATCTCTACTTCGATACCATGTTGAAATGCATCAAACATGAGGATTTGTGTAGACAATTCCATATCCGTAAAGCCCGTTAACTCATAAGGTTTTTCCCATAGATTGGCGTAGGTTTCTCTTGCCATTTCCAAAGCCACTTGATGTTGACTACTTTTTTGGCTTTCCGTATACAATCTGCCGGCTAGTGTCTTCGAAGGATCTTCTAGCATGGCTCTCAAATTGCTAAATAACGAGTCGGAAACAGGGAAGCCCAATTCTTTAGTCATTTTTTCCATACCATCAACTAGCTCATGCGCTTCTGTTTCAAATGTCGTATGTGACAAAGGATGCTCAAGTGCGACTACGTCATTTCGCGCATCGCCTACTTTTCCATACTCGTCACTTTCTGGATGTTCGTCTTTCTGCAGAAGATATAGAGAGAAAATATGAAGAAATTCCGCTTGTTCATAGCTAATTCCATTCGTTTCAAATGGATTCAAATCAATATTTCGTAGCTCTACATAACGAACACCTTCAGTCAAGAACTCCTCTACACGCTCGCTTCCACGTAAGCGCATCGCGGTATAGAATTCTTTTTCTTCTACGAGCAAACCTCTATTTACTACGCAAGATAAATCGTCAATATACTTCTCTATCGAGCTAAATGAAACTTTCACATCATCGTGATTGACATAGCCGAATCTGCTGCTTCTAATGCTTCTAACCGGTTCATTTGGCTGATCATCGCAACCGTAGAAATTCTCATCACTAGTAGGGGAGGCACCATAAAAGTACGTCACAAGCCAGCGGTAGTATAAGTAATTTCTAGTGAGTTTTAAATAAATATTTGTTTTGAAGTATTGATAATTATCGGTTTCGGACTGCAAATCAAATAATTTCCCGAGCAATTCATCACTGAATTCAAAATTAAAATGGATCCCGCAAATCATTTGTTTTCGGCGACCGTATGAATTAGCCAACGAGCGTCGGTAGAGAACATTTTCGAAGTTTTCCAATTTTGCAATCTTGATATCTTCCTCTTTTTTGGGAAGCGCAGGTGGCATGCTTAATGGCCATAACATTTCATCTTTTCCTATGGAGCGGTATGCCACGTCATGGATAGCTGATAGATAATCAAATAATTCGTCTCGTGTGTTCAGGACAGGGGTGATCAATTCCATTTGCGTTTCCGAGAAGTCGCGCTGAATATACGGATGTTCATCTGCCATTCCAACGCTTGCGGGGTGATCCGTCGTCGCTAAATTCCCCTCCAAATCTACGCGTTGTCCTTCCTTTTCAATACCGTACCGGGCTTTCAGAACATACGGCTTCACACGTTCATCGGCTAACATTTTCTTTAGATCCATCGTAACAGTCCCTCCTATGTAATAGATTTTAATACGTTCCTTCTATCTTAGTTCATATGCTCTTAAAAACAAAAACATCCACATCAGAAATAATGTGGACATTCGGAATGTAGCTGAATGCAATAGGAAGATGAACCGTTGATAGACAGTGCAAGGGGACGCATTCCCGTTGGCCAATTGGAAGCGCCCCCTTATATATTCTTCAACTATCTACATGTATTCAAATTATCCCAAGTTCTTCATATGGAAATCAAAGTGTTCCTCCAGGAAAGAAGAGATGAAGAAATAGCTATGATCATAGCCGTCTACTTTGTTATATTCCACTGCTTGATTATGCTGCTTCGCATTTTCAAGGAACGGTTTCTCATTCAACTGCTCCGGATAAAAGCCATCTGCAGTACCTTGCGTAATAAGTATGGGAGGAATACCTGCTTCCTTCACTAACTCGGCAGTGTCCCACTCTTTCCACGTCGCTTTGTCTTCACCTAGGTATGTCGTAAATGCTTTGATTCCCCAAGGAACATCGCTTGGACTTGAAATGGGGGAGAACGCGGAAATCGCTTTGAAACGGTCTGCATTCTTCATTCCGATCATCAAGGCACCATAACCGCCCATCGAGTGACCCATAATACTTTCGTTACCTGAGAAGTTAGGCACAAGAGTAGCAGCCAGTTCACTTAGCTCCTGTGTTATATAAGAATACATCTGATAATGCGTTGCCCATGGCTCTTCTGTTGCGTTTAGATAAAAGCTCGCACCTTGTCCAAGGTCGAATGCCTCATCGTCCGCTACGTCTTCTCCACGTGGTGATGTATCTGGAATAATTACTGCCGCTTGATGTTTTTCAGCCAAGCTTTGGAAACCACTTTTTTGACTGAAGTTATCATCCGTACATGTTAATCCCGATAAAAACCAAATGAGAGGTATTTCTTTTTGCTCTGTATTTGACGGTAAGAAGATACTAAATGTCATATCACACTTGAGGACTTCTGAATAATGGTTGTACTTGTTTTGTTCCCCACCAAAAGATCGTCTTTGCTCAACGCGTTCTACATTCATGATCTCACTCTCCATATGTTAGTATTGATCGAATTGATTCACCTTTATGCAGTAAATCAAATGCTTCATTGATATCGGTAAAGTTTAGTTGGTGCGTAATGAACGAATCTAAATCAATTTCACCGTCCATGTAGTCATCAATCATCCCTGGCAATTCAGTTCTTCCTTTTACTCCGCCAAATGCAGATCCACGCCATACGCGACCTGTAACTAGTTGGAATGGACGTGTATGAATTTCTTTACCAGCACCTGCGACACCAATGATGATGCTCTCGCCCCAACCTTTATGGCAGCATTCAAGAGCAGCTTTCATGACTTCGACATTACCGATACACTCGAAGCTGTAATCTACACCGCCGTCGGTCATGTCTACAATGACTTCTTGAATTGGCTTGTCGAATTTAGAAGGGTTGATGAAATCGGTTGCTCCCATCTTCTTCGCTAGTTCAAACTTATCTTCATTGAGATCGATTGCGATGATTCGGCTTGCTTTCGCTTGCTTTAGTCCTTGAATAACGGCTAAACCAATAGCTCCTAGACCGAAGACTGCTGTAACAGCACCTTCTTCTACTTTCGCTGTCTTATGAACAGCTCCGATACCTGTAGTGACGCCGCAACCAAATAGACATACTTTATCAAGTGGTACGTTATGATCTTCTACTTTAACTAGGGAGATTTCAGACACGACAGTATACTCACTGAAAGTACTTGTTCCCATGTAGTGATAGATGGGTTCACCGTTGTAAGAGAAGCGTGTAGTACCGTCAGGCATTAATCCTTTACCTTGTGTTTCGCGAATTGCGCCGCATAGGTTAGTTTTACCGGATAGACAGAACTTACATTTTCCACATTCAGGTGTGTACAGTGGAATCACGTGATCGCCAGGTTTGACGGAAGTAACTCCTTCACCTATTGAAACTACGACACCAGCACCTTCATGACCTAAAACGGCAGGGAATACTCCTTCCGCGTCATCGCCCGATAGTGTATATGCGTCTGTGTGACAGACAGAAGTGTAAAGAATTTTGACTAATACCTCATTAGCTTTTGGTTCTTCTACATCGATTTCTACAATTTTAAGTGGTTCTCCAGGTTTGAATGCTACAGCTGCTCTACTTTTCAAATGAAGCCCTTCTTTCTTTTGCTTTATAGTGTTTACATTTCTATCATTACATATTATAATTCACCATGCAATACTGACTCTTTTGTCACTATGAACATGAATAGTATAGAAAGAAGTGAAGCAATATGGTCATTCATTATAAAGATAAACAATATTTCACTAGTAAGGATTTAGCTTTATCCGTCATTGGCGGGCGTTGGAAAATTGCGATTATCTGGTGCTTGCTACACGAATCGCCATTACGACTAAGCGAGATGCAGAAAAAGCTTCCTGACGCCAATCAACGCATGTTAATCAGACAGTTGCGTGAGTTGGAAGAGGATAATATTGTGACACGCTACGTTTATCCTGTTGTACCACCTAAAGTGGAATATCAATTAAGTGAAACGGGTCTGCTATTAGAACCAGTCGTGACATCGATTTGTAATTTCGGAGACCAGTTTTTACAAACGATAGAAGCAGATCAAACAACAGTCGACTGAATGAGGACATTCTATAACCAAACAGGCTATACTAAGAATCACAGCAATATACTAGAGAAGGAACAGGTGATCACATGAATAATAATGACATTTTAAGTAGACTGCGTTATGCACTGGATTTGAAAGACTCGGCAGTTGTTGAAATGTTTGCGCTAGGCGGACTGAAAACAAACAGAGCGGAAGTTAAAGAAATGCTAACAAAAACGAATGAGGATAGCACGGATGAAATGCAAATGAATGAATATGCCAAAGAAATTGACAACATTACGTTAGAGTCATTTCTTAATGGACTCATCATTTCAAAAAGAGGAGTACCTGAGAACACAGGAAATGCTCCCCAACCATTTTTAATGTCTGAAGAGGGCCATCGTAATGTAAATAATATTTTGCTGAAAAAAGTAAAAATTGCGTTAGCGCTCACAAGTGAAGATATGCTTGATATTCTAGAAAGTGTCGGTGTGACGATTTCTAAAAATGAATTAAGTGCTGTTCTTCGTAAAGAAGGGCACCGCAATTACAAACCATGTGGAGATCGATATGCACGTAACTTTTTAAAAGGGTTAGCGATTCGTTATCGCGATACAGACACCGAGAATTAATAGGATATAATGAAAGATAAAAGTTAGGAGTGTTGGGAAAATATGTTCAAGCGTAACAAAGCATTGTACTTTATGATGAGTATACTGGCGTTGGCCATTCTTTTAGTAGGTTGTGGAAAAGCGACTGAAGAAGAACCAGCAGAAACGACTACCGAGACACCGAAAGAAGAACCTAAAGAACAAGCGGTAGATTACTCAGCAGATGTAAAAGAGAATCCAGTTGTAACCATTACAATGGAAAATGACGAACAAATCGTTTTAGAATTAGAGCCGACTGTTGCACCGAATTCAGTAGCAAACTTCATTTCGTTAATTGAAGACGGCTACTATGACGGGTTGATTTTCCATCGCGTCATTCCAGGCTTTATGATCCAAGGTGGCGACTCCTCGGGTGACGGGACAGGCGGACCTGGTTACTCTATTGATGGAGAATTCTCTTCAAACGGTTTTGAAAACAATATGAAGCATGAGCGTGGTGTCTTGTCGATGGCACGTGCACAGGATCCGAATTCCGCTGGTTCACAATTCTTCATCATGACAGATGAAACGGCTTCTCTGGATGGCGAGTATGCAGCTTTCGGTAAAGTGATTGAAGGCATGGAAACAGTAGATGCTATCGTGGCTAATGAAACAGACGCTATGGATAAGCCTGTTGAAGAGCAAAAGATGAAGACGGTTGAAGTAGATACGAAAGGCTTCGATTATCCTAAACCAACTACACATTAATACGGAATGAAAAACGCAATAGCCCATCATATAGGGCTATTGCGTTTTTACTAGTTACGACGTCTATATTTCCTGGGAAATCAGTATGATATATGATTCGCAGTACAAAAAAATGAGCTACTCTTTTTTAATTTGCTTTAACGTAGCGACGATAAGAAAACTAACAATGACCAGTAACAACCAAGAACTTAATTTTCCGATTCCGACTAGGTGCCATGTCTCACTCTGGTTTGGATAGGTCCATGCACCAAAGAAAGTAGCAATGTTTTCAGCAATCCAAACAAAAAAACCTATAAGAACAAATGAAAGGGCTAACGGCATTCGATACGATACATCGTTTACCTGATAGCGTACCGACGCACGCCAGAAAACGATTAGAACGAGTACAGACAACCACCAACGCATATCAATCCAATAGTGGTGAGTGAAGAAATTTCCGTAGATGGCAATGGATAGCGGAACGACTATGTAGAAGGAAGGCCATTGAATGAGTTGTACATCAAGTCGACGCCAGGCCTGACACAAATAGCTTGCTACACTCGCATACATAAAGCCACTGTATAAGGGGACACCTAAAATTTTGAAATACCCTTCCTCAGGGTAAGACCATGAACCCATATGTACTTTGAAGATCTCCAAAGTAAGACCGATCATATGAAAGAGCGTAATTACTTTTAGTTCGTCCCGTGTTTCAAGACCCGAGCGTACCATCCACCACTGAGTTGCTACAAAAATTAGAAGCAACCAATCATACCTTGGCAGAAATGGCAGAGTGATAATTTGTGTTAGTGCAAGCGAAGCGAAAATTATGACAGGGAAGATACAAGAAAGTGCTTGTTGCCAGCCAAACGTACCAAGTTGTTTTATAGCATGTACGACTCTTGTTTGTATGCGGTGCGAATTCATAAACCACCACCTGCTTTTCCTAATGTAAATTAGTAGGACGCAGATATAATAGACAAGGTTCATTTACGGGTAGACGTTTCACGTGGAACATAGTAAATCAAAGCGGGGGGAGTAATGGGTCTTGAGAAGATATGTAATCGATGCACATATTCATATGGATATGTATGAAATAGATCAACGTAGTAAGATTTTGAATGAATTGGAGCAAAATGATGTAACTGCACTAGTTTCGGTCTCGAATAATCTTGAGTCTTCTGTAAGACAACTAAACCTTGCAAAAACAGATGATAGAATCAAACCAGCAATTGGTTACCACCCCGAACAAGTTTTGCCGACAGAACAAGAAGCATTATCTATTTTAAGACTAATTGATGATCATGCAGAAAGTCTAACGGCTATTGGAGAAGTGGGGTTGCCTTATTATTTGAGACGAGAACGGCCCGGCCTGGATTTAGCTCCTTATGTACATTTGTTAGAGTGTTTTATCCGAAAGGCTGGACAACTTGATTTACCAATCGCTTTACATGCGGTGTACGAAGATGCGGAAATAGTGTGTGAGTTACTGGAAAAGTATTCAGTTTCTCGCGCCCACTTCCACTGGTTTAAAGGAGAAGATCGTGTTTTGCATCGAATTATTTCAAATGGCTATATGATTTCAGTAACGCCTGAAGTGGTATATAGGCCAAAGATCCAACAATTAGTAGAAAGTGTTCCACTCAGTCAACTAATGGTAGAAACCGATGGGCCTTGGCCCTTTGAGGAGATGTTCAAAGGTAAGTTAACGCACCCCTCTATGGTCCATGAGAGTATGAAGAGCATAGCAGTCATCAAAGGGATTGATCTAGAAGAAGTCTATGAAGAGATATATACTAGAACACAAGAATTTTATCGACTATAAAACAGGGATACGTCATAGCGACGTATCCCTGTTTTCTAATAGTTATAATCTTCATGTACAAATTACAATGATTTTATGTGGCGTAGTCTGCGCGGGAATGCTTCTTGTTGCCGAACCGTACAGCACAATCAAATTCCGGTCTGCTATATTTCCTGTAAAATACTGACCATTTGTAGACAGTATTTCAGTTTGTGGAGATAGATTTAGCTGAAGCGTTCCATCGCTACTTTGTAAGCGACGATTGAAGGAGTCCACTTTGATATTTTCGCTTTTAGAATCCTTTGACATAACAATGGCTCTAAATTGAGGAGGATAGATCATAGGAGTGGCGGCGTCCGCATCATAAAATCCTGTAACGTGATCGCCAACATGAATTTTCACTTGATGGACGAAATAAGTTGTTGGTTCTACTACAAAGTTAACAACGTTTCCGCGACCATTATCGACTGTCATTAGCATGTAGCAACCTGAGTCGTTGTTTTGCCCGGTGTAAAAATCATTTATCACCATTACGACACCGCTAAAAGATTCAAGATTCATTATAAAACTCCTTTCATTCTTAACTCGTATCTATCTAGACTATGCAAAGCCCCTTAGTTCGTGACTAACTAAAAAGCATGAAATATAAATTGAAATAATTTTCCAAAATATGATTGACATAATGGCCAATAAAAGATATATTAAATGATAACTGTTCTCATTTATCTCTTAAAATCGTCACATAGTCGTCATAAAAAAATAGACGTTTGAGTGCCTTCCTTTCATGTATGGGGCTATTTATGAGATACTTTAGAAGTAGAAGTCTATCCGACAATTGGCAATCAATTATTGGATTTATGTAGCATGAAAAATGACAAGTGAGAGGAGATTATGTACAAGTGAAAAAAACATTTTTGTACTTTTTAGTTGTAAGTTTTTTCGTGCTGACAGTTGGCTTGCCACAAGCGTCCGCTAAAATAGCGGATGGTACTCAGCAATTAAACTATCAAGTAAACCAGCCAGATAGCTCTAATGCATCTATTGCTAATGATTACTTTCAAAAGCCAGCACTCGTCACCGTAACGAATGGTTCTGCCATCGTACAGCTTACTCTTAAGAACAGCTCTTGGATTACGAAGTTTGAGCCAGCGGGCGGAGCAGAAGTAGTCAATGAAGATCTTAAAGCCGATACAAGAGTGGTAGAGTTTAGTGTAAGTGACATTTCTAAACCAGTGAAGATTCCTATGAAAGTTGATGTCGAGGATATCAATTATCACCACGAGTATACAGTTGACTTGGTGTTTGAAGAAAAAGCTGCCGTTACACCACCAGCTGTAAAACCACCTGCAACGAATACTACTCCACCAAGTGCTAACACGAACACGAATACCAATACGAGCACAGGTACTATAACGAAAAAGCCTACTACCCAAAAGCCAGTAAAGAATCCGCAAACTAGTGATTCAACGCCGTACCTATTAATCTTTGTATTAGCAGGTTCTGCATTTTTATTGTATAGAACTAGATTCCAAAAAAAACAGGGGGAACAATAATTATGACGAAAAAAACATCATCTCGCGCAACAAAAGTAGTACTTGCTTCACTATTAGCAGCTTCTATCGCTATTCCAACAGCAGCATCCGCTAACCCGATCAGCACAAGTGATCAAGCAGTGTCAGCTTTGAAACAGACGATTGCTGTGGATCAAGTAGTTGACTTTCATGTTTATAAATCAGGTACAACTACACCAGAACCTGCAATCAGTAGCCACCTCATTCCACAAGGTACGTTGGTAGAAAAAGATGGAGTAACATATGCGAAGGTAACGGTTGCAGTTAAATCAGCTCCTATGATTGCAGGCTTTCAAACGAAACAAGGAGAAGAGTTTGCTGATGCAACGGAAGTTAAAAATACGGACGGCACAACGACTTATACTTTCCCAGTAGTAGCGGATGAAATACATTCAGGCAAAATCCATGTTGTATATGCACCTGCTAACATGGATAAGTGGTATCCATTCGATTTCAAAGCAACGGTCGCTAAAGCAGACACAGATGCAGAAACAATTAGTAAAGTAAACGTAAAAGTTTACAAAGATGGAACAAAAGAAGAGTCGATCATGAAGGATTACATGTCATCGACAGCTTCAGTAAAGAAAGTAACCGATGGTAATGAAGTAACTCTTACTTTCCCTAAAGGCGGTTACATCCACGGCTTCAAAATTGCTGGCAAGGAAATCCCAATTGCAACAGATGACAAATCAACAGGGGCACGCACATACACATTTAAAGTAGCAGACCTAACAAAGTTAGTGAATGCTGACCTTCACGTTATTGTAAATGAAGGACCTGTTAAGTATGATGCAAACCATAAAGTACAACTGGACTTCACTAATGAAGTGAAACCAAACCCTACACCAGTCGTAAATCCATTTAAAGATATTGACAAAGACGGCAACAAAGAAGCGATCCTTGCGTTGCTTGATAAAGGGATTGTAAAAAGCGCGGATAAGTTCAATCCACGCAACAACATTACACGTTCACAGTTTGCATTAATGGTAGCACGTGCGTTAAATCTCGACACAACTAAAGATGTTGGATTTAAAGACTTAGGTAAAATCACAGATAAAGAACGGATCAGCGCAATCAATGCTCTAGCGGAAGCAGGCATTGTACAAACGAATGAAAAGTTCAACCCGAATAACACGTTGACTCGTCAGCAAGGTGCTTTGATGTTGTACCGTGCAATTCAATTTGCAGAAGGTAAAGAAATCAAAAAAGGAGATACAACTCTTCCGTTCTATGCAGATGGAAAAGTCATTACAGATCCTGAAGCGAAGCAAGCATTTGCATTGTTATACGCTGAAAAAATCATGACAGGCGCAAAACAGCCGAATGGCAAAGTCTTGATCAACTCTGGCGATTCCCTACAACGTACACAAATGGCTAAAATTCTAAACGGTTCATTGAACTTCATGAAAAAATAAGAGTAAATACAGATACTTCCTTTCGCTTTTTTACATGCGGAAGGAAGTTCCTGTCGTTTTACACGATATGTAAAGGAGTGTACGTTTGAAATGAAAAGAATTGTGTGGTTGCCTCTACTTTTGCTACTCATCTCAGCGTGGCTTCCTTTTCATTCTGTAAATGCAAATGAAAGCAAAACTAACGCAACGGATGACTATCAAGTTGAACTAAATTTTCTATCACATGAAGCAGAGGATACAGATGTTTTATTTATTAAGCAGGCTACGTTAACTGTTAAGGAAGATCGCTATACGTTATCGATTTCAGCGAAAAATGATCACATCCTAACGCATATCACTGCCATGCAGCAAGGGAACAAAATGAGTACCCGGCTGAATAGAGCAGAAAATTTAGTTCAGTTTGATATTAAGGATGTACAACAAAAGATTGAATTAGCAGGAACGTATAGATTAGCGACAGAACATGCACAGCAAACATTTTCTTCTGAGCTCCTCATCGAGCAACAGTCATTGCCAGCGTTTGATCAAAAACCGACACAGTCAATTCAGGCAGGTGATGATACGATACACTATCAACTGCTGTTAGCTGGAAAATTGTCTGCCATGAATGACTATGTCAATCCAGTAATTCGTGTTATTGAACGTGATCATCGATTCTATGCACAGTTGGAAATACTTCATCCTAGCAAGGTCAAGGGATTTACTGTAGAGCAGCAAGGAAATTTAGTGGAACCTAAATTAGTATCGCAAACCGATACGCGTATTGTGCAGTTTGAAGTAGAAGACTTCCAGAAGGGGATAGGCGTTTGGATGAAAGCGGAGAACCCTGTGAGTTCACATGTAGAAGAAGAGTTTTTGCAAATTGTTTTCAACCAGCAACAAACGGCGAAGTTTCTACGTAAGGAAGCTTCAAATAGTAAAGCTGTTTCTTCATTGACTAAGCGAGTAGAGCAACCTGCAAAATCTACTACTGCAGAGAAACCATCTACCGTTACGAAAAAAGATGAAAAATTGGATAAGTCATCCGAAGAAAAGCAGCCAGTACAGACAGACGTACCTCCTCTTCTGACGGAAGAAAAACTGGAGTTTGATCGTACAGTGGACGATGCAAAGAAACAACCAGATCAAGTCGTTGCACAAGTAGCAAGTGAACCTGAAGAGGTGGCAATGAACGAGGAGACCGATCAGACAATACCGTTTGATGTGTTGAGAATCGGTGTATTATTATCATTATGTATGCTGTCGGGTATTTTATTTTTACGCAGGCTGACAAAGAAAAACAGCATGATAAGTGATAAATAACGAGTGGAGGATTACATTGTGCAAAAAAAGTGGAAATATATACTGCTGATGTTGGCAATCATGACAGCAGCGATTATCGCAGGATGCGGTAATGATAAAGAAGAAAAGGCTGTTTCAGCAGATGACGCAGTGAAGAGTGAAACAGATACAACAAGTGATCAGCGAATTATTGCCGGTACTGTCGTTATTGCAGAAATTCTCGATAAGTTAGATATAGATGCTATCGCTATTCCTGAATCTGAAAAACAAATGGCAAGCCGTTTCGACGGACTTCCTACTATTGGTAATGCCATGACGCCCGATATGGAAATCGTGAAATCCTTGGACACGACAGATTTCTTATCTGTTTCTACATTGGAATATGATCTTGAAGGTGGGTTTGAGCAATTGAATATACCCGCGACATTTTTGAACTTTCAAAGTATCGATTCGATGATGGAGGAAATCCAAGGTCTTGGAGTGCGTTATGATCGTACAGCACAAGCAGATAAATTAGTAGGGGATCTACAGAAGAAAATTGAAGCAGCGGAAGTTGTGGCTGCGAACCGTAAAGGGCCAAGCGTTTTGATCTTACTCGGTATTCCAGGCAGTTATTTAGTAGCTACAGAAAATTCCTACGCAGGTGACCTAGTGAAACGTGCAGGGGGAACGAATGTAATGGAAGGGCAGGATCCTGAATACTTATCATCCAATACGGAGTATCTTCATAATAGTAATCCAGACATTATCTTGCGTCTATCACATGGCATGCCGGATGAGGTCGTGGAAATGTTCAACGAAGAGTTTCAAACAAATGATGTATGGAAACATTTCGATGCTGTAAAAAACGGTAAAGTATATGATTTAGAAGAAGAGTTATTCGGTACAACGGCTTCTTTGCAAGTACCTGAGGCATTAAGTGAGCTAATGAAGATATTCTATCGATAACTCGATGAATTTCGTTTGAAAAGGAAGTCCGTCATGAGAAAAAGAATAACTAGTTATATAATCGTATCCCTGTTGCTTGTCGTAACTATCGTGTATTCAGCTACGACAGGCAGCATCAAAATGGGATTCTTTGAATTTTTTGGTGCACTCTTTGAACAAGGTAACAGTCAGATGGAAGCGATTCGTGATTTGCGCTTTCCGCGCATGATTGTCGCAATATTTGCAGGTGCGGCATTATCGGTATCGGGTGTCTTGCTACAGTCTGTCATGCGTAACCCATTGGCCGATGCAGGGATTATCGGAATATCTTCCGGTGCGGCGTTTGTACAGTTATTCATTATCTCATTCTTCCCGGCGCTCTTTTTCATGACGCCTTTATTTGCATTTATGGGCGGTGCATTCGCTTGTTTTCTAGTGTTTGCACTATCGTGGAAATCGGGTCTTAGCCCGTTAAAATTAATTCTTGTTGGAATCGCGATCAATGCTATGTTCACGGGACTCACTGAAGCTTTCATCAGCTTTGGTGGTTCATTAAATGTCTCAGCTTCCAGTATCATCGGTTCAAATTTGACGATGCGTACATGGAGTGATGTCTCGACGATTGCGACGTACGGAACGATCGGATTGGTGTTAGCTTTTGCATTATACAGCTGGTGTAACTTATTGGTGTTGCAAGATAAGACAGCAAAAAGTATTGGCTTCCATGTTGCACGTGCCCGTTTAATTATAGCGGCAGTAGCAGTGTTGTTGGCAGCGATATCGGTTGTAGTGGCGGGTGTGATTTCGTTTGTTGGATTGCTTGTGCCACACATTGCCCGTAGGTTAGTAGGGTATGATCACAAGGTGCTCATACCATTCACTGCACTTTTAGGGGCGTTGATTATTCTACTTGCGGATACACTGGGGCGTACAATAGTAGCGCCGCTTGAAATACCAGCCTCAACGCTGATGGCGATTATTGGCGGACCGTTCTTAATATTCTTACTGCGAAAAGAGTGACTTGTTATGGAAATGAAGCGCATTATTGTATCACACGATAATATAACGAATCATTTGGATGACGTTTCTACGTCTATTTCTAAAGGGAAAGTTACAACGATTATCGGCCCGAATGGTTGTGGGAAATCGACATTACTCAGCGTTCTATCGAGAAGCAATATGCCAAAGTCGGGCACAACTTCACTCGAGAATCGTGACTTGGTGATGTTTAAGCCGAAAGAATTCGCAAAAAAACTAGCTATTGTGTATCAGCAGAATGAAGTGCCAAAAGACTTGACGATTGAAAAATTGGTCAGCTTTGGCCGGTTGCCTCATAAAACATTATTGCAGCGAAATCAGCAAGAAGATCAAAAGGCTATAGATTGGGCATTGTCCGTCACGAATCTGACAGACAAGCGGCATAAAGACTTAGAGGCATTATCTGGCGGAGAGCGTCAACGTGTATGGATTGCCATGGCACTTGCACAGCAATCGGAAATACTATGCTTGGATGAGCCGACCACCTATTTGGATATTTATTATCAGATTGAATTATTGGAGCTCGTAAAGTCACTAAATGAAGACTATGGATTGACGATCATCATGGTATTGCATGATATCAATCAGGCAATTCGATATAGCGATGAAATTATAATGATGAAGAATGGTCGCATTATTGCAGAAGGTCCACCGCGTGAGGTCATTACAAAGGATGTCATTAAAGAAGTGTATGGAGTCAATGCCGTATTCAAGGAAGATGACGAATTAGGCCTTTACATGATGTCCCTTGGCATTTAGGGGGGAAGCTGATGAAAAAACGTCTGTCGAAACTGTTGCCTTTCGTTTATCTGGCAGTCTTTCTCTACTCAGGCTATTTACTCGTACAGTATTTGTACACTTACGTGGAATCAGCCAGTTCGTTAAAAGATACGCAACAAATATATGAGACAGCTCTTGAAGATACGAAGCAACTAGCTGTAGCGGAAGAAACGTCGCAAGAACATTCGTTAGGTGAGTATTCAATGCGTAGGCAATTTGAAAAATTGCATAAAGTGAATGAGGATATTGTCGGATGGGTGTCTGTGGAAGGTACCAAGTTACATAATCCCATACTGCAAGCTGAAGACAATGACTATTACTTAAATCGAAACTTTACTCGAGAAAGTAGCCGTGCGGGAAGTGTCTTTATGGATTTTCGTAATGATATCCAAGACATGAGTCAAAACACGGTTCTCTATGGCCATGCAATGAGAAATGATACGATGTTCGGTAGTTTGAAAAAATTTGGTGAACAAGACTATGCAGACGCACACCCTATTATTTATGTCGATACGTTATATGATGGCTATGATATTGAAGTATTCGCAGCCTATGAAACGACGATTGATTTTTATTATATTGAAACAGACTTTCAGACGAATGAAGAATTCAGTGAGTTTTTAGGAGAAGTTGAAGCACGGTCGCTAATCGATATGCCTGTTGAAGTCGGACCTGAAGATCGAATTGTCACGCTGTCTACGTGTAATAACTCTGTGAATAGTAAAGATAAACGATATGTAGTGCAAGGGAAACTCGTGAAGCGCTGACATATATTGATAATATGGAGAGTTGCTCTTTACGAGTAGCTCTTTTTAATTTCTTTAAGGATTCGTCTGGTAATGATACGATAGATGAAAACAATGAGGTGGGGGACTTCATGGACTTAGAGCAACTACAAAATAAATTATTCGATAACAAATCCTTATTTATTGGGGAAGAGACAGCATTCCGTTCAGCCGTTATTATTCCGTTAGTAGAAGCGGATGGAGAATGGCATGTACTATTTGAAGTGCGTTCTTTCACGATGAGAAAGCAACCGGGTGATATTAGCTTTCCGGGTGGCAAAATAGATATAACAGACGCATCACCGATGGAAGCTGCTTTACGAGAGACACAGGAAGAGCTTGGAGTTAATCCGAAGACGGTGCAAGTACTAGGAGAGTTAAGTCCATATATAGCATCGCCTTCATTCGTTGTCTATCCGTTTGTGGCAGTCGTTGATTACAATGAAATTATTCGTAGCTATAATAAAGACGAAGTGGAAGAAGTGTTTGCGATTCCACTGGACTGGTTGATAGAACATGAGCCCTATATGCATACCGTAGCAGTCGAAACAGCACTACCGGATAATTTCCCATTCGAAAAGATTATGAACGGGAATCAATATAAATTTAGAAGCCATTCACTTGAAGAATGGTTTTATGAATATGGCAATTATACCGTTTGGGGTTTGACGGCTAGAGTGTTAAAGCATTTCATCGAGATCATGAAGAAATAAACTGGAATGAGGATCGAGTATGAAACAAAAGAAGTCGTGGAAGTTTAAGTTATTTATTGGACTCGCTATTTTCCTATTGATCATCGCGGTTGGTTTCTTCGTATTTGCTAGCTTTTATTATAAAGCGCAGTCTTACGCAGAAGATCATTTGCAATCAGATTCGGAAGTAACAGTTGAAAATGAAAAAGAGTTGGTGTTTGAACCGACTTCGAATAAAAAGAATATCGGTTTTATTTTTTATCAAGGTGCAAAAGTAGAGGCGGAAGCCTACGCCCCGATGGCAAAAGAGCTGGCAAAAGAAGGTTATACTGTGGTCATTCCTCACTTGCCGTTGAAGATGGCTATCTTTTCACCTGATCGAGCGGATAAAGTCATACGCAAGCATCCTGAAATTACTACATGGGCGATTGGTGGGCATTCTTTAGGCGGTATCACGGCGTCTGATTATGCATTACGTCACGATGAGATTGCTGGGCTAGTGTTGTTGGCCTCTTATCCTGGGAGTCACACTGATTTGAGTGAAACGTCGGTGGATGTGTTGTCGATTTGGGCGAGTCGTGATGAAGTGGCAGATGCGAAGGCTATTAAAGCGGCGAAGGCTAGTATGCCTAGTGATGCGAAGTTCTTGGAGATAAAGGGCGGTAATCATGCGGGGTTTGGTGATTACGGCGAGCAGAAGGGTGACGGCAAGGCTACTATATCGAATGAAGAGCAGATGACTCAGACGACTACTGCTATTTTGGAGTTACTTGATAGATTGAAATAAGTTAGTAGGGCATATTCAGTAGAATTAGTGAGGTGGGGGCACCGTTGATCGACACTCCAGGCGAACGCTTTCCCATGGGCGTGGCTTGAGCCGCTGATCCATCGGGGAGTCACCGCCTTCCACTTACGATCAACTAGTTTATTTCTCTATTACTAGCGATAGGTAAAGACTTAGTTGTTTAATACTTACTAAACGAGAGCTATTTGCTAGCGCTGAAGTAGGTTCAACGACGTTACATCCTATACTATGTTAAAAAGCTGTCCCGGAAATCGTCATAACGAATTCGGGGACAGCTCTATCTTGTGTTCGTACGATTTTGTAATCAGGCTACTGTTAATGTAACGGCAATATTATCTCTTGTAGCTTTAGAGTAAGGGCAGACTTGGTGTGCTTTTTCTACTAGTTCTTCTAGTTGTGCTTTTTCAATGTCTGTACCTTTTACTTGTAGTTCTACTTCTAGCTTGAAGCCACCGTCCGATTCGTCTTTACACAGGCTGACGTTTGCTGTGACTTCGGAAGAGAATTTAACGCGTTCTTTGCTTGCGACGAGTTGAAGTGCGCTGTCAAAACAAGCCGCGTAACCCGCAGCGAATAATTGCTCGGGGTTAGTAGAGCGCTCTAATTCTTTCGCTCGTTTTGTTCCAGGCATTGCCGTATCGAATTCAACTACTTGATCGGAAGACGCAACATGACCTTCTCTTCCCCCGTTAGCAGTTGCTGTGGCTGTAAATAGTTTTTCTGACATGAAATCACTACTCCTTGTATACATTTTTTAGTCTCACTCCATTGTGTACCCGTTTTTTCGTTTTTTATGTACAATTTATTTAATTTTTTCCAGATAAGTGTGATAACATCATCCAACGTGTTGAATCAATTCATTTAAATCAGTTAGGAAGTGGGAACGAAAATGAATAAGAACGATATTGCAGATATTCGTAAACGATTTAAATTAGATACAGATCTTCTAACAATCACTGATATTTACCATGTGTATATTAGACAGGAAAGCAGTGAGATTTATCATGAGGAAAGTCAGGCCTTTGCTTTGCTGGACCGTGAACAACAGGAATTATTCATGACGAACTTCAAGAAAGTACTTGGCGGTAAGCTAGGTATGAAGTTATTTGAAGTGAAGTTCGAACGTCAGGAAGAAGAGCCTAATGAGGAACACACACAAAAGTTATTGTATGAAGGTTTGCAGGCAGAAGAAGTAGATGATTGGAAAACTGAGATGCAGCATTTGGCATTGAAGATGGTGAAAGATGTCCAATATGAAAAAGATCTTGTCATCACATTTGTTCGTGGGAACTACTTTAAAAAGACCAAACGTAACAGTGAAGAGACAGAAATCGATATGCGTGATGAAGTGTTTACGACACCGTTTATTCTATGCAGTATGAATCACACCGACTTGCCGAAGCGCTCTATCGTATTTGATTTTCAAGAGCGTGAATTTAAATCGAATACGATGCTTGATCCTATCATTAATCTAGCATCACCCATCGGCGGCTTTCTCTTCCCTTGCTTTACAGACAATTCGGCTGATGTAAACCATGTCTTGTATGCAGCCGGTAAAGCGAATAAGCCCGATTATGCGTTTATAGAGAATGTCTTGAATGGAGAAGAAGTAGTTACTGCTGCTGACGATAAAGCTGTTTTCGAGGAGATCGTTAAACAAGTAGTGGGTGGCGAAGTAGATACGGAAACGCTAGGCAATGTCTATGAGGCAATCTACAGGTTGACTGTAGTGGATGAAGAAGAGGAAGAACCGGAAGAGCCACCAGTAATTGATGCGAAGCAAGTAGAACGTGTCTTGAAAATGAGCGGTGTCGACTACGTCAATACAGAAGCGGTAGAAACGGCTTTCCAAACTATAGTCGATGACACATCTTATGAAATGAAGGCGGCTCACATTGTCCCTAGCTATACATCGAAGTCAATCAAAATTGAAACCAAAGTGGCCAATATTTCAATCAGTCCACAAGACTTGAAATATGTGAAGCAGGTCAACTATGATGGCAAGCAATGTATTTTGATTGAAGTAGAAGAAGATACGATTATTGAAGGATTTAAAGTGATTTCAGAAGATCTATTAACATGAAATTTCTCAATGCTAAAATAAAAAGAAAATATAACAGAATTCTGACACTTTATTGTGATTATCTTCACAAACAAACAGACAAGTCTCTTTAAACCTCGTTATATTTGATGTATACTAGAAAAGATGGTAGTAGTTGTATGGTCAAACCAAGACAGAATAAAGTGCTCCTAGTACGCGCCATGTATGCTGTGACGCCTTATTTAGGAACATTTACGTTTCTGTAAATTTCACATATAAGGAAGGTCAAAATGAGTAATAGACAAACTAAATCAGATGTTATTTTAATTGGTGCCGGAATTATGAGTGCGACACTAGGAACGATGCTAAAGGAATTAGCGCCAGACTGGAACATCTCCTTGTTCGAGAAACTGGATAGAGCAGGTGAAGAAAGCTCGCATGAGATGAATAATGCAGGAACAGGTCACGCAGCATTGTGTGAACTGAATTACACTTCTGAAAGACCGGATGGTACTGTAGATATTGCGAAAGCGGTTAAAGTAAACGAGCAATTCCAGCTTTCTATGCAGTTTTGGTCACATCTAGTCGAGAAAGAATTAATTAAAGATCCTGAGCAATTTATAATGCCACTGCCACACATGAGTCTTGTACAAGGTGAAGACAATGTGAAGTATTTGAAGAAGCGCTTTGAAGCGATGACAGCAAATCCACTATTCCAAGGAATGGAGTTTTCCGAAGATCCGGAGAAGTTGAAAGAGTGGATTCCGTTAATCATGAAAGACCGTACTGTCAATGAAGCAATTGCTGCAACAAAAATTGATACAGGTACGGACGTAAACTTTGGTGCGTTGACTCGTATGTTAATCGAGCACATGCAAAAAGTGGACGTTGAAGTGAACTACGGTCATCAAGTAGAAGATATCAAGCGTACAAGTGATGGCGAATGGGAATTAAAAATAAAGAATAATAAAGATGGAAAGCTTGAATTCCATAAAACTAAATTTGTTTTCATTGGTGGCGGGGGCGGAAGTCTTCCATTGCTTCAGAAAACAGGTATTCCTGAAAGTAAGCACATTGGTGGATTCCCAATTAGCGGTGTATTCATGGTTTGTAAAAACCCAGATGTCATTGCAAAGCATCATGCAAAAGTATATGGTAAAGCTAAAGTCGGTGCACCGCCAATGTCCGTTCCACACTTGGACACTCGCTATATAGACGGCGAAAAATCCTTGCTGTTTGGACCATTTGCAGGCTTCACACCGAAGTTCTTAAAAGAAGGATCTATGATGGATCTAATTGGTTCTGTAAAACCTAATAACTTAACGACTATGCTAGCATGTGGTGCAAAGAATATGTCGTTGACTAAGTATTTGGTAGAACAAGTAGTACAAACAAAAGAACAACGTATCAATGAACTGCGTGAATTTATTCCAGATGCGAAGAGCGAAGATTGGGATTTATGGACGGCGGGACAGCGTGTACAAGTTATCAAAGATACTCCAGATAGCAAAGGTACGCTACAATTTGGTACGGAACTTGTAACAGATAAGGATGGCTCAATCGCAGCATTGCTAGGAGCTTCTCCGGGAGCATCTACTGCAGTAGCAGTTATGCTGGACCTTATTAACAAGTGCTTCCCTGAGCAAGTAAGCGACTGGGAGCCGAAGTTGAAGGAGATGATTCCTTCCTTTGGTAAAGCATTAGCAGAGCATCCTGAATTATTGAAGGACATGCATGCATCTACTTCCAAAACATTAAAACTGACAGAGAATGAGCTGGAGAAAGAAGTAGTTCATAACTAATTGTTAGAATCATAAAACTCTACTACGATGTGATTCGTAGTAGAGTTTTTTTAATGAATTCACTTTTATATACACTTAACTCGTTTAGTTCTAGAAAATGAATAGTACATATAAATAAACACTACCCACTGCTTTTGCAGTGGGTAGTGTTTATTTAAACATGGAAACCTTTTTCAACATCGCACAAACCGGAATAGCAATCGCTATTCCCACTGCACATTGCACTAGATCACCTGGTATGGAAGCAAGCGGGATGATTAAACTGTTGTAGAGTATACTTTCCCCTACGTAGTAGCCTGCAACAGTGAGTGGTATCGAAATCAGCATGGCGAGTAGGTTAAATTTGAAGCTTGTTCCTTTACGGCCGTTTGACCATGCAACTTTACCAACAATATACCCTTGCAAGCCACGTGTCAGGATAGTGATAGGTGCCCACAACGCCCAGCCACTGACGAGGTCGAATAAGCCCATTCCGATAGCTCCTGCGATCATCCCTTTTTTAGGTCCGAATAAAATAGAGACAATGAACAACATGGCAGTACCGAGGTGAATCAGTCCACCGTTTCCAAGAGGCAGCTTAATATTAAGTAAAAGTGTAGCGACGAACACGAGTGATGCAAGCATGGACGTCAGTATTAAATCAAATGTCTTTGTTCGTTGCGTAGGATAACTTTGTGTTTTCTGCATGGTCTGTACCATCCTCACGTATAAAAGTATTAGATTTAGAATAAAGGGAATCTGATACTTTAAAAAGAGTCAATACAGGATAAAGTTTAGTGGTCAGAATAGAATGGATACATAGTTATGATTTTGAATTACGAATAAATACACTTTATACTAAAGAAAAAGGAAGTGAGTTAGTATGAAAAAACAAAACATTGCCTGGATTGCAGGAGCAGCTGCACTTCTTCCTTTTGCCTATGGCATGGGAGCTACCGCCTTGATCGGGTCAACAGGGTACCGAGTCATGAAACGTCTGCCAGAACGAAGAGGCATTGCTTTAACGTTTGACGATGGACCCAATCCCGTTTACACAATGCAACTGCTCGATTTACTTAAGCAACATCAAATCAAAGCAACATTCTTCGTAGTGGGTCAACATGTTCGTGACTATCCTGAGGTTGTCGAACGTATGCACAAAGAAGGTCATCAAATCGGTATTCATCACGACAACCATACATCTAGCTGGTTGCTAACGCCTTCTATGTTGTCACGAGAAATTAAGGAAACCCATCGTGCCATCTTCGATATTTCAGGGGAATCACCAACAGTATACAGACCGCCATGGGGTTTTATGAACGCAGCAACACTATTCGTCACCAGACCGTATCAAATCGTCCTCTGGTCACACGTCTTCAAAGACTGGAAAATAAATAGTTGCGAGCAAGGACTACTAGAAGGCTTGCGTAACGTCCCAGCTGACGGTTCAATTATTTTACTACACGACGACGGCACTAACCGAGGTGCCGATGACCGTGCACCAGCTCATATGTTGGACAAGCTCTCTATTTACTTAGATGAAGCTGTAGTAAAGGGTATAGAATTTGTTTCTGTTAATAAGAGTAACTTGTAGTTTTTCTGTATAAATCTACAATAGATTACATGAAAAAGCCCCTAATCTTGCTATGAGATTAGGGGCTTTTTCACGTAATTTTAAAAATGCTAACTCTACTACTTGTGAAAAATCTTATAATAGTGTATAACCATTGTATAAGGTTTTATTGCGAAACTTGTAATTATTCCATTGATTATACAACTCTGTACAATGTTTGTTTCACACTAGAAGTGAGGAGATGTAAAAAATGAAGAAAAAGGTAAACGTAATTGGCGCGGGTGTAGCAGGACTCGCGAGTGCCACCCGACTTCAACACGCGGGTTATCAAGTAGAGCTATTTGAGAAGGAATCTATGGCTGGAGGTAAGATGCACCGTATTCAACAAGACGGCTATCAATTCGATTTAGGGCCCACCATTGTAATGATGCCTGATCTATATAAAGAAATTTTTTATCTGTGTGGAAAAGACCCCGATGACTATATTCCTATGGAACGTTTAGATCCAATGTATAGCGTATACTTTGGCGACAAACCACAGGATCACTATGAAATCTCTGCTGAACTATCAAAACTGATGGAAGTGTTCGAAGGAATAAGCGAAGATGACGCGGCTGGATTCCTAGAATACTTGCAAGTGATTTATAAGCGTTTCCTAGTGGCGAAAGAACATTTCTTGCAGAAGCCATTCCGTAAACCATCGGATTTCTATAACTTGTCTGTACTTAAACAAGGTTTGAAGCTGAAGACGTTTGACACAGCGGATGCATTTATGAGCAAGTACATTAAAGATGAACGTCTAAAGCAGATGATCAGTTTCCAGACATTATATATTGGGGTTTCTCCTTATAGTGGACCGTCACTATATACGATGATTCCGATGATCGAATTCCTCTACGGTGTCTGGTTTATTAAAGGCGGAATGTACACTATGGCATCATCGCTTGAGCGTTTGTTCCTAGAGCTTGGTGGCAAAGTACATTACAATACACCGGTCGAGGAGATAGTCATTGAAAATAGAGTAGCAAAAGGTATACAAGTTGCGGGTGAGTTCATCGAATCCGATTATGTAATGTGCAATGCGGACTTCCCATACGCAATGAAAAATTTGGTGAAAGATGTGCCTTCTAAAGGGAAGTACACAGATAAGAAAATAGATAATATGAAATACTCTTGTTCATGCTTCCTGATGTATCTCGGAATGGATAAGAAATATGAAGAAATAAAGACTGCACACAACTTTATCTTCAATGAGAAGTTGAGAGAAAACTTGGATGATATTTTTACTGGTAAGAAACTAGAAGAGGCATCTTTCTACGTTTATATTGGCTCCAAGTTGGATCCTTCATTGGCACCTGAAGGTAAAGATGGTTTGTATATTCTAGTACCTGTTTCCGACCGTTCATGTTCACAATACGAGTGGGATGAAGAAACAATCCAGCATTATCGCCACTACGTTCTAGAAGCATTGAAGAAAGTAAAAGGCTTTGAAAACGTGGAAAATGAAATTGTGTCTGAAAGCTTTATGACGCCGAAAGACTTTGAAGAACGTTTCAACGCACAAAATGGTGCAACATTCGGGTTGCAGCCAACACTTAGCCAAAGTAATCATTTACGTCCACAAAGTAAAGCAACGCATTGTGAAAATTTATACTTTACAGGTAGTAGTACACATCCAGGTGCAGGGGTGCCGATTGTTCTTCTTTCCGCACGAATCGCGACAGAAGAACTCATGCATGATGATAGAGGTATATTATTCCAAGCAACTTGAGAGGAGAATTCATATGGTAATCGATCGATCATCGACTATAGCTTCTGACTATGCCTATTGTGAAAAAATCATCAAGCGTCATTCAAAGAGCTTTTATTACGCGTTCTCAAATCTACCAAAAGATAAAGCACGCGCAGTATATGCTATCTATGCCTTTTGCCGAACTGCAGATGATAGTGTAGATGAAAATAATACAAGCGGTTTACAACTTATTGCGTTGGATCGATTGACAGATGAACTCAATCATTTTGCAAAAGGCCAAGAAGTAGATCATCCATTATGGAGAGCTTTACGTGACGTATTCAATCGTTTCGATATGGACTTACAACCGTTTTATGAACAACTGACAGGGCAACGTATGGATATTCATTTTATGAGCCCATCGAATCTTAGTTCATTGGAAACGTATAGTAAGTATGTGGCAGGTTCTGTAGGAAAAATGTTATTACCCATTATTGCGAGTAACGCTAAGACGGACTTGAATCGCGTGGCGGAAGATCTCGGCATTGCAATGCAACTAACAAATATCCTTCGTGATGTCGGTGAAGATTACCGAGACAAAGGTCGTATTTACTTGCCACAAGAGGAAATGGAACGCTATAAGTATAGTGAAGTTTTTTTGTCAGAAGGGCAAATCACAAAGAACTTTGTGGCTATGTGGGAATATCTTGCGAAACGTGCGGAGAACTTATATGACAATTTCACGCAACATATTGGAGAATTCGATGAGGATAGCCGTTTTCCCGTATTATCGTCAGCACATGTTTATCAAGGAATATTAAATAGTGTACGAAAAAGTGGATACGATTGTTTTAATCAGAAAAATTATGTGTCAGCGGTGGAAATGGCAAAGTTAGTTGCCCGTGCGAGCATGTAAGAAGGAGAGTGGCCCTATATGTTGGAAAACCAAAAACGCGTAGTGGTGATTGGCGGTGGCCTAGGTGGGCTGTCGGCTGCTATTTCATTAGCGCAACGTGATTATTCTGTAACCTTGTATGAACAAAACAATCATCTAGGTGGAAAATTAAATCGCTTGGAGCAAGACGGTTTCGGTTTCGATTTGGGCCCTTCCATTTTGACGATGCCGCATATTTTCGAAAAGCTGTTTGAGGATAGTGGGAAGTGTATGTCAGATTACGTAAAAATACTTAGATTAGAGCGTGAATGGCGTTCTTTCTTCCCCGACGGAACAGTGCTCGATTTATATGGTGATTTACAAAAGATGGAGCAGATGAACCCACAGTTATCACATAAGGATATGAAAGATTATCAGAAGTTCCTGAACTATTCTAAAGGTCTGTATGACATGACGGAAGCGGGCTACTTCAAAGAAGGACTGGACTCCACGAGTGAAGTGATTAAACATCATGGTGCACTCAAGTCGATTAAAGGCTTTGATCTGTTTTCTACTGTACACGGTGCAATTGACAAGCGTGTACGTAATCCGCATCTGCGCGATATGTTGTCGTACTTTATTAAATATGTTGGTTCTTCTCCTTATGACGCGCCAGCTATACTAAATATGATGGTCTATATGCAGCATGCGCAAGGTTGTTGGTATGTACCGGGCGGAATGCATCATTTAGCTAATGCACTTGTTCAATTGGCAGAAGAAGTTGGTGTCAAGCTACATACAGGGATCGGTGTTCGGAAAATGAAGACAGTTGGAGACCAAATTATTGGTGCTGAACTGGCTAACGGTGAAATAGTAGAGGCAGACTATTTCATTTCCAATATGGAAGTAATTCCGTTCTACCAGAAGATGGTCGATAGTGACCCTAAGTTCACGAAAAAACTCGAGAAGAAGTTTGAGCCATCCAGTTCAGGCTTGGTGCTTCATTTAGGCGTAAAGAAGAGCTATCCGCAACTTAATCATCACAACTTCTTCTTCTCCAAGAATCTCAAAAAGCAAATGGATAAAGTGTTTGTGAAGAAGCAATTACCTGATGACCCAACAATTTATCTTGTTAACACGAATAAAACAGATACTTCACAAACGTTACCGGGTCACGAAAATCTGAAAATCCTACCGCATATTCCATATATTCAAGACAACCCATTTACGCCAGCGGATTATTTGAAGCTTGAGAATAACGTGTTAGAAAAGCTTGAGCGTATGGGGCTAGAAGGTTTACGTGAGAACATCGTAACGCGTGATGTCTGGACGCCTCATGATATTGAACGCACATATGGCTCTCACCGTGGAGCGATTTATGGGACGGTATCGGATAAAAAGAAGAATAAAGGATTCAAACACTCGAAGCATAGTGAACGCTTTGATAATTTGTACTTTGTTGGCGGTACAGTCAATCCAGGTGGCGGTATGCCCATGGTGACGCTAAGTGGTCAACAAGTATGCGATAAGATCCTGACGCGTGATATGGTGAAACGGTCACGATCATAAAGGAATGATACAGAGGAGGAGTTTGTGATGGATGTCTTATCGATCTTGCTACTGATTGCACTTGTCATAGCGCTCCTTGGCTTGTTATGTGGCGTACTAGTTTTTTGGCGAGTACCCACCATTCAGCATAAAGGTATTCCCACATCTTCTGTTTCCATTATCATTCCAGCAAGAAATGAAGAGTTTCGTCTGAAGCCGTTACTTGAATCCATTGTTCATCAGCGACACGTATCGTATGAAGTGATTGTGGTAGATGACGGCTCTACTGACGGTACAAGAGAATTGGCACGATCTTACGGTGCTAATGTAATTTCAAATGAATTATTGGAAGAAGGCTGGATTGGAAAGTCTGCTGCTTGTTGGGCGGGTTCATTGGTAGCTAACAATAAATTATTACTATTTATGGATGCAGATACGGTCTTTACACATCCAGACAGTTTGTCGAATTATATCGCATCATTTGAATCCATGGGGAGCGGTGGAATTTTGTCTTTACAGCCGGAGCACTATGCCGAGAAATGGTATGAGCAGTTGGCATTTCTGTTTCCACTCATTGTGATGGCGGGTATGAACGTCTTTACAGTTGCAGGAACTCGTTTGAAGGCAGGGGGTTCGTTCGGGCCGTGCTTGTTATGTGATAAGATGCAGTATGAAGAGATTGGCGGACATGCGGTCGTACGTGGAGCCGTAATGGATGATTTAGCGCTTGGGAAGGCGTTTCAACAACATGATTTGCCTGTACGTTGCTATGGTGGTAAGGGAATAGCCTGGTTGCGTATGTATCCAGGAGGCTTATCCGATATGGTACAAGGCTATTCAAAAAGTATGGCAAGTGGTTCTGCAGCGACGCACCCACTCGTTATGGTATTGATCTATACATGGATGGCGGGTGCATTAATTGCTGCTAGTATGCTATTTGCTTCAGGCTTTAGTTCGACAAGTTGGCTAGGGGTGTCTATTGGTTTATATATACTGTACGCAGTTGAATTAGCGGTCGCATCTAAACGTGTCGGTCGTTTTATTTGGTGGATATTCCCGCTATATCCACTATTGTTGGTCGTCTTTATTTCTATCTTTACGTACTCACTTTATCTATCAAAGCGAAAAGGTAGTGTACAATGGAAAGGGCGAAATATTAATGTGTGAGGTAATGAGTTGAAGGAACCAATGAAGGGGGTGATGGGATGCCGCTGATCGAATTGCCACTGCATAGAGTCATTCTTCTGGATGCAGTCGCGTGGATGATCTTTCATCTAACTATATCGGTGGCGGCGCAGCGAATTCCTATCAATTGGTTTGCGCGGAATGGACGCTTGTTTAAGAGTTTTTCTTGGGAACAGGAAGGACGAATTTGGCAACGGTTATTCCGCGTGAAGAAGTGGAAGGGGCATATTCCAGACGGTACGTTGTTCATTTCGAGCGGATACAATAAAAGTCATTTGCATGGAGCGGATGATTCATCGCTTTATGACTTTCTTTTAGAATCAAGACGTGCGGAATGTGTACATTGGTTAACTATTTTGCCGGGATTTCTTTTCTTTTTCTGGAATCCAGTTTGGGCTGCTTGGCTTAATGTTGCCTATGCCGTACTGTTTAACGTGCCGTTGATCGTGGTGCAACGATTTAATCGTCCTCGATTGGAAAGGCTGTTGAATTCATCACGATAAGTTTTGTAGTAGAATGTATGTATTGGGTATTGTATGATAACACAACCTAATTGCACAACTATTTGACGCAAAGGAAAAGGCAATCGCCTGCTCCTTTGCGCTTTTTTATTTGCGTAACTTTTTCACAACAACGAATACAATAGTCAGTGCTATAAGCGCTAAGCAAATTATTATCGATAGAATAATCGTAGGATACTCTCCATTAAATCCACTCACTGCAGTGTGCTTCGAGTAAATACCGTAATATGCCCAAATCAACACAAGGGCATAGGCGATATCTTGTTGTCGAATAGTAGTCATAATTCCGATAGCAGCGCCAACAAATAAAATGATAATCGTCCATGTGACTTCAGATATTCCAAATCCATCCCAATCAATTGAGACGAGAAAGGCGGTAATATTCGCGATCGTAGCAATCGTGATCCATCCAAAGTAGACACTGAATGGAAGTTTGACGAAAAATGCTTCTCTACGTGTCAGTGTTGCATTCAAGGTGATGGTATTGATTTTGATGAGAGTTAGCAACATAAGCAACATCACAACAACGGAAAAAAGTAAGTATTCATAATGCCATAAGAAAATCCATGAAGCATTTAACAAAGATGAAATACAGAAGTACTTACCTACTTGACTTAGAAGCTGTGGATTTTTCGTTTTCTGGACCAACCCTAATTGATAGACGACGTGGAATAATAACAGTAAATAGATCAAACTCCAAATGGAAAATGTAAATCCTGCAGGTGCGAATAGATTTCCATATTTATCTGACAGCTCACCTGTTGTTTGTCCGTTCAGAGGTAGTATATTTGCGAGTGCATTGGCTGCAATCATGATGACATATGTAACAACAATTGCCACGCGCAATAATACGGATGTGTTTCCTCGTTTCATTTCTACACCTCATTTAAGTAGATTATATTATAGTAGTTGGTTAAGTATTCCTGTTTTCTTGCAGACTGAAACACTTTGAGACTTCTTCATTTAACTTCAATCGGTGGTATAATGAATCCCAACTGGATATAGCAAAAATAGAGGTGAAAAGAATGAAGAAACAAGTACATGTTGTAGGAGCAGTAATTGAAAATGCGCAAGGTGAATTATTGGCTGCTCTTCGAAGTCCTGAGATGACATTGCCGAATTATTGGGAGTTTCCAGGCGGGAAAATAGAATCTGGCGAAACATGCCAAGAAGCGCTACGCCGTGAGATTCAGGAAGAACTAGGTTGCGTGATTACGGTAGGAGAAGCAGTAGAAGACACTACATATGAATATGAAAAAGTGATCGTTCGTTTGGAAACATTCATGGCGAGCATTGTCGAAGGAAAGCCTGTGGCGGCAGAACATGCAGAATTACGCTGGGTTGTTAGAGATCAATTACATATGCTTGAATGGGCACCTGCGGATATTCCGGCGATAGAAAAGCTGGCAAACCAATAGCTTTAGAAATGGGGTAGCTTAGGAATGGGAGATTTTATTCGGCAATTAGAAGCATCTTTACAAAAAGGTTTTGTGAATAAAGAACATCATCAAAGTGGTAGTTATAAACCGGAGCTTTTGGTGAACAGTTCCCAAAAGAATACGACGGTGTTGTCTTCTATTCAAGATGAACTTCGTCACTGTGAACAATTTCTCTTTTCCGTGGCATTCATTACAGAAAGTGGGCTCGCTACACTTAAATCATTATTTTATGATCTACATAAACGAGGTGTAAATGGTCGGATCATCACGTCTACTTACTTATACTTCAATCAACCAAAAGTATTTCGTGAGCTTCTGAACATCCCAAATATTGAAGTGCGGTTAACTGAAAAGCAAGGCTTTCATTCAAAGGGGTATATTTTTCAGCAAGGTGATCAGTATTCATTAATTGTAGGGAGCTCAAACTTAACGGCACATGCGCTACAAGTGAATTATGAGTGGAATGTGAAGCTGACATCTCACCGCGATGGTGACATCGTTTATCACTTTAAGGATCAGTTTGAGGATGTATGGTCAGATGCTAATGAGTTAACTGAAGAGTGGATTGCACACTATGAAACAGCTTATCAAGACAATGCAGACCGGACGAGGGTGTCTCAAGTATTCGAGCATCCATCAGCTTATCAAACTAATGCGATTGAGCAAGCTTTGGAAGTAGTTCCGAATAAGATGCAACAAGCAGCTCTTGGCAGTATTGAAGCAGTACGTGCAACTGGTCATGATAAAGGACTAGTTATTTCAGCTACGGGTACAGGGAAGACGTATCTTGCTGCTTTTGATGTGCGAAAATTTTCACCTAAACGTATGCTGTTTATTGTGCATAGAGAACAAATCTTGAAGAAAGCCATGCAGGATTTTAAACGTGTACTCGGTGGAATGGATGAAGACTTCGGCTTGTACGTCGGGGCGAATCGACAGGCGGATAAAAAGTACGTTTTTGCGAGTATCCAAACATTATCAAAAGCTGAAAATCTTCAAGACTTCAATCCAGAAGACTTTGATTACATTTTAATTGACGAAGTGCATAAAGCAGGCGCAACTAGTTATTTACGTGTAATTGATTATTTCACACCTAAGTTCTTAATGGGGATGACCGCTACGCCTGAACGTACAGATGATTTCAACATTTACGAGCTTTTCGATTATCATATTGCGTATGAGATTCGTCTTCAAGAAGCGTTAGAAGAAGATATGCTGTGTCCGTTCCATTATTTTGGTGTGACGGATTTTGAAATAGATGGGGAGCTTATTGGTGACCACACCGTTCTTTCTAAATTGGTAACGAATGAACGTGTTGAGCATGTCATTGAAAAGATTACCTATTATAGTCACGCTGGTGATCAGGTGAAAGGCTTGATGTTTTGCAGTCGAAAAGAAGAGGCACATGAATTATCAAAAGAACTCAATTTGCGCGGCTATAGAACCGTAGCGTTAACGGGCGATGATTCGTATGATGAGCGCATGCGCAGAGTGGATCAGCTAGAAAAAGGAGAACTCGATTATATACTGACCGTGGATATTTTCAATGAAGGTATCGATATTCCAAGTATCAACCAAGTGGTCATGCTTAGACAAACACAGTCCAGTATCATTTTCATTCAACAACTAGGACGTGGACTGCGCAAGGATCACAACAAGCCCTTCGTTACGGTCATTGATTTTATCGGAAACTATGCGAATAACTATTTGATTCCAATTGCATTGTCTGGGGACCGATCGATGAATAAAGACAATGTTCGACGGAATATGAAAGATACTAGTTATATTAAAGGTGTCTCGACAATTAATTTTGAAGAAGTTGCACAGAAGCGTATTTTCAACGCAATCAACAGCAGTAATTTAACGTCTTTGAAAATCTTGAAAGATGCGTATCAAGATTTGAGGAATAAAATTGGCAGAGTGCCTTATCTATTCGATTTTATCGAGCAGCATTCTATTGATCCGGTCGTTATTATTAATAAACACGATAGTTACTTTGATTTTCTATTGAAGGTTGTATCTAAGGAAGATTCTATTCAAACGATTACTCCTTATGAGAATCAAGTATTAACGATGTTTTCTATAGAATTGATCAATGGCAAACGGATCCATGAAGTAGTACTGGCGGAAATGTTACTTTCTAAAGGAAGTGTACGCTTAGATGAATTCATCTACGAGCTAGAAACTACAGGCTGTCAAGTAGATGAGGATACGATTGAATCCGTCACACGAATTTATGATTTATCGTTTTTCACACAAAACGCCCAAAGGAAATATGGCAATCAAGCGATTATTACGATGGATCATAACCGAGTTTTCACGTTCAACGAAAAGATCCAGCAGAGTATAGAAGATGATTCGTATGCAGTGTTTCTAATTGCGGACGTGTTGCGTAGTGCGAAAGAGAAATCCAAAGTATACGATTGTGCAAATAAATTAACGCTGCATGCCAAATATTCACGTAAAGATGTATGTAAATTATTGAATTGGCAGGCGGATGAGAGCTCGACGATGTATGGTTATAAAACGAAGCACGGTACTTGTCCTATATTCGTCACGTATCATAAGCATGGAGAAGTGGAAGCGAGCGTGGATTACGGTGATGAATTCATCAATCCTGAGTTATTCAAATGGTATACTCGCAGTAACCGAACGCTCCGATCGAATGAAGTGCAAACGATTATTCAGGCGAAAGAAAAAGATATCGACATTCATTTATTCGTAAAGAAAGATGACGATGAGGGAACAGACTTCTATTACTTGGGTAAAGGCCTACCTGACCAGCAAAGTGTTGTGGAAGACCATATGATAGATGGTAAAGGAAAGCGTTTACCAGTAGTCCATATGAACATGGTAATGGAGCACCCAGTAGAAAACACACTCTATGATTATTTGATAGAAGCCTAAAAACCCCGCGAGATTCATCTCTCACGGGGTTCTTTTTCATCATTCACATTCGCATCGATACGTTTCAGAACAAGGAGGACATGTAGGACATTTTTTATGATGACGTTCTTTTTTCGATGGGTGATTCGATTTCTTTTTCTTACAAGTACAGCTTTTTTTACACGTACACTTACCCTGACATGTACAATTCTTCTTGCACTCACATTTGCGTTTTGGTTTATGCTCTTTACATGTGCAGTTGGTTTTGCAGCCACATTTGCGCTCCACTACTTCGAATTGTCGCATCATATCATGATCTTCGTGCTCTAAAATATGACAATGAAGCATGTAGCGACCGGTGAATGGAGCAAAGCGCATAATCACTCGTGTTACAAATCCAGGTGGAGATTGGACGACGTCTTTCCATCCTCGTTCATTTACGGGAGGTTTTACAGGAGGACCTGTAAAATTCAGTAAACCATTCGCTGTGAAACCTTGGGCGTCAAAAGGGATGCGGTCGAGAATCTGGAATTGGATCAAATGGATGTGTATAGGATGCGTTGCGCCGGCCGTGTTGATGATGCGCCAGATTTCTGTATCATTCAGTTGAGGTTTAAAATCGATTCGTTCCATGAAACCTTTATTATTAAACAAGAACTTTAAACGACCATATTCATCGATGTCTGCATCCAGTGTAATATCACGTGTTTGAGCAGCGTCACATTCCCGAAGTTTGGGGATATGGCTGAGTATAGCTGGGAGATTGCTCGTATCTGGTGCCGTTAATTCAACCACTCTAAACTGCATAATTTGTCCGTCGGTTTCGGGGTCAGGCAGAGCACCTACTGGCGGTGCGAAATCAAACGGTGTCGCTGCGGTGTTTTCTAAGACGATCGTATCATCGGGTGCCAGTTTGGAGAAATCGATAATTACGTCCATACGTTCAGCGGGTGCAATCGTTAACTCATCCATATAGGCAGGTGTTTCCAATAATCCACCATCTGAACCGATCTGTATGATTTTCTGACCATTTGATAAATTCATTTTATAAAAGCGTTCATTGGATGCATTCAATATGCGGAATCGGTACTTTCTTGGCTCTACTTCTAAAAACGGCCAGACTTTACCGTTGACTGTGATGTTTTCAAACGCCTCACCAGGTGTGACGGAAGGATGAGGGAATGTCAATCCGGGCTGTACAGGTCCTGGCCTCACGTTTGTAGTATCTGAATAAAATAGGGAGCC
Organism: Sporosarcina sp. P17b; assembly: GCF_002743115.1. Lineage (NCBI taxonomy): Bacteria > Bacillati > Bacillota > Bacilli > Caryophanales > Caryophanaceae > Sporosarcina > Sporosarcina sp. P17b. Next base: position 275,713 of record NZ_PDYP01000003.1, on the reverse strand, counting down.
GTCTTCGTTAAAGCCGCGATCAGCAATAATTAATGGAATTTCATATGCTCCAGAAGGAAGGTTTAGTTTGCGTTCTTCTTCATCGCGAATAATATACATGCCAACGAGACCCGCATAAACATTTAAACGGGTAATGCCGACTGCGTGATCATGGTACCAAAGTGTAGCGGCACGTTGATTATTATTATATTTATAGACCGGCGAGTCAAATACCGCACCGACGGTATGATAGTTATTAGTAAACCAAGCTTCAGGATGACCATCACTTTCAGGCTCAACTTCCGCCCCGTGTAAATGGACGACTGTACGAACATCTGGCATATGTTCGCTTGAACCGTGCAGTGTTCTATCGATTGGTAGGAAATGTTGCTCGGGGAGTTCATTCTTCCACTTAACATGTGCGCACTCACCACTGTTGACGTTGACTAGTGGACCAGGGAATTGCCCCTCGTAACCCCAAATTTTTGTGGGTGCCAACTCTGAATGAAACTCGTGAAAGAACTCTTTCATGCCAATTTCATAGTACGTGAAGCACTTATGCCTCTCCAGTGGAGTAAGATATTGAGGAATAGGTAGTGGGTCAATAAATGGTGTTAATTTCAATGCATCGCTTCCTTCCAAGTGAATTTACTATCAAAACTAGTAAATGCAAAGGGGAGACCGTTTATGCCTATAAATATACGGTAGGCTATTCATCCTCACAAATATGATGTAAAATGACAAATGTACTTTTAGCTCATCGAGATAGGGAGGTTTTACGAATGAAAACCCGTTCACCGAAGAAAAAGCTTCTGATAGAATATGTCTGGATTATGATCGGATCTGTTTTAGTCGGTTTAGCTTTTAATATATTTTTCTTACCAGCGCGACTAGCAGCTGGAGGCGTATCTGGAATTAGTACCATTCTGTATGAGATGTATGGGTTTGAGCCTGCCTTTGTTCAGTGGCTTATTAATATCCCAATATTCTTTATAGGCATGTTACTTCTCGGCAAGGATTTTAGTTTAAAAACATTAGTTGGAACATTTTTTGTGCCGCTAACTATTTGGCTGACTGCTGATATTCCTTCGACTATCGACAATCCTTTACTATCCGCTATCTATGGAGGAATCATGTTAGGAGTAGGGCTAGGCATAGTCTACAGAGGAAATGGTTCGACTGGAGGACTAGCGACAGTGGCGCAAATCGTCAAGAAGTATTCGGGTTTGTCCAGTGGATATGCGCAATTAATTGTAGATGGCATGGTGGTTATTGCATCCGCTATTGTATTTAATCTAGAGTTGGCATTATTTGCGATGATGGCGATCTTTGTGACCAGTAAGGTAATTGACTTTGTGCAATTACAGACATCACAATCTAAGCTGGTATTGATCATTACGGATAATGAAGAACGTATCCAGACGATTATTAAAGAGGAAATTGACCGTGGATTGACTAAAGTTCGCTCGGTAGGCGGCTTTTCCAATCAAGAGAAAACTATGATTTTATGTGTAGTAGAGCAAGCGGAAGCAATTTATTTGAAGAAGATTCTGAGAGAGGAAGAACCACAAGCATTTGTTGTATTCCTGAACGCATCAGAAATTCTTGGTAGAGGATTCTCTCTTGCGAAAGTGTATTGAAAAAAGCTATCTTGGACATCAATGGATGTCCCGGATAGCTTTTTTACGATCATACTGGTTGTAAGTTCTCGCTTTCTTTTTCTAGAACGATGATTAATTCGTCTAGTAGATTGACCACTTCCATTGATGCAACTTCTAATTGCTTTAAATCATTTTCAGCACCCACACGGTCACCTTGTTCAAAGTGAGTTGCTGCTTCGCGTGCGTATTGATGAACTAATGCATGATACTGATCTATGTTTTGATAGGCAGTCAGATGCCCAAGCCTTTTTTTCGTTTCAGGCAGGTTATACCACTTACCGAGGCGACAATCTTTGTGAGAAGAAACATCTGCCGGCCTCACAGTCTCAAGACCCAATAGCATATTATAAATACGCCATTTCCAAAGTATATGATCAGCTTTCGATAATTGTAGTAAAGATTTAGAAGATAAGTGAACACTGTTTTCGCTAATTACGCGTAAACGAAATGCATTGATCTCTTGACTCAAATCGTAAATGGAAGCAGAAGTACTCTCGCCAAATTGACGTATGTCTTCCTGTGTTTGAGAAATAGCCATCATGCGATGAGACACTTCGTCAATTGAGGCAGCTTGTTGCTGGGATATGGCCGCTGTATTGCTGACATCCATATTAATTTCTTCGATTGCAGAAACTATTGCTGTCAACAACGGCAAAGCGTTTTTTGCTTCTGAAGTAGCATGCGTAATGATTTTCGTTGTATCTTCAATAGAATGGGATACGTTATTGGCATAGGATTTTAAATGTCCTACGTTATCCGTAACTTCAGCCAGTGCAGATACTGTATTTTCAGCTAGCTTACGAACTTCTTGTGCTACGACAGCAAATCCCTTACCGTGTTCACCTGCTCTCGCTGCTTCAATGGATGCGTTCAATGCCAGCAAGTTTGTCTGTCCTGCAATGCCATTGATCAATTGCACGACGTTTTCAATTTCTCCGATGCGTTGTTGCAAAGAAGAGAATGTTTCAACAATAGAACGGAATTGTTGTTCCGTTTGAAAAATATCTTCTAGTGTTGTTTCGATTGTTTCCTTACTGTTTATCGCATAGTCTACGGAGTCTGCAGTCTTTTCAGAAATTCGTGAGGAAGTATTGGCTACTTCCGTAATAGAAGCTGTAATTTGTTCAGTAGCGGCAGTAGAGGATTGGATTTCATCCGATTGGTGGTCTAGGCTAAAGATCAAATCCTTCATGAACATGATCTTTGCATTCGCATCAACAAGACCTGAAATTTCTGTTACTACATGTTCTACTGTCTGCTCTGTCATCAGTTCAATATACAGTTGCTGATCAATATTGACAGCGGCTTGCAGAGACTTCAGTAAATCGAATGCTTTGGCTGGGCGATAACCGAAATGATACAATACATGCGTCTGGATATAAAAGGCGAATTGATTAAATAAAACAATGGTTTTTCCTGCTTCGAATTTATGCTTGCGTAAAGTAAAGAAGAAGCGAAGTGTTTTTTCCATATATTCTGTACTGCGTGTCATGGTGAAGAAGTCGTGTAAATACTCATCAATTAATGAGCGAGGTACAGGGTTTTTTTGTGTAGGAGAAAGTTCCGTTAAATATTGTTCAAAAATATCAGTAATACTCGGTGTGATGTTCTCACACTTTTTATATAGTTCTTGAAGATTTTGAACATCTTGTTTGCGGAAATTATTGTAGTGCAGTGTCTCTTGAAATCTTGGCGCAGAATCCAAATCCGTGCCTCTTTGAAGTAATTGTTCCATATTCATTTTGGGACGAAATGACGACATGGTATAGGCCTCCTAAATAGGTATTTACTAATAGTATAGATATTTTTACGCATAAATCAATGTAAAACAGGAGAAAATATTTATAATTTGAGTAAAAAGGTCTGAATGGTGTTAATATATTTTTCCTGAACTAGAGCACCATAGAAATTGATGATTTATTCTAGATCAACAAATGGAGGGAAGAGTAATATATGAAAACTAATCAAACTATTGGATGGAAAGTCGAGTGTAGCTACTGTGACTTACCGGAGGCATTTTATACAGAAGTGGAACCGAATACCGTCGACTCCCCGCAATTAGTCCTGACCAATGATGAATTAGCAGTATCGCTAGGACTGGATGAAAAACAATTGCATTCTGAAGAAGCAATCGCGATCTTTGCTGGAAATAAACGACTTGAAGGAATAGAACCTATTGCGCAAGCTTACGCGGGGCATCAGTTCGGTAATTTCACGATGCTTGGTGATGGACGTGCCATGCTGTTAGGGGAGCATCTCACACCTGAAGGGCATCGGGTGGATATTCAATTAAAGGGCTCGGGAAGGACACCCTATTCGCGCGGTGGGGACGGACGGGCGGCACTGGGTCCGATGTTACGAGAGTACTTGATCAGCGAAGCCATGCACGGACTGGATATCCCCACAACACGCAGTTTAGCTGTCACCGTAACAGGAGAACCTGTTTTGCGGGAAAAGGCTTTGACAGGCGCAGTGTTGACGAGAGTTGCTTCAAGTCATTTACGCGTAGGGACGTTTCAATATGCAGCGGCGAGACAAGTAGTCGAGGATTTACGGGCTCTTTCAGATTACACGATCAATCGGCACTTTCCTGAAGCAAAATCAGAGTCACAACCTTATTTATCGCTATTGGAACACGTCATCCAACGTCAAGCTTCTTTGATTGCCAAATGGCAGCTGGTCGGCTTCATTCATGGCGTGATGAATACGGACAACATGGCAATAGGCGGTGAGACAATCGACTATGGACCTTGCGCATTTATGGATAGCTATGATCCCAAAACTGTTTTCAGCTCAATTGACGTGCAAGGACGCTATTCTTACGGCAATCAGCCTGGTATAGCAGAATGGAATTTAACGCGCTTTGCCGAAACGCTTGTCCCATTGCTTCATGAAGAGCCAGCGGAAGCTGTAAAACTGGCAGAGGGTAAGCTTGCTGAATTTGGCAGGCTTTATGTTGCTGAGTGGATGGGCGGAATGCGTTCGAAACTCGGTCTGTTCAATGAGGAAGAATTTGATGAAACGTTAGTCAATGACTTACTTGCTATCATGGAAAACCATCAGGCTGACTATACGAACACGTTCCGTTCATTGACACTTGGCCAACAAGAAGAAATGTTTGGCACGCCTGAGTTCATTGATTGGAAAGATCGCTGGATGGATCGACTGCAACGTCAGCCTCAAGATGTCCAAGAAGTAGAAGCATTGATGAAACAGCATAATCCATCAGTCATCCCGAGAAATCACCGGGTGGAGGAAGCGTTAAAGGCAGCTGAAACAGGTAATATGCAACCGTTTATCCGTTTGCTCAAAGTACTTGAAAACCCTTATGCTTATACAGCAGAACAAGAAGAATACACGACACCGCCTTCTGATGGAAGTTCTTTTCAGACGTATTGCGGAACATAAAAAAGAGATGCCCCGGAAATTCAATGGGGCATCTCTTTTTTAATAAAGCATAGTTCAAGGCTGGATGTAGGGTGAGTGAGTAGTGAATGCGAGGGGATTGCTGCTCGGTCAAGAGAGCACATCTATTCATTCAAAATCTCTCTTCATTCTTTAAAGATCCTATGCAGTAATATCCCGTTTCGTAAACACAGTGTAGCTAATCACCAAGAAAATCACTATATATACTGCCAATACAACAAGCGAGAACGGCATCGTGATTCCATCCACAAAAACAGAGTTGGTCTCATACATCGTCAGATTCATATGCGTGAACACCAAGTATTTCGCAACTTCATATTGTGAAAGTAATAAAGCGATCGTATTGCCTGTAAAGAAAATGAATAACGACAGACCAATAGCCATTCCGTTAGAGCGGAACACGCTGCCGATCATGAAGGCAAACGTAGCCGTGATGAGTACGTTGGCGAAAGATAGAATCAGCATATACAGCCCATGTCCCCACACCGAAACAGGGACGATCGCATTGCCGACTAATTTCAGTTCCTGACCTGCACCTGAAGGGAACAGAATATAGGCACTGATGACAGTTACCGCAAATCCTATACACATGAGCAAGATGCCAAAGAATAGAACTGTAATGTATTTTGACGTCATGATTTTCCAACGACTAACTGGTCGCGTCAGTAACATTTTGATCGTACCTTGGGAGAATTCAGAAGCTACGATGCCCGCTGCTGCAATGACTGTTAGAAGTACGACAAAGCTTCCAACCCCGACAGGATTAATAATCAAGGATTCCCGGCCATCTACAGCAAGAGGTGGAATGTTATTTGCTAAACGGTATTCTAAAACTTTAACCGTTTCCTCGTTCTGTTTACGTTCCATTTCAGGAAGGTCTAGCTCAAGTGCCTCTTTTGTATAGTTTATCTGTTCTTGTGCATTGGACTTCCAATCGGTTGCCTCTGTACGATCTTGGTTGTTTATCCATTTAGTCAACCCCATTAGGCCAATGACTGAGATAATTAACAAAATAGTCATTACCCATGTACCTTTTTTAGCCCATAACTTCATCCATTCATTTTGTATGAGATTCAGCAATTTGTCCGCCTCCCGTCATTTCAAGGAATTGATCCTCTAGTGTTTTACGGTGTGGTTGCACAGCATATACTTCAATTTTATTAGATGTAAGAAGCTGAATGATAGATGGAATCTGTTCTTTCTCGGCTTGGAGTAGTAAACCGACAGGTAATGATTCTACTGTGAAGCCTTTGGAAATCAATAGACTTTTTGCTTCTTCGGCAGGGGACAATTCTAGGTAATAATGAGATTGAGTAGTTTCTGACATATCCCGTATATCGACAAGGCGACCATTCTGGATTACGGCTATCCGGTCACACATTAATTCGATTTCGGATAACATATGGCTCGAAACAAAGACAGAAACACCTTCTGTTTCCGCTACAGTTCGCAAATGTTGACGAAACTCCCGAATGCCAGCAGGATCCAAACCGTTCGTCGGTTCATCTAGAATTAAAAATTTAGGACGGTGCAATAAAGCCTGTGCCAAACCAAGACGCTGTCGCATACCTAGCGAGTAAGTGGAAACCTTTTCATGAATCCGTTGTTCCAATCCCACTTGTGTAACGACTTCGTTGATTCGTTCTTTACTGATGTCCTTCTGCATGCGTGCAAAATGCAGTAAGTTTTTGTAACCTGACATGAATTTGTACATCTCAGGGTTTTCTACAATGACGCCTACTTTGGATAAACCTTCTTCAAAGTCTTCGGAAAGCGATTTCCCGTCAATCAGGATTTCGCCGCTAGTCCGTTTCATCAGCCCGACCATCATGCGAATGGTCGTAGTTTTACCGGCTCCATTTGGTCCGAGGAATCCTGTGATCTGACCAGGGTATAAAGATAGGCTGATATTATCGATGATTTTCTTGTTGCCAATGACTTTCGTCAAGTTTTGTAATTCGACTATTGGTTTTATGTCCATAGATCCTCCCTTTTGTATCAGTGATAGAGTATTGAACGATTTTCAACCATAAAAGTTGTAAGACTTAAAAAATTAACTATGGTCAAAGTCTGTTTTACGGATAATTCGTATAGATAAAAGGATAGACAGCCATGTCACTAGAGCACTTACTAGAAGGACGGAGACGGCAATTGACCATTGATTGATCATCACAAGATTCGCGGTGTGCCGGAAGAAGTTCTGTTCTGCCACCATTCTTGGATTTTCCATAATGTTCAGTATGATTCTAAACGACATCATACTCAGTAATGGCAAGATAATGGTCAAAGAAGAAGCTAGCAAATAACCCACTTTGAATTGCAACGGATAAAACAGAGAAATGATAATGAAAAAGCATCCAAGTGCGATAAGTAGTTCAGGTACTGTCATCATTCTCGTAGGAAACGGGGCAAATGTATCAAATAGAAAGATATAAACGAGTATCGCAACTGCCGATATACCGAACCATATGAAACCAGTTGCATACTTAGCCAATACAAACTGTTTTCTAGTGACAGGTAGGCTGTTGATTAGTACGGATTCTTTCTCAAAGGCTTTGCTATTAGTTGAAATGGCAAGGAAATACGCGACGAAGATCAGAAGTAAGACATGGCGTACAGGTTGACCGTCCGTAAAAAAGTTTGTGAATATGATGAACCACAAGGCTGTAATGAAATAAGCACTCGCCTTTTGTGTATATAAATCCTTTTTTATTAGCGCATTCATCAAGATTCGCTCCTTCCCGTGTAGTACATAATGTCTTCAAGAGTCGGTTGTTCTATGAGTAGCGATGACAGAGTGTCTACAGGTATTTCTACAGTATCGACCAAACAATCAAATCCGACATCTGTTGCACGGAGTCCGATTACAGGTAAGCCATCAAGTAGACTGTGCTGATCGGCCCTCCCTTTTACCAGCCTATAGCGTTCGGTAAATTCTTCTTTTTCTCCTTGAAAGATAATTCGTCCGTCATGGATAAATACAATGAAATCTGCTATTTTGTCTAGATCAGTTGTAATATGTGTAGAGAAGAAAATGGCTTTCTCCTCATCTTGTATGAGGTCTTGCATCATATCAAGCAACTCACGACGAATAATCGGATCCAAGCCAGCCGTTGGTTCATCCATGATGATAAAGTCAGGGTGATGGGAAAGAGCCATCGCTAGTGAAAACTTCATCCGCATACCTTTGGACAAATGCTTGACTCGTTTGGCAGTATTCAGCTGAAATTTCCTGAGGTAATGATAGAACAGTTCATCATCCCAACGTGAGTAGAAGGGAGCAAGAATCCGTTTGTTTTTCTCAATCGTCAGGTCTTCATAATAGAAATCTGCGTCATAAACAAAACCGATGCGTTCCTTGATCTCTGCCGTATGATGAATATGGGATTGACCAAATACTTGTATTTCTCCTTGTTCACTTTTAATTAAATCCATTAGGCAACGGATTGTCGTTGTTTTTCCTGCACCATTTGCTCCAATGAATCCGGTAATGAATCCTTTTTTAATATCGAAGCTTAGATCATTTAATGCAAAGCCATTGAACTGTTTCGTCAGGTTCCGTACTTCTGCTATATTTTCCATTTTCATCACTCCTCGTACAGTAATGTCAGCATGTGAATCATCTCTTCAAGACCTACATCAAATGCTCTTCCGTCTTCAATCACATTGACTAGCTGTTCTTCAATTTTCTTTAACTGTTCTTCTTTCAAGAGCTCATGGTTCTGTGCAGCAACAAATGAACCTTTTCCTGGGAACGTCTCGATCAGTCCATCCCGTTCCAATTCTTCGTAAGCTTTTTTGGTTGTGATCACACTAATCTGCAAGTCTTTTGCTAGTTTGCGTATGGAAGGCAATGCTTCCTTCTCTTTCAGCTCACCCATTAAGATCTGCTCTTTCAACTGATTTTTTATTTGCAGATAGATGGGCTGATTCACCGAATTGGAGATGATAATATTCAATACATCACCCTTTTCCTTTTATATACTGTATATGCACAGTATATACAGTTGTATTATTTATGTCAATAAGAAAACCCTTCAGAATAAACTCTGAAAGGTTAAGGATAATAATTAAAAGGTAATTCAACCCGTTTGCACTTGATCGTACGAATAGTGATACGATTCCTTTTTTGCCCGAATAAGTAAGAAAAACAAAGTCAACGGGCCAATTCTTCCCAAGAACATGACAACACAAAGTATGACTTTGCCTACGGAACTTAAATCATCTGTAATGCCCATGGACAATCCTACCGTACCAAAAGCAGAAATGGTTTCAAACAAGACAGGTAGGAAAGGTATACTTTCTGTAATGGATAATAAAAATAAAGCGGTGAAAACTACACAAGAGCTTACCGCAGCAATCGCCATGGAACGAACAATTAACTCTGCTTTAATTGTTCGTTTGAAAATGTGTGGCTCTTTTATGCCTCTAAAATAAGAAAGTGTCGCTAATATAATAATCATAAATGTCGTCAATTTAATTCCCGATGCTGTAGAAGCGCTTCCTCCGCCAATAAACATTAGAAGAAGTGTAAGAAGCAATGAGGATTCTTCCATATTACCAACAGCCATCATATTGAAGCCGGCTGTTCTTGGCGTGACGGCTTGGAAGTAAGAAGTCCACACTTTATCTATAAAGCTCAGATCCGCAATGGTTTTTTCATTGTGAAATTCTAGTATAAGCAAAAACAACGTAGCAATCGCATTCAAGATCAATGTGCCATAAACCATCATTTTAGTATGTAAAGCCCATTGTCGTATAGAACGCTTATGCCAAATATCCACTACTACTATAAAGCCAATACCGCCAATAACAAATAAACTAGATAAGATCAGGATGACGGCGGAATTTCCAGCGAACGATTCTAGGTTATCTGGAAAAATGGAAAAGCCGGCGTTATTAAATGCGGATATTACATGAAACAAACTATAATAAAGGCCGTGCTTCCATCCAAATTCAGGAACCCAGAAAAATGACAGTGCAATAAATGCAATACCTTCCGCTATGAAAACGAACAAAAGTATTTCACGCAGGAATTTAATCGTGCCACCAATCGATTGGTAGTTGAACGATTCCTGAATAAATATGCGGTTTTTCATTCCAACTTTTCTGCCGAGAATCATCAGCATAGCCACAGCAAATGCCATAAATCCCACTCCACCAATTTGGATCAGAAAAAGTACAATCAGTTCACCAAATATAGTCAGTGTAGTGTTAATATCGAAGACACTTAGACCGGTAACAGTCGTTGCCGAAGTCGCGGTGAAAAAAGCGTCCGTCCAGCTAATTGGTGTATAGGTCGCAAAAGGTAATTTCAGAAGCAAAGTCCCTACTACAATAGTAATTGCAAAAGACAAAGCAATCAGTGCGGGTGGAGAAATAGTCCGTCGGCGCTTTGGAATAGTTGTCATATGTTGCTCATCTCCCGTATATCGAATGCAAAATGGCTTGTAGCATGTATCGGTTAAAGAGTAGTTAGTTGAATAAACCACAAAAAGACCTGTGGCTTCTTCGATATAGCAACAAGTCTTCGTTTTATGTTCACCGAATATTATGATATGGTAGTGGACAAGGGAGTGAATGTAAATGAGCAAATGTACGATTGATCATACGCAGCAGGATGTTGTGCAAAAGTTAAGTGAACAACAAACATTCATGCCGCAAGAGCTAGTGGAAAGTGGTAAGGAATTTTTGAATAGGCAATTGAGTCAGGAAACATTGAACGAGGTATTTCATCTATTGAAAAAGTATGACTTGGCAACGGAAGTGGAACGTGATAGTAAGATGCAACAGTTATTTTTGAAAGCATGAAATAGACTCTATGTGATAAGTAATTACTGTACATCACTTTGTAAAAGGGAGATCGCAGATTCAAGTAACTGAATATCTTCTAAGATAAAAGTTTTGATATCGGCGGGTGCAGTATCGTACTCGTCACTGAGTAGTTCAAGCTCTCGGATGAAGATAGAACTTTCTTTATAGTTGGTCATGATAGCAACCCTCCTCATAAGTCAATTTACCCGCAGTGACAGGGTTTTAAACAGAAACCTATGCTAATATTTCATTTGTGTGACATTTTGCTTACTGACTAACTGTAGTTTAACCGGCGACCAAGTTAGCAGAAAGTCTTTGGTACGGCTGCGTCCAATAGACAGCAAGTTTTCAATTTCTTCTTCATTCATATCGAATTGAGTTGCGCTGTAATCTTCTACTGGAATGAAGATTATATTCTTCTCTTGATCACGTGAGATATACTTTTCATCATGCGCATTTTTCATTGTAGCAAACAAGGCTTCGAATAATTGCAGAGCATTACGGATAGAGCGTCCAGGTACTTCGCTTTGATCTCTACTTAACTTGAGACCAATTACTGGTCGTTTTACGGACACCGTATCTTCATCGAAAATCCACATCGGGAAATTACTTAGTATTCCACCATCGACAACAATCGTTCCTTTCTGGGCTATCAGGCGCACTGGTTCGAAAAAGTATGGAATACCACAACTCATGCGAAGAGCTTTGGCAATTGAAAAACCATCGGGATCGTATCCATATTGCTCTAAATCATCAGGCAAGACCATCATTTTACCGTTCGTTAAGTCTGATGCTACTAATTTCAACGAGCCTTTAGGCAGATCACCAAACGTGTAACAACCTTTTCGGGCTAGCTTATCAAAAAACCAATCCTCTAATGCTTTCCCTTGATATAAACCCATTCTCCAATAAAGCGATAACCACTTCATAAATGGAAATGATAGCAGAGACTTTCTTGGATCCAGCAAATCTTGAAAATTCTCTTCGGCCAACATGACTTCAATTTCATTAGCTGTATAGCCTGCTGCCAAAAAGCTTGCTACAATAGCACCGGCACTAGTTCCAGCTACATTTTCAAAATGATATCCTTGTTCCTCTAACTCTTGAACCGCACCTACTAACGCAAAACCCTTCAATCCACCACCTGAAAACACTCCATTTATTCGCATGTGATCCCTACTTTCATTTTTATAGTCTTATACTGTAAGGTCTTAACTGAAGAAATAGAACGATTTTCATATGTAAATGTATGAAAAGTCTCATTCGGTGAACTATAATAAGGAATCTATACAAACATGTACTGGATTCGATTATAGATTGTTGGAGGAGGTGTGCAACATGAGTACATTTATGCGAATTGCACTAGCGTTAGTCATTATTGGTGCCCTTAACTGGGGATTGATCGGATTTTTCAACTTTGATTTGGTTGCCAGTGTATTTGGAGGACAAAACACGATTCTTGCTAAGATTGTTTATGCCATTGTGGGACTAAGCGGATTAGCTACAATTGGACTTTTAGTTAAATCGAATGAAGAAATGGTTGTTGATGTGGATGAGAAAGTAGAACCTCATAAACAGTTTGACCGAATTCGAAATGTGAATTACAACACAGAATTTGGAGAAGAGCTTGATTTGAAGGGAAAGCGTAAAAAAGTGGATCGGTCGCTTGAGGATCCCAAAGAATAATAAAAGAGGCGTTCTCGTTGCTATAACGGGAACACCTCTTTTTTATGTTTTTACAAATAGTAGAAGTCTAGTAAATGATGTCTTTCGATCGTCTGTGGTAAGGTAAAAAGAAAAAACCTGTAAAAAGGAGGGTCTTATGACCGAACCGGATGATGTACAACTCTATTATCAAACAGTTGCTCATAATCGGCATTCATTTGAGCAATTATATGACCGTTATGAAAAATTGGTTTTTTCATTTGCTTATCGAATGACCAATAACCGCACTATGGCGGAGGAAGTAACGCAAGATGTCTTTTTAAAGTTGTGGAATGGAACGAACCACTATACTGAAGGCAAAGGAAAATTTTCTTCTTGGCTACTGACCGTGACACGAAATAAATCGATAGATGAGCTTCGTAAATCTAAACGCCATGCGTATGAACCGATGTTGGACAAAGATTCATTGACTGAAGAGACCGTATCCACAGAAGTTACTGCTGAATGGAATGAACGGCGTGAAGTGATTCGTACAGCAATTGCGGAGCTACGCGCAGAGCAACGAGAAATTATTGACTTGTTTTACTTTAAGGGCTTCAGCCAAAGTAAAATTGCCGAACACTGTAAGCTTCCACTTGGAACGGTAAAAGGTAGGATTCGGCTAGCATTAAAGCATTTAAAAGGAATTATTGGTCAGGAAGGAGGGGTGTCAAATGAATGAATCATGTCATATGCTGATTGACTATTTCAATCGTACCCTGACTGAAGACGAGATGAGACAATTTGAAAATCATTTGATTGAGTGCCCATCCTGTCAAGAAGAGTTAATAGAGTGGGAGATGTTAACAGAAGATCTACCCTATGAGTCAGAAGCGATAGAAGTACCGACAGATTTAAAAGCGCGTATATTTGCTTCACTTCCTGACATCCCAGAACAAGCTAAAGTGGTATCGATGCCGACTAAAGAAAAAAGTCGTCGGCGTATGGGTCCCGTGACATCCTTACTGGCTGCGGGGTTATTTGCTTCACTCGTTGCGAATGCTTTCTTATTTTCAGAAACACAAAAGCAACCTGAAATAGCGCAGAGTGAAATCCAGTTGATTGGTCAAAGTATACTGGCACCACAAGAAGGTACGAGTGCATCCGCAGTCGCAATGTTAATAGAAGATGGCAATCAAAATATATTGCTACTCGACGCCAAAGATTTACCAACGCTCTCTAAAGATGAACTATATCAAGTCTGGGTGATAGAAGGTGATCAGCCGTATCCTGCGGGAATTGTTCAGCCGAATGAAACCGGTACAGGAACTGTTAGCCATCCGCTCACAGACCTTTCGGGAACATGGGATACTGTTGCTATCACGGTAGAGAAAGAACCGAACCTCTCAGCGCCAGAAGGCCAGATTATTTTGGCCGGTGGAATATAGTAGAAGTACAGCCTGAACCTTCATGCAAAGTGATGGGTTCAGGCTTTTTCATGTTGTATTCAACGTTGTATTTATGGTTTTTTTTAAAACTTTTAAGAAAAAGTGATCCGTTTTGATATTCGTTGCGTTAGCTGTATAACAAAAACGAATAAGGGAGCGATTGATTATGAAATTCAAAAAAACTTGGGCAGCTATTCCATTGAGTGTGTCACTACTATTTCCAACAGGAGCGATTCTGACAAGCGCAGCAGAACACGAACACGGAGGAAAAGCATCTGAAGCCGTATCGAATAAAGCAGTAGATTTACGAGCAACACTCGACAGCATTCTTTCAGAGCATGCCTACTTGGCGGTTATTACTATGCAAAAAGGTTTGGATGGTGCCGCCGACTTTGAAGCAGCCGCGGGACAACTTGGAGAAAATACGGATGAATTGTCGAAAGCAGTAGGTTCCGTTTACGGCGACAAAGCAGGTGAGCAATTCAAAGAAATCTGGAGCAGCCATATAGGCTATTTCGTCAACTATGTTACGGCAACAGCTGAGAAAGATGAAGAAGGCAGAAAGAAAGCGCTTAAAGATCTAGACGGATACCGTGTCACTCAGGCAGACTTCTTGGCTGTCGCTACGGAAAATCGTCTAAAGGCGTCAGATCTAGAAGAAGGCTTGAAAATGCACGTCGATCAGTTGATCTGGGCATTCGATAACTATGGAGCAGCAGATTACGATAAGGCATATGAAAGTCTAAAAGAGTCTATGCATCACATGTTCGGAACGGGAAAAGGTCTATCATGGGCGATCACTGACCAATTCCCTGAGAAATTCGACAATCTATCCGTAGACACGAAAGCTGCAGATTTACGCGAATCACTAAACAATGAATTTTCAACACATGCAGCGTTGGCGATACTTGCTATGCAAAAAGGAATTGACGGTGCGAAAGACTTTGACGCAGCTGCAGCTATTTTAAACACCAATACAGAAGATCTAACAAAATCCGTTGAATCGGTATACGGTGCTGAAGGGGCAAAACAGTTCAATGAAATCTGGAGCAGTCATATTGGCTACTTTGTGGATTATGTACAAGCAACAGCGAAAGAAGATAAAGCAGGACAAGACAAGGCCATGGCAGATTTGGATGCCTACCGTGTAACACAAGCTGCATTTTTGGATACGGCAACGGAAGGTCGATTGAAAGCCGCAGATCTCGAAGAAGGCTTAAAGATGCACGTCGATCAATTACTAATGACATTCGATAGCTATGTGGATGAGGACTACGAAGCAACATATGACAATATTCACGAAGCATACAGTCATATGTTTGGTGTAGGAACCGCATTATCTGGTGCGATTGTTGACCAGTTCCCAGATCAGTTTGCTTCTGCAATGCCTGCTGACATGCCGAAAACAGGAATGGGCGGAATGAGTCAAGAAACGGATTATACGGTGCTATGGGTCACATTAAGCATGATCTTCATCGCAGGCACATCTCTAGTCTTGATTCGTAGAAAAACAGCAGCACAGCAATAAAAGACTACACTACTTTTTTAGGAAGGAGCCGTGTAGATGATGAAACTATATATACAAGTACTCATTGGTGCAATGCTGTTGGCTGGTTGTACACAGCCCGAGGCCAAGCCACAAGAGAAAGTTGTGAAGGCTTCTTCCTCTATAGAAGTAGCTGAGGTGGAAGATATGCCGATTGTTCCCTTACGTACAGCGGAGGAATTTTCATTAGAAGATAAACGGGTTGGGATCGAGCCGAAAGTAATTGAAATTCCTTCACTCGACGTGAAGGCTCCAATCGAAGAAGTCGGGCGTTTGGATAATGGTCAGATGGGAGTCCCACAAGACCCTGATCAGGCAGGCTGGTTTTCACCGGGTACAAAGCCTGGCGGTAGGGGGAGTGCAGTTATTGCGGGACATGTAGATTCAAAGACGGGCCCAGCCATATTTTATGAATTGGATAAGATGAAAATTGGCGATGAAGTCTTGATACATGGCGAAGATGGAGAAATGTTACGTTTCGCAGTAGTAAAGAAGGTCGCATATCCACGTACTGATGCACCAGTTGATGAGATATTTGGCTTCACGTATGGCAGTGGATTGAATTTAATCACGTGTACAGGATCGTGGGATCGTAAAGCGAAAACACATGATGATCGACTCGTTGTCTATACTGAATTAGTAGAAGGAACAGAATAAATAAAGTGAGGTGCCTAGTAAGAATAGGCATCTTTTTTATGCAGAAAAATAAATAAAAAGTGCCGTGAACTTTTTAGCTGTTGTAGAGTCTAATGTATAAGAAGCTAGAAGAAGAGGTGATAGTCCAATGAAGGTTAATGAAAAAGAGTTGCATAGAAAAGCAATAGCCGGCGATGATGACGCGTTTCTGGCTGTGATGCAACTATATAAGGAACCGCTTCTGCGGACAGCCTTGGCTTTTCTGCGAAATGAAAATGACGCGATCGAAGCACTACAGGAAGTAACGTATCGCGCATATAAAAAAATTGCGACAGTGAAAGATTCGAATTATCTCAAGACGTGGCTCATTCGGATTATGATGAATTACTGCCAAGATCAGTTAAAACTACGTAAACGATTCACTGTAGACGCCAGTGGATTGGAGACTGTATCCGCAGAGGATATTTCGTATCTTGAAATGAGGGAAGCGTTAGCTACGTTATCTAATGAAGAGCAACGATTAATTTATTTAAAATATTTTCAGGAAGTGAAAATTAAAGATATTGCACAATCGGAAAATATTCCAGAGGGCACAGTGAAGTCTAGGCTTCATAAGACGATGCATACGCTGAGGTCATACTTTGAAGATAAAGGGGGTAGTGATCATGTATGAGACAGAAGAAGAGCAGTTGAAGCGACTGAAAGACCGTTTGGATCAACAGCAACTACCTTTATCTGAAGCTGATCAAGCGATCCGTCAAGGCATGGAAAGGGCGCGGCAAGAAAAGCGAGAGAGTAGAAGGAGACGAAAGAGATTCTTCGGAAGTGTAGAGGTTGTAGCATTGTTGCTTCTGACATTCATTACGTCTATTCGCGTATCTCCTGTCTTCGCCAATGCAGTAGCTTCCATTCCAGGTCTGGAAAAGTTCGTGGAATTGATTGCGATGGATAAAGGGCTCGATGCAGCGATTCAAAACGACTATTATCAAGAAATCGGAGCGACTCAAACGATTGACGACAAAACACTGACGGTAGATGGCGTCATTTTAGATGAGTCGGGAATTAATATTTTCTATACAATTGCATCCGATCATTCATTGAAAGGCTTACGAGTCGACTATATCAATTTACAAGCGGAAGGAATTCCCGAAGGCAGTTTTTCTTATGGGAATATGATGGATGAAGGAGAGAATTATACGTACAAAGATCGTATAGATTATCAGTTTGGTGAACAGTATACTTCGCACAATCAGTCATTTGATTTGGAAGTAGCCATCAAATTGAAAGGCGAAGTAACGGTGTTTACTGTACGGTTTACTGTGCCTGAACAAGTTAAGCCAAGTGAGGTCTATTCAATAGATAAAGAAGTAGAAATCAAAGGACAGAAGTTTTGGATTGAAGACATTACGATATCCCCATTACGAGTAGGTGTAAAAGTTTCTATTGATCCAGATAATACAATGAAAATTTTACAATTCGAGGATATGCGATTGGAAGATGAAAAAGGCGAGGTGTGGGGATCTATTCGAAACGGTACGACAGCGTTCGGTGGGGAGGATGGGAAGTCTACGTATTTCCTGCAAAGCAATTATTTCTCAAAACCCGAAAAACTGTATTTGCGCATAAATAAAGTGCAGGCAATACGAGCAGAGGATGCCTTTGCGGAAGTGAACACGGAAACGGGTGAATGGATCAATCAGCCAGAAGATCAAAAGATTCAGTTGTTAGAATCCACCAAACATCATGCTGAATTCATCATGAATCATACGGGTGATGAGGAGTTTCCGTTTTTCTTTATTGGATCTGCGGTTGATGCAAACGGGAAAGAGGTGGAAAGCCCTTCAACAGGTAAATATAGTGATGGAGAAGCAACGCATTGGGATTTGAACTTTGATCGGACCGATTATGTAAATCCATTGAAGCTCGAATTATTTGCTTACCCGAATTATCTTGAAGGTGATATTAAATTAGAGTTGAAATAAAAATGCAGTGGGGATAGTCTCCTCACTGCACTTTTAGGTTATTCGTTTAATAAAACTGACATGACGGCCTGCCTGCTTGTCTTGGCGATAAGAGAAGCCGTGTGGACTCAGATACGTACAAGTACGATCGATCGTAATGTGAGCATCGGGTATTCCTGCTAGCTCACATTGTTTTTTCACGATCAGTTGATTATCGATGTGATATTTTTTTGTATCCTGATTATAAGAAATCCACTCGTCGGCATAGCGAAGCTCGTGGAACTTTTTGTAGACATCCTCATCCACTTCAAATTTCTCCTGACTAAGTGCTGCACCAATTTGGACATGAATATGACTCATATCACAGTTTTCATAATGCTGTAAGTGGCGGAATAACTTCAAAGTAATTTCTTTCACAGTGCCTTGCCATCCTGAATGAATGGCTCCAATCAATGTGCTATCGTCACTGTAAAATAAGACAGGCACGCAATCTGCCGTTAAGCTACAAAGTACAATATTGGGTTCAAAGGTATACAGTGCATCGGTGTCAGCTATTGCCGTGTCTTGCCGCAACGCACCTTTCCCTCGATCTTGAGTTGTCACTTTATGAAAGTTTGCGCTATGTGTTTGATTGGCAAATACGAAGTCTTTCACTCCACACTGCAAATCACGAGCCAATTGTTGACGATTATGCAGTACGTCTTCCTTGGAAATACATGCGTGCAAGGCAGTGTTGTTAGACTCGGGTTCACTACAGTCTTTCATCGTCATGCCAAGTAGTAAATTGTCATGTCCTTGATAGATGACAGTTTTCATAATTCTCGATCCGCATTCAGCAATAGTTCGGTTAATATTTGTGCGCCATAAATTAAGGCATCGGTATTGAACGACATCTGCGGATGATGCAAGCCTGGTTTCAAATCACAACCAAGTCCAATCATCGTGGCGGGAATATCAGGTGTTTTCCATGTGTAGAAGTGAAAATCTTCTGCGCCTTGAGAAATACAAGGACCCTCTACATTTTCTTCTCCCAGTACAGAACCAATTGCTTGCTGGGCTAGTCGTACAGCCGTTGCATTTTCTGTAGCGGCAGGGGAATAGCCCTCTTCTTCGTACATAATCTCCGTCTCTGTCAACGCGGCAGTGTGTTGGATGATGTGGCGAGCTTTTGCCAGTAAAGAATCCATTGTGTCATTCGTTTCGGCACGAACATCGAGCGTAAATCGCGCACTGGCTGGTATAGAGTTGCTCGTCTCGCCGCCGTGCAACTCTGTCATTTTGATAGAAAACTTTTTATTCCCAAGTAATCTAATTTGACGCAGTGACTGGATGAGAGAACTCGCTGCTTCAATCGGATTATTGCCTTCTTCAGGTCTCGCCGCATGCGCTGGTGTGCCCGTAATCGTTCCTACAATGGTCGCTGATGAGCCATGCAAGATTACGGGTGCTGATTTACCGAAAGGAACTTCCGTGTGAGGACGCACGTGCAAGCCGCCTAGGAACAATACATCATCGAGCACGCCTTCTTTCATCATTTGCAACGCGCCTTCTGCTAACTCTTCTGCTGGCTGGAAAATGAAGCGGATCGTATGATGTAAATTCTCTTCAATTTCTTTTAAAGCGAGTGCCGTATATAGAGTCATCGTACTATGTGCGTCGTGTCCGCAAGAATGGTTAGCTATCACTTCACCATGGACTTCCTGCACTAATGCATCCATATCAGCGCGCAACGCGATAACGCCTTCCTTTTTACCAGCGATCTCCGCAATAAATCCGTGATGCCCTGTATACGTAGTAATAGTCAATCCTGCAGACGAAAGCTTATCTTGTAAATATCGGGATGTCTGCTGTTCTTGCCAGCTGGGTTCGGCGAGGG
Source organism: Sporosarcina sp. P17b (assembly GCF_002743115.1). Classification (NCBI taxonomy): domain Bacteria; kingdom Bacillati; phylum Bacillota; class Bacilli; order Caryophanales; family Caryophanaceae; genus Sporosarcina; species Sporosarcina sp. P17b. Next base: position 255,722 of record NZ_PDYP01000003.1, on the reverse strand, counting down.
CGTGTAGTTCTTTATAGGTTTGTAGGAGTTGATTCTTATGCTGTTCAATGTAGGTTATTGGGTTAGTCATTTGATTTGCCTCTCTTCCATGAAGTTGTTTATCTTAAAAGTAAAACATACCGACTAGAAAATCACAAAAAATAATAGGAAATCGTTATAAATAAATTGACTTTTCAAAACACTTACTCGAGAATAGTAAAGTAATACTGAGCTTATCAACTAAAGGAGGAAGGGTTATGAAACGCTTAGTAATCGCAATGAGTATGTTAGTAGGTTAACTTTACCTAGACGCACATTCATAGACAAGTTACATTCAATGAAAATGAAAAATAGAGTTGTGTAAGAAAGCATAAGAAATATTCCACGAAGATGCACCATGGGTTCCGTTAGTGCACACGAAACCATCTTTTAGTTTTCCTAAGTAAAGCCTTTTTAAAAGTGTGTATAAAAAAGTTGGAATTGCATAAGTGTATAAAAAACGTGATACTGTAAGGTTTTGCTTATACTGTATACTGATTTCATCAAATAAATAGTGCATATGTGTTTGATTTTCATCTGTTTTTACAGTATAGTGTAAACCTGCTTGTGCAATTCATCTATTAAGGGGGAACTATGAAGAAAATTTCAAAAGTATTTTACATTACTATTGTGTTAATCGTAATAGCGGTTGGCTATGGAGTAATAAATCCAGTCCATTTTGAGGAAATTACGTCAGCTGGTAAAGCTTTTGTAGCATCTACTTTTGGTTGGTACTACATGTTGATCATGACAGCTCTATTGTTACTTAGTATATTTATGATATTCAGCCCATACGGTAAAATCCGGTTGGGAAAAGATACAGATCGTCCGCAATTCTCTACAATAACATGGATCGCGATGTTGTTCTCGGCTGGGATGGGAATCGGACTAGTGTTTTATGGTGCCGCAGAACCTTTATCCCACTATGCAGTACCTGCAACTGAGGACGCACTAACACCAGCTGCTTTTAAAGAGTCTATGCGGAAAACATTTTTACACTATGGTCTACACATCTGGGCTCTCTATGGAATGGTCGCTTTGGCTTTGGCATACTTCCAGTTTAGAAAAGGTGAACCAGGCCTAATTTCGGCAACATTGAAGCCGATCTTTGGAGAAAAAGTAAAAGGTCCTTTAGGGACTGTCATTGATGTACTTGCAGTATTTGCAACAGCATTCGGTGTAGCAACATCACTCGGATTGGGTGCCGTTCAAATTAACGCAGGTTTGGACTACTTATTTGGTTTCACGATAGGTATCCAGTCACAAATTATTATCGTAACCGTCGTAACTGTTCTATTTATCGGATCAGCTTGGTCGGGACTAAGTAGAGGGATTCGCTATTTGTCCAATATCAACTTAATTTTGGCGGTAGCACTTTTGGGATTAATCCTAATTCTTGGACCTACTTTACTCATCCTGAATATGTTCACTGATACTGTAGGTGGCTATTTTACACATCTCATCGATATGAGTATGGGTACGGCTCCACTTAACGGAGAAAATCGTGGATGGTTAGATGGATGGACAATCTTCTACTGGGCTTGGTGGATTTCTTGGTCACCATTTGTCAGTATGTTCATTGCACGTGTTTCTAAAGGACGTACGATTCGTGAATTTATGGCAGGCGTTTTGCTTGTTCCTTCATTCTTCGGTTTCCTATGGTTCTCTACATTCGGTACAACAGCAATTGAAATGCAGAACAATGGAATAGCAGATTTGGCGTCATTGGATATTGAAGTTGTCGCATTCGAAATGTTTAATGCAATGCCATTCTCATTAGTATTATCACTGTTTGCAATTCTTTTAGTCACGTCGTTCTTTATCACATCGGCTGACTCAGCAACTTACGTGTTAGGTATGCAGTCGACGTATGGTTCGTTGACACCACCAAACTCTGTGAAGGTAATCTGGGGCATTATTGTTTCGACAATCGCATTGATTTTGCTTTCTGCAGGTGGACTTCTTGCTTTGCAGAATACAATTATTATAGCGGCCTTGCCGTTCTCGTTCGTTATTTTATTGATGATGTATGCGTTATTCAAGTCAATGAATGAAGAGTTATATAAAATGAAATAAAAGTGAGGGACATGCGGGTTTGACTGCATGTTCCTTTTTTGTTTAGATTGTACTTTGGGGGATGTGGTAAGGCATCGTTTCGCTGCGTTTCAGGCGGACGCGTTTGGGAGGGCTCGCGGTGAGCCAACTAGGTCGCGTTGCTCCCTTTAGTTGTCTCACCTGTCGAGCTGATCCTCCCCGAGTCGCCGCCTTCCACTTCGCTACACTTGTGTCACTTTCTTACATTAGAAAGAGGTTCATCTACTGATGCAATAATGGTCTTTGTGTTTTGAGGAAGAACAGTGTCGCTTCACTTATAGTTTGTTGAGAAGGACTATAGAAGACAACACAATCAGTTAATGTACTAGATATTCTATTAGTAACAATGGGTTCAATTATAGGAAACCATATACTGTTTTTTCATTTCTTAAGCAATTGCACGTTGAGAATGTTAAAATAGCGTATACAGATTTTATTGAAACAATTGAAAAGGAATAGGTGTACAGTATGAGTTTATTAACAGTAAAAAATATTAGTCACGGTTTTGGTGATCGTGCCATTTTTGACGACGTTTCATTTCGTTTATTATCGGGTGAACATATAGGATTAGTTGGTGCAAATGGAGAAGGTAAATCTACCTTCATGAATATTATTACGCATAAGTTGGAACCGGATGCAGGAACGGTCACGTGGTCGAAGCGTGTGCGTATCGGCTATTTAGATCAGCATGCCGTCCTGAAGCAAGGAATGTCCATACGTGATGTGCTGCGCACGGCGTTTCAGTATTTATATGATATGGAGACGGAAATGAACGGTCTTTTTGCGAAGATGGGTGAAGTAGAGCCAGATGAACTGGAAGGTTTGCTTGAAGAGACTGGACAAATTCAAGACTCATTGGAGCAAAGTGGTTTTTATATGATTGACGCCAAGGTGGAAGAAGTAGCAAATGGACTTGGATTGAACGAGTTTGGATTGGATACTGACGTGAACGCTTTGAGCGGAGGTCAGCGTACAAAAGTATTATTGGCTAAACTGTTACTTGAAAAACCTGATATTCTATTGCTCGATGAGCCAACGAACTATTTGGACGTAGAGCATATTGAATGGTTGCGTACGTACTTACAAGAGTATCCTGGTGCATTCATTTTGATTTCTCACGATATTCCGTTCTTGAATAGTGTCATCAACTTGATCTATCATATGGAAAATCAACAAGTCACGCGTTATCCAGGAGATTACGACGAGTTTTTGCGTGTGCATGAAATGAGACAGCAACAAGTCGAAGCGGCTTATAAGAAGCAACAGAAGGAAATCTCTCATCTGAAAGATTTTGTAGCGCGTAATAAAGCCAATGCTGCAACTAGCCGGATGGCAACGTCAAGACAGAAGAAGCTAGATAAGATGGATATCATTGAGTTAGATTCAGAAAAGCCGAAACCTCATTTTGATTTTAAAACGGCAAGAACACCCGGAAAATACTTGTTTGAAACGAAAGATTTGGTTATTGGATATGATGATCCTTTATCCAAACCGTTGAATCTTAGCATGGAACGTGGACAGAAGATTGCATTGGCAGGGGCTAATGGTATCGGTAAGACCACATTGCTAAAAAGTATTCTCGGGGAAATAAAAGCTCTATCAGGTAAAGTAGAGCAGGGCGAGCATCTCTCGATCGGATACTTCGAACAAGAAATGAAAGCCGATACGGATAACACGTGTCTAGAAGAGATTTGGAGTGAGTTCCCACATCTTGCTCAATATGAAGTGCGTTCGGCTTTAGCGCGTGTTGGATTAACGACAAAGCATATTGAAAGTAAAGTGAAAGTATTGAGTGGGGGAGAACGTGCGAAGGTGCGTCTTTGTAAACTAGTAAATAGTGAAACGAATTTATTAGTTTTGGATGAGCCGACTAATCACTTGGATTACGATGCAAAAGAAGAACTAAAACGTGCATTGAAAGAATACAAAGGAAGTATCCTGCTGATTTCACATGAGCCGGACTTTTATGAAGGTATCGTATCTACTATATGGAATGGGGAAACTTGGACTACGAAGATGTTCTAAGCAAACCAATTTGTTCCACGTGAAACAAAAACTCCAGCCGATTATTTGGCTGGAGTTTTCAGCGTTCATTTACGAATCATCAGATAAGGGAGAGATACGTTTAGCAGATTAAAACATCTGCATAAACTTCTTCAATGCGAATGAATGATAACTATTCTTTTTAGTCACAATGCCAAGCTTCCATAATAAATCCGGCTTCTGTAGAGGGATCATGACGATACTTTCATTCGTGACTTTTGTTGAAATCGATTGAGGAAGGAGTGTAATACCAAGTTTTGCTGCAACTAATTCAATAATTAAATCCCATTGCGAACTTTCGTAAGATACGTTCGGATTGAAACCTGCATCTTTGCATGCACTGATGATATTACGATGCAATGCAAAGCTTTTGGAGAATAGTATAAGGGACTCTTCTTGTAAATCGGATAGTGCGATAGAATCAAGCTGTGCAAACGGATGGTCTTTATGTACAAAAAGAAAAAACTTATCAGATATAAAAGGCTGTACATTGAAGAGATCTGTATTTGTAGGAAGCACGATGATCCCCGCATCAATCTGTCCTTTTTCTACAAGTTCTTCGACAATACGAGCCCCGTGCTCATGTAGCTCGATTTTAATATGAGGATAATTCTCTGAAAGGTTTTTTGCAATCTGCGGGAAAAATAATGTACCAATCAAAGGTGGCATACCAATCTTGATTTCCCCTGAAACACCTTCTGCCAGTCCTTCAAGCATGACAGGAAGTTCGCCGATCAATTGAACAATTTGCTGGCCTTGTTCATATACAATATTCCCCGCATCCGTCAGTCGAAGACCACGAGTAGAGCGGTTAAACAGTATGACATTCAATTTTTCTTCAATCTTTTTCACCGACTTACTTAAAGAAGGCTGGGATATATATGAGTGCTCAGCTGCTTTTGTAAAACTTAGGTGGTTAGCCACTTCTATAAAAGCATGAAAGTCTTTAAGTTCCATGATCATCCGACCTTTCTTTATTCCAATCGAGAATAAAATTCATTCAATATATTCATTTTACATATAAGTCAGAACTCTGTACACTATTACTAAGAGTCTGAAGGAGGTTACAGTATGAGTAAAGTGATGAATTCATTTATGGAAGCGGTTTCAGATATTCAAGATGGTGCTACGCTGATTGTCGGAGGCTTCGGCTTATGTGGTATTCCCGAAAAGTCGATCGAAGCATTACGCGATAGTGGTGTAAAGAATTTAACAGTAGCCAGCAATAATTGTGGAGTAGATGATGCAGGTCTTGGTAAGTTGCTAGTAAATAAACAGATTAAAAAAATGATTGCTTCTTATGTTGGAGAAAATAAGATGTTTGAAAAACAGTTCCTAAATGGAGAGCTAGAAGTAGAACTTAGTCCTCAAGGTACGCTTGCAGAAAGAATCAGAGCAGGCGGTGCGGGGATTCCAGGATTTTATACGGCAACGGGAGTAGGTACACCGATTGCGGAAGGCAAGGAAACGAAAGAATTTAACGGTAAGACCTATCTGCTTGAAGAAGGTATCGTTGGAGATTTTGCGCTTGTTAAGGCGTGGAAGGCTGACACACTTGGAAATCTAGTGTACCGCAAGACGGCTATGAATTTTAATCCACTGGCTGCAACTGCAGGTAAAATTACGATTGCAGAAGTAGAGGAAATCGTTGAAGCTGGCGAACTTACTCCGGAAGAAATTGATACGCCGGGTATTTATGTTCAGCGTGTACTTCTTGGGACAGATTATGAAAAGCGCATTGAACGCCTAACAGTGAGAAAAGCGTAAAAAGGAGAGATGAACATGACGGAAACACGAAATACGATCGTAAAACGTGCGGTAGAGGAAATTCGAGATGGTATGAACGTGAACCTTGGAATCGGGATGCCCACGCTAGTAGCGAATGAAATACCTGATGGCATGACGGTGTTATTACAGTCTGAGAATGGATTGCTTGGTATCGGACCTTATCCGGTAGAAGGGCAAGAAGATGCAGATTTAATCAATGCGGGAAAAGAAACTATTACGACAGTTCCCGGTTCATCCTTCTTTGATAGCGCGGAATCGTTCGCGATGATCCGGGGTGGACATATCGACTTGGCGATTCTTGGTGGAATGGAAGTTTCTGAACAAGGAGACTTGGCCAACTGGATGATTCCCGGGAAAGTTGTGAAAGGAATGGGCGGCGCGATGGATTTAGTTGTCGGCGCTAAACGTGTGGTGGTCATCATGGATCATGTCAATAAACACGGTGAATCAAAGGTTAAGTCTACGTGCTCGTTACCGTTAACAGGTCTAGGCGTTGTAGATCGACTTATCACTGACTTGGCTGTATTTGATTTCACGGATGATGGTATGGTTCTGGTTGAAACGTTTGCTGGTGTTACTATAGACGAGGTCAAAGAAAAGACAGAAGCATCCTTTACGATTTCATCTGATTTTAAGACTAGATAATATAAGTGGACGATACCTTTTAGTGCAGGTATCGTCCTTTGCATTCAAGTAATGAGTAGGGGGTAGACTATGGAAAGAATAACGATTATAGGCTCCGGAACGATGGGTCATTCCATTGCTCTAAGTGCTGCATGGGCTGGATACGATGTGACAATGTACGGTATAGCTGTTAAAGAACTAGAGCATGCTCTTGCAAGTATCGATAGTAAGTTGCAGGTACTAACAGATAATGACTTATTGGCAATTGAAGAAGTGCAGTTAGTAAGAGACAGGGTAACTACAGTCACAACAATGGAAGAAGCGATAAAAGATGCGACGTTCATTATCGAAGCAGTACCTGAACGTTTGGAGTTGAAGCAGCAGATTTTTAAACAATTGGACGAGCTTTGCGATCCGACAGTTATTTTGGCAAGTAATACATCAGCAATCAGTCCCACTGATATCGCTTCTAAAACCAAACATCCTGAACGTACGGTGATCACGCATTTTTGGCACCCCGCACATTTAATCCCATTAGTTGAAGTAGTTCGCGGGTCGAAAACAAATGATGAGACAGTCGAACGTTCAATGATGTTAATGATCGAGATGAATAAAAAGCCCATTGAGGTTAAAAAGGAAGCACCCGGTTTTGTTGGGAATCGTTTGCAGTTCGCTTTGTTACGTGAAGCACAGCATATTTTAGAAGAAGGCATCGCGACAAAAGAAGATATCGATGCAGCGGTGCTTTACAGTATCGGTAGAAGATTACCTATCACCGGACCATTTCTATCTGCAGATATGGGTGGCTTAGATGTGTACACGGATATATCGAATTATTTATACAAGGATTTGTCGAACACAAAACAATCTGCGTCTAGTATGCAAGAATTATTGGATGCAGGTGATCTTGGTAGTAAAACGGGCAAGGGATATTACGAGTGGAGTGCCGAATTTACGGAAGAGATGAATACAGAACGAGAAAAAGAACTGATTCGTTATGTTAAAAAGGATCGAGGGATATAATGAAAACGCCAGAACTCCCATAAAGGGAATTCTGGCGTTTTTCATTTCTTCAGCAATAAATAGCAAAAATACGGTGCGCCGATCAACGATACGATAATACCAGCGGGAATACCGCTAGGATCCAGAATGTTTCGTCCGATCGTATCAGCAAGCAATAGCAGAAAACTACCAAGTAGAATTGCGATAGGTAAATTTATACGATGGCGCGGTCCGACTAGTGATTTAGCAATATGAGGTGCCATCAGGCCGATAAACGCTATGCCGCCTGTTACGGATACAGCAGAGGCTGCAAGAGCTACTGCTGTCAGCAATAAAACTATACGCTCGCGTTCGATGGATACGCCAATTCCTGTAGCGACCGCTTCATTCAATCCCAACATATCGAGTCGATGTGCTTTAAATAAAGCGAAAGGAATCAAGAGTAGTAACCAAGGAGCAAGTGCCCATATATAAGGCCAATCAGTTCCCCAAATGTTTCCCGCTATCCATCTCGATATGAAATCCACTTTCTCTTGATCTGCAGAAGAAGTTAACACGACCATCACGCCTGAAAGTGCCATCGAGAAGCCGATCCCGACCAGTACAAGCCGCATAGGTTGTAAACCGATTTTTCGGCTATACGCGAAAAGGTAAATGAGAATAGACGTGATAATTGCTCCAGCAAATCCTACTAACGGTAGCAAATAAGCAAATGCACCGGCTTCGATTGGTACAAACAAGAAAAATACCGCAATCGCGACCCCAGCTCCAGAGTTAATACCGATAATACCTGGATCCGCGAGGTCATTCCGTGTAATGCCTTGTAAAATAGCGCCTGACAAAGCGAGAGCCGCACCCGCGAGTAACGTGATAATAATCCTCGGAAGGCGAATGGAAAACAGAACAAACTCTTCTTTAAACGTGCCTTGGCCAAGGAGGGTAGGAAGTAACCGACTCCATTCAATAGATGCATAGCCTAAACCAATAGCAAGAATACTTAAAGAGATAATCAACGCAATAAACAAGACAACTAAAATTCGCTGCTTTCTTTTAATATGTGGAAGAATCATGAGAAAGCACGACCTCCCTTGCGTACGATCAATAGGAAGAACGGTAAGCCGATCACCGCGATTAATGCAGCGACAGGCGTTTCAAACGGCGCTTGCAACATGCGACCGACTGTATCGGCAAGCAACATGAATGCAGCACCGATAATTGCTGAAACAGGGAGGATGAACCGATAATCCGTTCCTACAATGGCACGCACGATATGAGGAATCATCAAACCAACAAATGCCAAGTTGCCGGCCAAAGCCACAGCAGCCCCAGCCAATAAAATAATAATGATAAACAACATAACTTTTACTTTGAACGTGTTTTGTCCAAGCCCAATCGCTACTTCTTCATTAAGGCTTAATAACGTCAATTGACGTGATAATAATAATGCAACGAAAATTCCAATCATAATAACAGGTGCAATCGTCTGCAGTTGTCCCCATGACGTGCCGATCAATCCACCAGCCGTCCACATTGCCACGTCCTTTGAAATTTTAAAATACAAGCCAACACCTTGTGCAATGGCAAATAGAAACGTAGATACCGCTGCTCCGGCTAATACAAGTCGGATGGGTGCAAAGCCACCACGCTTTGCGGATGCAATGCCGAAAACGATCAGCGCACCGACAGCCGCCCCTATGAAGCAAGCCGTCATGATGCCGAAGTAATTAATCGTTGGAATGAATGCAAGTGCAATCGCAAGTGCTGCATTCGCTCCAGCCGTTAGTCCGAGCAATCCAGGATCAGCCAATGGGTTTCGTGTCATGCCTTGCATGATAGCTCCGGAAACGGCCAAAGCAGCACCTACAAACACGGCAGCTACTTCACGTGGGAAACGAATTTCTTTCAGTATCAGAATGTTACTCTCTTGACTTGTTGTGAATGAAAGCAAGACGTCTTGCCATGAAGTGTGAGCGGCACCAAGCTTCATGGCAAATAAGAAACTGATTAGTAATAGTATTGCACTGGCAAAAAGTTTGAGACTAAACGGAATAGCTTTTCTAACCGGTTTTTCCATCCTATTCATCCGCTCCTTTCTTGTCATAAAAAAAGGGGTTCTTCAATGAAGAAGAGCCCCATCTTGTTTAATTACTTAGTTCCTAAAAAGCTTTCGATAAAGAAATCAAGCTGATTATCAAGTGTATAGGCGTCGTTGAATGAGAATTCTGCTGTGTTTACCTGATAGACTTGATTGTTTTTGACAGCGGGAATACTCTTGTATGTTTCTGTTTCCAAGAATGAATTATCTCCTGTATCACTTTTACTCAAGATAATATAATCTCCAGCAAATTCAGGCAAAACTTCTGCAGATAGCGCATAATATCCGTCTTTCTCCGTCATTTCTTTTACTTTTTCAGGCATAGCCAATTTCATTTCCTGATAGAGAATTTCTGTCCCTCTACCCCAGTTATCGCCGAAGACGTAAATTTGTTTGTCGAACTCTTCGATAACGGAAACCGTCGTATCTTCTCCGATCTTCGCTTTAATATCTTCTCCAGCTTGCTGTGCACGTGCTTTAAATGCATCTACCCATTCTGTTGCTTCTTTTTCTTTATTCAATAATTTACCGATCTCGATTTGCTGTGTTAAGTAGTCTACTTTGCCATATGTATACGTAACAGTAGGTGCGATTTCTTTGAATTTATCAATGTTCTTGATAGTGGAAAGTCCGATAATTAGATCTGGCTCTAGTTCGATAACTTTTTCGATATTCTCATCCGAAACTTCTTCTACATCTTTCAGGAATGAATCAAAACTAGGATTATCTTTTGACCAAGATTCTGCTCCTACTAAATTAACGCCCAATTCATGCACAGTACCAGCAAAACTTGATAATACGACGACACGTTGCGGGTCAGCCGGTACTTCTACTGGACCATCTTCGGATTCATACGTAATGGTACCGTTTGTTTCTTCTTCTTTTGCAGGTGTATCTTCTTTCGCTGGTTCATCTTGTTTATTGCCGCAAGCTGCTAACGCAAGTACGATTAGCAAAAGGGCAGGTAATAGAAATTTCTTCAACAGTTATTCGTCTCCTTTGAGTAGATCATATGTGATGCATAACGGTTTACCCGTTCGTGGATCCGTTCCGATTTCAGCGTCGATGCGAAATACTTCTCGCAGTATGTCGGGGCAAATTACATCTTCGCACATGCCGGCACGAATAATTTCTCCGTCTTTCATCGCAATGATGAAATCAGCGAAACGTGCTGCCTGATTCAAGTCATGTAAAACCATGACGATGGTGCGTTGCTGTTCTTCATTGAGCCTTTGCAACAGCTCAAGTACTTCTAACTGATGTGCCATATCCAAATAGGTAGTGGGCTCATCGAGGAATATGATGTCTGTCTCTTGGGCAAGAGCCATCGCAATCCACACACGCTGACGTTGACCTCCGGATAACGTGTCGACTTGACGATGTTTAAAATCAGTCGTATTGGTAACTTCAAGTGCCCAGTTGATGACATCCATGTCATGGGGAGTTAGACGTCCCATCGCGTTTTGATAAGGAAATCTACCATAGGACACTAACTCACCAACAGTCAATCCGCTGGCGGCTTCTTGTGTTTGAGGAAGAATCGCCATCTTTTGTGCAAGTTGTTTCGTCTTTTGTTTAATGATACTACCGCCATCTAGTACGACATCCCCGGCTTGATGTGGAATCAAACGAGTAACGGCTTTTAAGAAAGTGGACTTGCCACATCCATTTGCTCCAATAATTGCAGTTACTTTCTGGTCAGGTATTTTTACCGACAGCCCTTTGACGATGAGGCGGTCATCATATGAAACTTGCAGATTTTCTGTATACAAGCGAACCATTTTATGGGCTCCTACCTTTCCTACTAAATAATCATTGATAATGATTATCAATATCAGTATAATCAAAACTATAAATTGAAATGCGAGCGTTGTCAATTACTTTTTAAAAGGAGAAGATGAAATGAAACAAGATCAGCTACTGGATGTTACGGTTATCGGCGGTGGACCTGCAGGATTATATGCTACTTTTTACAGTGGATTGCGCGAAATGAAGACGAAAGTCATTGAATACCAGCCGCAACTCGGTGGGAAAGTCCATGTCTACCCAGAAAAAATGATTTGGGACATCGGGGGTATTACTCCTGCTCCAGGTGCACAGGTAATCGAGCGTCTTGTAGCTCAAGGATTAACATTTGATCCTGAAGTAGTACTCAATGAAAAAATTATTAAAATTGAAAAGACAAAAGAAAATTACTTTGCTTTGCATGGTTCTTCCGGTACGATTCACTACAGCAAGACAGTAATAGTAGCGACAGGAACAGGTATATTAAATCCCCAGAAGATCGAAGTGGAAGGTGCGGAACGCTTTGAAGTATCGAATTTGAACTATACGGTAAAGTCTCTAGGACGTTTCAAAGACAAGACTGTTCTCATTTCGGGTGGTGGTAACGCAGCAATCGATTGGGCAAATGAATTACAACCGATAGCTAAAGAAGTATATTTAACCTATCGGAAAGACAATTTGAATGGCCACGAAGCGCAAGTGCGACAACTTTTGGAGAGTGGTGTTGTCTGCCACTTCAATACGAATATCACTCGGTTCATTGCGTCTGAAGATCATAGTGCGATCGAGAAAGTTGAACTGCAACATAATGACGATTTAACAGTCGTAACGATAGCAGTGGATGAAGTGATCATCAATCACGGCTACGAGCGCGATACCTCATTGATTGGCGATCAGCAGCTAGGTGTGGAGCTAACAGAGCACGACCAAATTGCAGGTACTTGCACGAGCGCTACATCCATAGAAGGGATGTATGCGGCTGGTGATGTGCTAAGCCATGATGGCAAGTTGCACTTAATCGCGGGAGCATTCCAAGATGCTGCCAATGCCGTGAACTGCGCCAAGAAGTATATTGACCCTGAAGCGAATCAGAACGGAATGGTCTCTTCTCATAACGAACTGTTCAAGGAACGAAATCGTGAATTAGTGAAACAACTTATATAATAGAAAAAGAACGAACCACAATTCGTGTGGTCCGTTCTTTTTAAGTAGTCTGTAATTTTTCCAAACGTTTCATTAGCATGTCTTTCCACTCGTCAGCTAGCGCATCGACAGCTAAAATTCGTTTTAACCCGTCCTGATCTTTTGGACGTTGAAAGTATACTTCGTTAGCGTAAAGAATTGACACGTTGTTTGGATCGCGTTGCAACAACGTAATTGTAGAATTTGAATGAACCATTCCTTCTTCAACGACACGACATAAATAGCCTGTAAGTCCAGTTTTAATCATCTCTTTCATCAGACCAGGCAAACCTGTCCGCTGACTGATTGTGCTACAAGGAACCCGACCTTGTGTCACTTGGATGACCGCATCTCCCACTTGATAGATATCCCCTATACATACTTTATCCTCAAGCATTCCACCTACTGTGAGATTTTCTCCAAATGTAGAAGGGGACAATGTACAAGAAAACTGTTTCTCCCAAAGAGCGTAGTGTTCTTCTGAATACATACAGACTGCACGGTCAGGCCCACCATGATGCTTCGTATCCGCAATCCCGTCTCCTTTGAAACCGTCCACTGAAAGAAATGCTTCATCCGTAGCCTGTTTACAAATGGCGCTCACAAAGTCTTTTCCATCCACCGTTTTTAATGACCGTGGCATCCCGATTGATAGCGCTTGCAATGTTCGTGCATTGTTCAATCATAACCCCTTCTTTCCGCGTATTGATACAAGTAGTATACAACAAATACGATGTATAGAAGGGGTGATTATCCACCTGTTAGATTGCGACCACGATCAGCCAGAATATATGAACGAATAGCACCGTAATATAAAGAAACAAAGCAGTTGTTAGCGAAATCCGTACAATTATACCTGATGCACGAATCGCCACAATATATAAAAGAAGTAAAGGTAAGCCCAATTTCACTATATAAAATAAAGCAATACTTTGATCATACATAAACGCTACTAGCAGATTGGCTTCCTCTATATAACCAAGTCGCAGACCATAATCAGTGAAAACGGCGTCTAATAAACATAAGCAAACTAATAGAAAGCCTGCATTCAATAATCTATTTTGCTGAATAGGAAAATCTTTTACTGTATTCATTTCATCCTCTCCTTACATACAGTATAAATAGCTAGCATGTGCAGAAAATGAAGCTTTTATGCATTGATATTGCTGTTTGCCAATATTTTTGTACTTTGGGATGCAAGGTCTTGAGCCTTGCATTTTTTTATATTCATTTGCAAACGACTATAAAAACGAGTATAGTACATTACAACAGTAATGTACTGGGTAACCTAAAGGTGGTGAAGCTCTTGATCAACATGGATGGAGAAAAGCCGATTTATATACAAATTGCAGAATGGTTAGAGACGGAAATTATTGATGGTACGTTACAAGCGGACGATAAAGTGTACTCGCAGTATCAGTTGGCAGAGCTATTCAACATTAATCCTGCGACTGCGGGGAAGGGGTTGACAATTTTGCTGGATGCGGAACTTATTTATAAAAAACGGGGACTCGGTACATTTGTCTCCGCAGATGCACGCAATAAACTGCTAACGAAACGAAAAGACGGAACATTGCGGCGGTTAGTACAAGAGCTGCTGAATGAAGCTGCGTTACTCGGTTTGCAAGATGAACAACTTATCGAATTAATTCAAGCAGAGCGAAAGGAGAGATCGTGATGCCGGTCATTACTCTGGAAAACGTAACAAAACGGTATCGTTCTACTACGATATTGGATCAATTGAATTTGGAGATTCGCGAAAATACCATTACAGGCCTAATAGGGCGCAACGGTGTAGGGAAGACAACACTCATGAAGATGATTGCAGGCTTCATCAAAGAGTCGGGTGGGGAATTACGTGTGTTTGGCGAGCGTCCCTTTAATAGCCTTTCCGTTTCTGCAAACATGATATTTGTTGACGACATGATGGGCTTTCCCGACGCGATGACGCTAGAAGACTTACTTTTGGAGTTTAATCGCTTCTACGAAAACTGGGACGGCGAACTCGCTGAGCGTCTACTTAAATATTTCAGGCTGCCGTTAACATTGAACCATCGCGTACTGTCTAAAGGAAAACGTAGCACATTCAATGCAATCGTCGGGATCGCAGCACGTTGTCCATTGACGATGTTTGATGAACCGATTACAGGAATGGATGCCGGAGCCCGCAGTGATTTCTACCGAGCATTATTAAAAGATTATTTGGCGCACCCAAGAACCATTTTGTTATCGAGTCATCATATGGAAGAGATGGAAGACTTGCTGGAAGACATTTTATTGATCGAAGGAAAAGGCATTGCATTTCATAGTTCCATAACCGAACTACAAGAGAAGTTCATCAAGTTCCAAGGGAAAGAAAACGTATTGAAGCAGTATGCGAATCAATATGCCGTAATCCATCGAACTTCAACAGGTCCGTTAACAGAATGGATAGTTGACAATGAACATACGAAAGCAGAACTAACGGAATTAAAGCAGGCTGGAATCCGTGTGTCGGCCGTTTCGGCAAGTGAAGCGTATCTTGCTATGACAGGTCAGACGAGAGGAGGTGTAGATGATGTATTCGACGCAATGGAGTATGAATGAACTTGCCACACGACAGTTTTTATTCAAACTGAATGCCAATGGCACAATTTTTACGATGCTGATTATATTGCAGATTTTAGCTACTGTATTTATCAGCGGTGCATTTACATCTACCTACACGAACGATTGGGGAGAGCCGATTTCCTTCGACTTCACTTCCATAACGAACGACAGTCAAGTAGGACTCACACTATTCTGGGCATTCATAGTCGGTTTCCTGTTGACGTCTGCCGCACAGCGAAATGAATCCTTTTCGTTTGTGACCAATCGTTTGACGTTTCAACTAGCTAATTTCTACTTCTTCTGTACCGCCGCGTTACTCGGCGGTGTGACGACCGTTTTACTAGGGTCGGTGATGAAGATTGTGGCGATGTTCCAAGATAATATGATAATTGAAACGTCGGGATTACTATCTTCACCACTGGATTTCCTTTCACGTATTTTTGCTATGACGGCTTATACGCTATTGCTTATGCTGGTTGGGTATACGCTCGGATCACTTATCCAATGGAGCAAAATGTTTGTCGCGCTGTTTGGAGTGATGTGGTATGCATTCACGCAGAGCACATTTGGTATAGCAGACAATGAGAACAATGGATTGCTGTATTTCTTCTATGGGGAAACATCAATTCTATTATTCACAGTGAAGATAATAGGGGCCATTGTTATTCTGTTTGCTATTAGCTTCTTCGTCACAAACCGTTTGGAGGTGAGGAACCCTTGATGCTTCTTACTATACTAGTACCTATAGTCCTTCTTCTAGGAATATTGACGATTATACTGGTAACAAGGAATATGGGACGCGTACGGATAAAAAGATCCTTTCATTGGAAGTTTATTATTGGATACCTAGTGTTGCTGATAATTGGACTTGGCGTAGCGGAAACGATGGAACGAAAAGTAAAGGGTGTTAATCTTCCTGAAGCAATGGAAAACGAAGTGGGATTTGATCTATATAGTGCGATTGTAGAAGAGTTACCAATTCCTGATCACCTAGTATTAGCAAAACGGTCGCATGAAGTGAAGGGGGAATTTTCTATTCCTTCTTTCTCCGGTGCGTATGTTCTGATCAAGCGTACACCGAGTACTAGTCGGATAATAGAAGAAACAGTCTATTCTCCCGAATTGATAGCCACGTTCAATGATGAAGAGAATATGTATTACGATTTATCCGATCAACTCAAAATCAATCTACCTGTCTGGGATAGCAAGTCCATGTCTATTCCGAAACAACCTAAAAACCATTTGGAATATACGTTTTATCATGACTCAAACATCTTGAATCAGTTTACTGGCGAAAAGACCTCTGGATATTCCTCTGGTACTGTATCGGGTGTTATGACGGTTCATTTGTTGATTCCAGAATCAATTGAGATCGATATACCTGAGCTAGACGATGACCAAAATTACTATATAGACCTACTGGAATGAAAAAGACTGAAGCCTAATCACCACGAACATTATGTGGGATGGGCTTCAGTCTTTCACTTTATCCGCGTTCTACCGGCATGGAACAACATCTGAATGAACCGCCTGATTTAATGATTTCAGAGAAGTCGACTTCAATGACTTCGAAACCATGTGCGCGTAAATCTTTATTCACTTTTTTGTTTTGAGGCAAACTGAATACTTTATTATTGCCTATTGAAAGTACGTTCGTACCAAGCGAGAATTGTTCATCTTCAGCGACTTCAATTAGTTCGTACGACGCGGCTAATTGATCGATCGTGTCTTGATCAAATGCTGCGGGGAAGTAGAGAGCCTTTCCTGAAGACAGGAGATTGAATACACAGTCCAAGTGCAAGTAGCGCCCGTCAAATGGAATTCGCTTGATGTAATGATCGGGCAGTTTTTCTTCTAGTTTGCTGACTGCTTCCTCGGATGTGCGGCTACTGATGCCGATGTAGATCGTATCGCGGTCGACAATGATGTCGCCGCCTTCCATTCGATCCGTCGCGGACTGATAGGGGATGTCTTGTGCGATCAGCCATTCTTTTAGCGTGATCTCTTCACCTTTTCGAATATTTGCGGCCAAATCGGCTATGAATACTTCATTACCGATTGTGAAACCGATATCCCGCGTGAAGACTTGTTCCGGATATTTTTCAGAAGTAGGAAGTGTGATGACTTCCACTCCATTTTCTTTTAGTAATTTCTCGAATTCCGCATGTTGTTTCATCGCACGGGCTTTATCAATATTTTCGTCTTCATACTTTTTCTGTACTTCGTTAATCACTTCGTCAATTGCCATAAACTCTGGCGGGCACAAAATGACTCTGCGTAACGTATCGTATTCCGTAATACATTTTATCATTTCTGTTTTTTGGACATTAGCTGTCAATGGCAGCGCGCCTCCCATTCGTGAAAGTACTTTATAGTATTCCCGTTATCAAAGTACTATAAACGTATTCTATATGAAGAGTTCGTGACTTCGGAAAACGCTTACAAATTTTGCGTTGACAAGTAATTCAGAAAACGCTTACTATAGATTAAACGACTATATAACGACATTACGGAATTATCAGAAGATGGGTGGGGTGAATTATGGAAGCGAAAAGAGAAAAAAGAGAGATAGGTTTTTGGTGGGCTGTACTGCCACTAGTATTGATGATTGTAGTGATGCTGATCACCGTGGTAAAGCTAGAGCAAGGACCACATATGCCGTTAATAGTAGGTACTTCTATTGCGGCACTCGTCGCTTGGCGTTACGGTTATTCCTGGAAAGAGATTGAAGAAATGATGTACAAAGGCATTCGTTTAGCACTTCCTGCCGTCATTATCATTATGCTCGTTGGATTAGTGATTGGTTCGTGGATGGGTGGCGGCATCGTCGCTACAATGATTTTCTACGGATTGAAGATCATTACACCATCTTGGTTCCTAGTTGCCATTGCGTTAATTTGTGCGCTTGTTTCGTTGGCAATCGGTAGTTCATGGTCCACGATGGCAACGATCGGTGTGGCGGGTATGGGCATCGGGTTAAGTATGGGAATTCCAGCAGGCATGGTCGCGGGTGCTGTTATTTCAGGTGCGTATTTTGGTGATAAAATGTCACCTCTTTCGGATACGACGAACCTTGCAGCAGGGCTGACAGGGACAGATTTATTCGATCATATTAAGCATATGTTGTATACGACGATTCCTGGTTTACTCATCGCATTGGCTGTGTTTACCTTCTTGGGAAGAAAGTTTGGATCGGGTGAAGCAGAATTATCATCGATTGCGAAAACATCGCAAGTCATGCAAGAAAGCTTTATTATTTCACCTTGGCTATTGCTCGTTCCGTTAGCGGTCATTGTAATGGTCGCGTTAAAGATTCCTGCGGTTCCTGCATTAATTATCGGTATTGTGTTAGGATTCATTTCGCACATCACTATTCAGGGCGGGACGTTTGCAGACGCTCTTCATGCTTTACAGAGCGGATTTGCTATTGAAACAGGTAATAAATTAGTTGATAATTTATTCAATGGCGGTGGACTCGATAGTATGATGTATACCGTTTCCATGACGATTGTGGCGATGACGTTTGGTGGAATCCTTGAGTATTCCGGAATGCTACGTGCAATCATGAAGCAATTGTTGAAAGTCGTGAAATCTACGTCATCATTGATTATTTCGACGATCGGTGCGTGTGTTCTAACCAACGCTACGTGTTCAGAGCAATACGTTTCGATTGTAGTGCCTTCTAGAATGTTTAGTAAAACCTATAAAGACATGGGATTAAGCTCCAAGAACCTGTCGCGTGCGCTTGAGGACGGTGGAACTCTGACTTCCGTATTCATTCCGTGGAATACATGTGGTGTGTTTATATTCGGTACACTTGGTGTCAGTGTTGTAGAATATGGTCCGTATGCTATTTTGAATTTCGCGGTTCCGTTGTTGTCGATTGTGTATGCATTAACCGGCTTCAGCATTGTAAAAATGACATCGGAAGAAATCGTAGAGATGGATGAGCAAGAGGCACGGTTAGAGCCAGAAGTGCAGTTGGAATAATATAAAAAAGAAAAGCCGAGATTATTTCTACGGCTTTTCTTTCGTTATGGGTGGGGGAGTTTCATTTCATATAGAGCACGGGGGCGGCCTTGCGAATATGTCATTTCTTCACCAACTGCCTGTATGAATTGATGATCCATCAATTTCTTGATCGTCCGTTCTGCGGTTCTTCTTGAAACGGCTAAATACCCGGCGAGATCATGTGCAGTAAAAGAAGTGGATTGTCTGAATTGATTGAACTGAATGATCTTGGAAATGACTGCAGGACTGAGAGTAGTCTTCTTGCTAATTGCTAGTAACTTTGGTTCTTCGAGCTTCATGGCGATGGAGATGTTTGTAGAAGGCAACGGTCCGTGAAGCTGTTTATGTTCATCTAGCATAAAAATGCCTTCGTTTGAACCGAGTTGCAGCGCACTCCACGCATTGTCGCTAGCTTCTACAATAGTTTGACCCAATCCAAAAGATAAAGAAGCTTCGGGTATAGAGTTGATAAAGAGAACGAATGATTCCAGTGCCAACACGAACTCCACAGTACCTAGCGAAGTATAGAAGTAGTAGAAACCTTCACTTTCCGACCACTTTGCCTGTAAGTAATTAGCTAGTTTCACTACTGTTTCATGAGAAAATTTCTTCTTATTATGTACTTTCAATAATCCGACTGCGATTTTAGTTGCTTTACTTCTTTCAAGACTTGCTTGGTGTGCAGCTTGTTCAAGTGCACGTAAAGTATTACTGACGGGATCAAGCATACGAAAAGCGGGAATCCCTGCTGCTTTTAGTTGGTCATAGACGGCATGCACACTGGTCAC
Source organism: Sporosarcina sp. P17b (assembly GCF_002743115.1). NCBI lineage: Bacteria > Bacillati > Bacillota > Bacilli > Caryophanales > Caryophanaceae > Sporosarcina > Sporosarcina sp. P17b. The sequence continues at coordinate 235,703 of NZ_PDYP01000003.1, read as the reverse complement.
TGCCATTTTAGATTGCCCGCTTCTGAAGTGTTCCACGTGAAAGTTTACAATCGCTTGTAAATCACTGTTCCTCTGCAATTCATGTATAGCGGGTTTCTTACTGGGCGATAAAGTGTCGAGGTCACGCAAAATATGTTCGATATGAGAACGATCTTTTATATCGATAGAAATATCGTAAATTGCTAAATTCTTTTCTGAAGCAAGGTATAATAATGTAACAGCGATAGTATGTTCATTTTGTTGAAGATAAAGTACAGGAACGGAGATGGTCTTAAGAACATGCTCAGATGCCTCATATGGCAAGGATCCAGAAAACAGAATCGCATGACAAGGCTTCATCGTGTCGAGCAAACTCGGTGCTTCTGAAGGATTACGGTATTGATAACAATCGATGCGGATGTTTTGAGGCAACACAATAGTTTCCGCTTGTTGGCAAAACTCTTGTGACCCAATCAATGCAATGGTAACCTTCATATAGATACCTCCTCTTTCATTAACGACTATTTAACGACAATCATACAATACGAATGAAAGAATGCAAATAGGAAAGGAAGAATATATAATGAAAATAACTGAAATTGAAATATTCGCGATTAGATTGCCTCTCCACGAACCATTTGTGATTAGCTACGCGTCTTACGATGACATGCCATCTATTATCGTGAAGATGACGACAGATACCGGACATGTCGGCTACGGTGAAGCAGTGGCGGACGACCATGTAACAGGAGAAAGTTGGGAAGGTACATTTGCTGTACTCCAACACACGCTCGCCCCTATTTTACTTGGAGAAGATCCGAGCTGCTTTGGTAGAATTCATGAAATAATGGATCAGGCAATCTACGGTGTACCTACTGCAAAAGCTGCACTGGATATAGCTTGTTTTGATGTAGTAGGAAAAGCATATAGTATCCCAGCCTATAATCTTCTCGGTGGACGCTATCATGAGAAGTTTCCGATTACGCATGTGTTAAGTATCGCGTCTCCTGAACATATGGCACAAGAAGCCGCAGAACGTGTAGAAGCGGGCTATGGTTCATTGAAGATGAAGGTAGGTACCAACGCAACGGAAGACGTCAAGCGTATTCAAGCAGTACGTGAGCGTGTAGGTAAGGATATTGCAATTCGTGTTGACGTCAATCAAGGATGGAGCAACAGTGCGACGACATTACAGGCGATGAAGCAATTGGAAAGTTGTGAACTAGACTGGCTCGAGCAACCTGTGAAAGCGGATGATATCGATGCGATGGTAGAAATCAAATCGAAAACTGCAACGCCTCTAATGGTAGATGAAGGACTACGCGGTGTGCGTGATATGCGTGAGATTATCGCAAAACGTGCAGCAGATAAAGTGAATATCAAGCTAATGAAATGCGGGGGTATGTATCCTGCTATGAAACTTGCACATATGGCGGAAATGGCTGGAATCGAATGTCAGGTTGGCTCAATGGTAGAGTCATCCATTGGCTCTGCAGCAGGTTTCCATGTAGCTTTCTCACAAAAAGCGATGACAAGCGTAGAATTGACTGGGCCATTGAAATTCAGCAAAGATGTCAGCAATCTACGCTATGACGTACCGTTTATTGAACTCAATGAAAAATCCGGGCTAGGAATTGACGTAGACGAGCAAACTCTAGAAGAATTGACGGTACGTAAAGAAAAGGTGGCACTATGACGTTACAATCTTCACTTTCACTGCTTACAGAAGATCAACTACCGGAAGTTTTGGCTTTGCAAGAACAGGTCATGGCAGTACTCGAGCAACCCGAATTCTTACAACCACTAACGGAAGAAGAATTTTTATATATTTTACACGGTAACGGCATGATGGCAGGTGCCTACGTCGATGATCGCCTCATTGCGTTCCGAGCTATGCTGGATCCTGGTGAAGATGACGAGCATTTAGGAATCGACGTAGGTGTAGCGCAAAACGAAATGACAAGTGTACTGTACTCAGAAATCACCTGTGTGGATCCAGCCTTTAGAGGTCATGGATTACAGACGATTCTCGGCAAATGGCTATTGGAGCACATCGAGAGTGAGCATTATCGCTATATTTGTACAACCGTTGCACCATTTAATATACCGAGCTTAAAGGATAAATTTGCACTTAATTTACAAATCAAAGCACTCCAAGTTAAGTACGGCAATAAACTACGCTATATTTTATTCAGAGATTTGCAGAAGCCTTTCAAAGAAGCTACGTCCGAACAGCAAGCAGTTCCTATGCAGGATATCGAACGACAACAGCAATTGTTATTGACTGGTTGGACAGGAACGCGTATAGAGAAACATGATAATGAATGGCAAGTACTTTATGTAAAGTAATAAAATGAATTAAGTGAGGCTGTGCGATTTACGCTCAGCCTCTTTGTGTGTCAATAGGAATTTCAAGTGTTCAACAACTCTAGAATACAAACTCTATGGTAAAATTAAGGGACTACAAATTGAAAGGTTGATATCTGTAATGCGAAACTCTTCTGTAAAACTGACTTCATTATCTTCAAAAGGAGGGTGTGGGTGTAAAATTGGGCCTGCTGATTTGGCTGAAGTTCTACGCACATTACCCCCTGGCCTAACGGATCCCAACTTACTAGTCGGACTGGATACGAGCGACGACGCCGGCGTTTATAAAATAAATGATACGACTGCTATTGTGCAGACACTTGATTTCTTCACACCGATTGTTAATGATCCGTATGATTTTGGACAAGTGGCAGCGGCGAATGCAATCAGTGACGTCTACGCAATGGGTGGAACACCTATCACAGCATTGAATATCGTAGCCTTTCCCATTCATACACTCGATCGCAATATTCTAACGGAAATCTTGCGTGGCGCTGCAGACAAATTGAAAGAAGCTGGTGCAGTACTAGTTGGCGGACATTCAATTGATGATCAGGAACCAAAATTCGGTATGCAAGTAACTGGAACGGTGCATCCCGACAAGATCCGTACAAACGCTGGTGCTAAGCCTGGAGATCGTTTGATTCTAACAAAACCAATTGGTGTAGGAATCATGACCACTTCCTTGAAAAACGGATTATTGTCTGAAGAAGAGGAAATTCACGTGACAAAAGTGATGACGACACTCAATAAAACAGCGTCAGAAGTGATGGATGAATATAGTATTCATGCCGCGACAGACGTAACAGGCTTCGGTTTACTTGGACATGCTTCTGAAATGGCAACAGGTAGTGGCGTTTGTTTACGTATTGATAACGAGAAAGTACCTGTTTTGCCGCGTACAAGAGAACTTGCAGAAGCGGGCTCAGTCCCAGGCGGTACGAAAAACAACTTTGCTCATATAGAGGACATCGTTGAATACCCCGAATCATTGGATCAAGTCGGTAGATGGATTTTATGTGACGCGGTAACTTCTGGTGGATTGCTTGTAGCAGTTGCAGGAGATGAAGCAGATCGTCTGCATGCACAATTACGCGAAGCTGGAGTCGATGCGCATATTATTGGGGAAGTGACCGATGAACATAGCGGTCGAATTATCGTGCAGTAAATCAAGGAGATGGGGAATCACATGGTACGAGACATTACATTGGCGGAAGCGCTCGACTTGCAAAAAAATCATTCACAAACTTTAGTCGATGTGCGTACGCCTAAAGAGTTTGAAGAAGCTACTATTCCAGGTAGTATCAACATTCCAATCTTTACAAATGAAGAACGTGCAGAAGTAGGAACGCTTTATAAACAAGTAGGCAAAGAAGCAGCAATGGATCATGGACTAGCTATTTTCTCCAAGAAGTTGCCTGACTTCATTGACGAATTCAGGAAGATTGATGCACAGATTACCGTATTTTGCTGGCGTGGCGGCATGCGAAGCAAAACGGCAATGACTGTGCTTGAATTAATGGGAATCCGCTCAAGTCGGATCAGTGGCGGAATACATACGTATCGTCAGTGGGTTATTGCGCGACTGCAAGAACCTATCACACCTAAATTACTTGTACTTAACGGCTATACTGGCAGCGGCAAGACGAAGATTCTTCACAAGCTGATGGAAGACGGTTGTCCGGTCATCGATTTAGAAGGAATGGCAGGTCATCGCGGTTCGATATTCGGACAGATCGGTGTGCAACCGAACAATCAGAAGAAATTCGAATTACTAGTTGCAGATAAACTAGTAAAGTATGCGAATGAACCATTCATCTTCATCGAAGGCGAAAGCAAACGCATAGGCCAAGTGCATATGCCTGAACTACTGTTTAAGAAAAAAGAGCAGAGTCCTCAATGGATCATTCAACTACCGGTCAAAGTACGTGTAGAAGAAATCCTCTCCGAATACGAACCCGAAAAACAACCGGAACTATTCTTAGAAGCATTTGCCCGAATTCGCAAACGGATCCACCAACCAATCGCCGCACAGATCCAAGAAGATTTAGAAAATGGACGCTTTGCACAAGCCGTGGAGCAACTACTGATCCACTACTACGACCCACAATACGAACATTCCGTGGCCCGTTTTGCCACAACCGGTGAAGACGTCATCCAAGCCGAAACCGTACAAGAAGCGTATGAAGAATGCTTGCGACGGTATCAGGAATTAATGAAATAAAAGAAAGTAGACTGCCTATGTATTTGGTAGTCTTTTCTTTTGTGTAAAAACGACGATGCCATCCCTCTATTTCTTTTAAAAATCAACTACCTTTAGAAGTTTGCCAAACAGCTAACTAGGGTATTCTTAAAACTACTATCAACTAGACAAACAACAAGAAAAACTGATATAGAAAAGAGGACAAGCCATGATCGAACTAAAAACAAATCTACCAGGAAAGAAATCACTATTTGGAGATGCAACTAAAATTCTCGCAGAACATGACATTCAAATGGGTGGAAATTGGGACTTCGACAGAGGAAACTTCGACTCCATCCTGAATCAGGACGGCAGTGATACCATCTACTTGCGAATACCTTTCCATGTGATCGACGGTGAACTCGATGAAGATAGTGCCATGATCGAATTCGACGTGCCATTTATCATCAATCATGTAGTCAATATTGGATTAGACGACGATGATAGCCCGGTTCTAGCAGCTGTCGGTCTCGATCAGTTCCAAACACCTGAAGACAAAGACGGTCCAATTGTATACGATGAAAAGTGGGTACATGAAGGGGAAAAGCGTATAGCACAATTCTCTGATCATCCTACTTTTATTGCACCGTTTATTTAATCTTAAGCAATAGTAGAACAAAACAAGCAAGTCCATTACACCTGGACTTGCTTGTTTTTATATTCAGATAAATTCTCGCCGTCTACTTGTCTAGGTGTGATAAGATGAGTAAAGCATAAAAAGATTTATCTTTATACATAGCAAAATGGCATAGACGTAAAGAAGGAGCTGGGAAATTTCATGTCAAGACGACAAGACTATTCGTACTATGTAAATTCTGAAGAAGCGCAGAAGCAACTCTACAAGCGATCTTTACTTGTCGTGATCATATCCCAAATATTTAGTGGTGCAGGACTCGCTGCAGGAATCACAGTAGGATCTTTGATCATACAGGAGATGACTGGTAACGAAAGTCTGGCGGGTATGCCGATTGCACTTTCCACATTCGGTTCAGCTCTTTCAGCCTATCTAGTGGGCAGACTATCACAGCGATACGGCCGGAGATTCGGCTTGGGAGCTGGCTTTATTACAGGTGGAATTGGAGCATTTGGTGTTATTCTGGCCACCATGTCTGGAAGCTTGGCTATTTTATTTATTTTTCTTTTCATATATGGGGCGGGGACTTCTTCGAACTTACAGGCGCGCTATGCAGGAACAGATCTTGCCAATAAAAAGCAACGTGCTACAGCAGTCAGTGTAGCATTGGTTTCGACCACAATCGGAGCGGTCGCAGGACCGAATCTCGTATTACCTATGGGATACGTGGCGGATTTTATCGGTATTCCTTCATTGACAGGTGTATTCTTACTAGCCGGTGTCGCGTATTTATTGTCCGGTTTGACCTTCCTACTGTTTTTAAATCCCGATCCGCTACTAGTAGCACGTGAAATTGAATTGGCCAATCAAAAGAATCAAGGAGAATCCAGTGAAGGACAATTTATGCAGCAGCATACGGCGAACAGAATGGGGATTTGGATAGGAGCCATTGTTCTCGTTCTGTCTCACGGCGTCATGGTTGCCATTATGACTATGACACCGCTTCATATGCAGCATCACGGCGCGGAAATATCGGGTATTGGCATAGTTATTGGACTTCATATTGCAGGGATGTACTTACCATCGATTTTCACAGGCGTATTAGTAGACCGGATTGGACGTCCGGCTATGGTGATTGCTTCCGGTGTGACACTTGCAACCGCGGGTATTCTTTCAGCCTATGTAGCAGGAGGATCGATACTCTGGATGTCTGTGGCACTCATATTACTCGGAGTTGGTTGGAACTTCGGGTTAATTAGTGGAACAGCAATTGTAATCGATTCAACTGATGTGTTGACGCGTGCGAAGATCCAAGGAACGATCGATGTGTTTGTTGCACTAGCGGGTACAGTCGGTGGCTTGGTTTCGGGAATTATCGTTGCGTTCTCGGGCTTTTCCATGCTGAGCTTCCTAGGAACATATATCTCGTTACTGCTCATCCCACTTATTATTTGGATGCGTTACAAACAAAGAAACTCTTCAGCGCAAACCGCCTGACAAAAACGGATTGTTTCCTCGGAAATAATCCGTTTTTCTATCGTAAACGACATACGTAGTAGAGAAACACTTTCCCACTCTTTGGCATAGATTGATAGCGAAGAAGAAATGGGAGGGATCATCAATTGAATCAGCAAAATGAATATTGGATGAATCACTGGCAACATCCTCAATACCGTAGAATTTCCATGGAGCAGGCGAATGAAATTGCATTGCAAAGAGTACCGGGGCAAGTGGTGAAATCTGAGCTAGAGTTTGATGATGGTATATTAATCTATGAAGTAGATATCCGCACTATGGAAGGGCATAAGTATGAAGTTAAAATAGATGCCGTAACCGGAGAGGTATTGAAGGTGAAACTAGATTGATAAGAAGTATGTAATAAAGTTCGATTACTTTTCCCACAACGTAATTCTGTGTATGATAAAAGGTAGATCTATACACAGAAAGCAGGGAATCATATGTACACACCTATTGACTATTCCAACAATCTACAAGAGAAATATAAACAGCTTTCCACGCAATTAGACGCATTAGTGTCTGGAGAGCCAAATATGTACGCAAATTTAAGCAATGCATCTGCGCTACTTAATCAATTCTTTGATCGGATTAACTGGGTAGGTTTTTATTTGATGGATGGCGATGAACTAGTGCTGGGGCCATTCCAAGGCTTGCCTGCATGTATCCGCATTCCACTGGGCCGCGGAGTTTGCGGAACGGTTGCGAAGACGAAAGAAGGCCTTGTTGTAGCCGACGTCAACGCATTCCCGGGCCATATTGCATGCGACGCGGCATCCCGTTCCGAAGTTGTCGTGCCTATGATTAAAGATGGAGAAGTAATAGGTGTGCTCGATATCGACAGCCCTGAACTGGATCGTTTTTCTGAAGATGATTTGGCAGGACTAACGCTAGTGGTAGAAGCTCTTATGAAACATATCTGAGCTTGCTAAACACGATTGGCGTGAGTGAAGCGTTCCACTGTATTCCGGTCGGATGCGTTTGTTCCAAACTAGAACTTTTCTGACGTCACAGGCTCATTGATTCTCTCTGAGCGCTCTATCAGGAACTTTAAGTGCTCTATGACAGCTGTTGACCGCTCTATCGAGTACCGTCTCTGCTCATAGACACTGGATATCCGCTCATAGGCACCTTAAAACTGCTCATAGCCCACTGGCTTTCATAAGTATACACAAACTAAAAGCACGCCGGAGAGTTTCTCCAGCGTGCTTTTTACATGCCTAAAATCCAAGTGAAGAATATGATTACAATTGCAATCGGGGCGAAGTAGCGGACGATCACTTTCCAAAACGTGTGAAGAGCGCGATTCATGCCTAACTCTTCCGCCGTATCCTCTTTCGTCAGCACAAAGCCAGCAAATAAAGACACAGCCAACGCACCAAGCGGCATCGCAATTCTACTCGTCAGCAAATCAGCGAAGTCAAAAATGGAGTTACCGAAGATGCTCACGTCGGATAGTAAACCAAATGATAATGCGCTTGGGATTCCTACTAAAAAGATTAGTCCTCCGAATACCCAGGAAGCACGTTTTCGTCTGTCATGCTTTTTACGGATGCCTGTAGACACTACGATCTCGAGCATCGCAATGGCGGAAGTCAATGTCGCAAACAGCATGAGGAAAAAGAAGATAATCAAGAATACGCCACCGAACGGAATTTCATTGAAAATAGCCGGTAGGATGACGAAGATCAAACCAGGGCCTGCCTCAGGTGAGTGTCCTAACGCGAATACGGCTGGGAAAATCACAAGTCCTGCTAGTATAGAAATCGCGATATTTAGTATTGAGACATTAAATGCAGACTGTCCAAGCTTTTCCTCTTTTGAAAGGTAGGAAGCATACGTCATCATAGCCGTTACACCGACACTGAGGGAAAAGAATGCTTGTCCTAACGCAACAAGGAATGTTTTTCCGTTGAGATAACTCCAATCTGGCACGAATAAGAACCGAACACCTTCCATTGCGCCATCCAGTGTTAACGAACGAATCGCCAATACAATGAAAGACAAGAATAGTAGCGGCATAATCCAGCGACTTGCTCGCTCAATTCCACCACGAATTCCGCTTTGAACGATGAAGATCGTCAATGCCATAAACAAAGCTTGCGCTAGTAATACTTCCCACGGGTTGGCAATCGTAGTATTGAATAAATCACCATAATCTATTCCGCCTAGTTTAAATGTAAACGCTCGTGCTAAATAGGATAGAATCCATCCACCCACGACACTATAAAACGATAAGATGATGAAAGACGATGCAAGTCCCATCCATCCAACCCATCCCCAACTCCGTCCTGTTGAAAGTTTTTTCAAAGAAGTCACGGCATCTGCCTGTCCTCTTCGTCCAATGACAAACTCAGCCAATAAAATCGGTAGTCCGATCAATAATGTACAAATGATAAATAACAGCACAAACACGCTGCCGCCGTTTGTTCCGGCCATATAAGGAAACTTCCAGATTGCACCTAATCCGATAGCACTGCCAGCAGCAGCTAAGATAAAACCAATCTTGGATGTCCATTGTTCACGCTGTTTCATAGAAGTCCTCGTTTCTTATACTAAATCACAAAGTCAATAAATCTTATCATAATTTTACGAAAGAATCGATAGTTAGCGGGTTAACAGATAGTTTAGAAAATTCATTTGCGTTTTTAGTATGTGTGGTGTAATATTACACCAATAGATATTAAATGTAACTATGGGGTGATCTCGTGAATCAACAACAATTAATAGAACTGATTTCGTTAAAGTTACGAGTAGTCCGATTGGAGAGGGAATACTCCCAACAAAAGATGGCTGATGTACTAGGACTTTCAAAAAAGACATTAATTCAAATTGAAAAGGGTAGGGCAGCTGCCAGTTGGACTGCAGTGATAGGTGTTTGTGCATTGTTTCGAGAAAGTGATGTACTGCAGGCAGTAGTTGGCGGAGACCCGTTGGAAGTGCTTGAAACGATTGCCCATGATGGCATAGATCGCCGAATGGACCAGTCAATGGGTGGGAAAGTATGGTGGCGCGAGTTAGAAACGAAAGGCCGTTTCCGTTTACAGCAAAACTTGATCAGTCAACATTTCCGTATCTTGGATGAAGAACATTATCGCTGGTATAGTTCCTTTGATGAGGATGAGGCGTGGCATCGTTTGGATGAGTTGAGTGGCAAATAAAAGGAGGGAATGGTTATGATTGCACCCATGGCATTTTCGGTACTACTATTGATTGGTTTTCTATTTTTCACAGGCGTAGGTTTATTATATTTACTGTTTATGGGATTGATTCATTATATTCCGTTAGTCGTGATTGGTGTGGTTGTTCTATACATTTGGATTGTCATGATGATATTCCATTACTTCAATACGAAAAAACGGAAGAAGTGGTTCGGCATTATTGCAGGTATATTCGTGATGGGAGCTGCGGTATGGCCCATCATGCATCTGTATAAAGAAAGTATCTCGACTGTGGATGCAGAAGTAGATGTATTTTACTATGAGCCATTTTCTATGGGTCGAGAAACAAAGTTAGTGTCATTAGATGAAGCGGCTACATTAACGTTGGAAGACAATCTGCCGCGTATCGATGGGGCAACTGCATTATATCCCTTGTATGCTGCATTCGTTCATGCTGTCTATCCGGAAAAGGAATATAATCCGTACGATAGCGAAGTGATGGTCAATACTACGCCAGTTGCTTATGATAATTTGTTTAGCGGAGAAGTGGATATGATACTCGCGGCTGGACCTTCCGATGCACAATTGAAAACAGCTAAACAAAAGGGACTTGAGTTGAAATTAACACCGGTTGGTCGGGAAGCATTTGTTTTCTTCGTTAATCAAAAGAATCCCGTTACTAGTTTAGAGTTAAAGCAGATTCAAGATATCTATGCAGGTAAAATAACGGATTGGAAAGAGGTGGGCGGTAATAACGAACCGATTCGTGCATTCCAGCGACCGGAAGACAGTGGTAGTCAAACGGCTTTGGAAAGGTTGATGGGGGATATTCCGATTATGGATGCTCCGGAAGAAAATGTGCCTGAGGGTATGGGCGGGATAATTTCTGAAGTATCGAAGTATCGCAACTATAAAAATGCCATTGGCTATACGTTCCGCTATTACTCAACAGAAATGGTAGGGAATGATGAAATTAAATTGCTCGCAATCAATGGGGTCGAACCAAACAAAGAGACCATACGCAATGAGGAGTATCCAATTTCATCTGAATTTTACGTTGTGACGGCTGGTACGGAAAATCCGAATGTAGAGAAATTTATAGAATGGATGCTGTCACCTCAAGGGCAAGAGTTGGTTGAGAAAGTTGGATATGTACCGGTAAAAAAACCGTAGAACGTGTATGATTATCTATAGAATAGAAAGGGGATACGTGTGATGCAGGGAGAAAAGAAACAACTATTGTATACGATGCTCGCGTTTGTATGCGCTTCGGGTGTATTTTTAATGAGTATTTTATTTCAAAAAATGGCGTACTGGGGTGGAGGGTTAACCTGGTATTGGGTAGGGGTTGCAATTACTTTTGCAGTAGGAATCGCCGGTACTGCGTTCATTCTTCAAACATTAAAGATAAAAGGGCCTGAAGAAAAAACATTACTTACTACTTTACTTATTTCACTAAGAGCACTTGCGATTTTAGCCATTGGACTTGGGTTTTTATGGACTACATTCGTAATATCAGCAGGAATGTCGGGCTTTTAATAGTGAAGGTATGAAGCGGATTTATTGGTATGGTTAAGAGGGAGATAATGTTATGAACAAGCGACACATAAAGATCCTATGGTTTGTTACGAGTTTGATACCGGCACCGTTCTTCTTTCATTTTTATGAATATGGTCAGTATGTAAAGCGCGAAGAAGCCACTTATCTACTATTGGCTTGTATCGTATTCATTATTATAACTGGTATATTATCAAGTACAGTAAAAATCCGTCACGTATTGTTAATCAATATCATTACAGCTGTAATTTCGCTCGTGTTAGCTATGAACTTCATCAACGAAGACGGAGGATGGTTCAAGCCATTTGGTCGGGATATCGTTATACTTCTAACGGCTATTCTGTTTTTCATCGGCCAAGTGCTAGTAAGGATGATAGCTAAGCCCATTTTCATTCGAGAGAAAAAACGTCATGCTTAATTCGGTATGTCCACTTTACTGATTACTATCTTTATAATCTTAAAGCGGCACACCTCTAAATAGAGATGTACCGCTTTTACTTATTTCTTCAAATGATGTTTCTTGCCTGCCTGATCCGTCACAACTAGCTGCGTAGCCGTAACTTCCATGTCTTTCGCTAGTACATTTGAAACTTTACTAGTCTTCTTATCCAACAAATTATACTTATAAACACCTGTTTTATTGAAATAATACATTGTAGATAAATCATATGCTACTGATTTATTGTTTTGGCTGACTTGATTACTTTTCGAATTAGCCTCTACTTCATCGAATATCACACGAGCATCGAAGTTCAACAACGTTTTCTTGTTTTTGCCGTCCATAGTGACCGAATACAATGTCAACGGATCATCCATTGGCTTAGTAGGATAGAACTTGGAATCAAAAACACGATCCTTGTTCTTTTCAAGAGTATAGTAGATACGGTCATTCAAGATGAACATGTTACGAAACTTCTGGTCAAGTGGAATACTACCAATTGTGTAGCTCCAGTCATTCACGTTTAATTTTACTACATTGTAACCAGCAGGCATTTTACTACTTGCATTGATTAGGTTCCAATAGGGAATGAAGATTTCGTCATTATATAGAACCATCTGGTAACCGGACATTAAGAGCTCGCGATTTATACCGTTATCCGGCATTGTCGCACTATCCAAAATGGCTGAACGTGTTCCAGCCTTTTTGTTTTCTTTAAATAGCTTCGTAGACTCCTTGTCTTTGGCAATTGTATATAAGAAGCCATTCTGTTCAACTGTCTTTCCTTTAACACTAACATACGAATGGTAGTCTTTGAGTTTCATCGAGTCATCCAAAGCACGTACTAAAAATGCAGCAAATTGGGATCTTGTGACCGAGTCTGCAGGCATGTATTTACCTTCAGAACCGCCCGTAATTCCTTTTTTTGCAATTCCATTAATATCAGGGAATGACCAATGCGTTGGCGATACGTCAACAAATGTTGCTTGGTTGTCTGTGGGTATTTTAAACGAACGGCGTATAATCGCGGCCATGTGCGCGCGTGAAGTATCTTCACCAGGACGCATGAAACCATTGTCACCCTTCATAATTCCTTTTTCACTCACCGTTGCAAGGATCTGATAATATGCGGACTTTTTCGAGACGTCCTTAAACTGGCCAGTAGGATTTTTCACCAGAGGAATTTTCAATGCTTTAATGAGCATGGAAGATGCCTGAGCGCGTGTAATAGGATCATTTGGCTTAAACGTGCCATCTGGAAAACCGCCTATAATATTACGGTCAGCTAGATACATAATTTCTGTTTTCGCCCAATGCTTATCTACGTCAGAGAACTGTGTGGCAGCCTGCGCATGAAATGGTGTTGCTGCAAAAACTAATAAAACTGCTAGCAACCCAACTAATTTATTCTTCATATAGGTAGACCTCCTTTTAAATACTCTATTCATTATACAGGATTATTAATGGGAAAATAAGGTCCTTTAACCATCAAAACCGACAAAAGAGAGAACTCTCTTGTCGTTTCATTGGCACTTACTTAGTGGCAATCTTGTATGTTTTCACTACTTCAATACAACCATTTACAGATTGTAACATGGAGCAATTCTTCTCTGTAAGCTCCATGATCCGTGGCATTTTTTCTTCGGTAATAGTTGATCCGGTGATTGTGAAATGAAGATGAATCTTCAATAGACGACTTGCATCATCTTGTGAACGTACGACTTCTTTCACTTCCACGGCGATATCATCTGCAGGCAGACGCATTTTATCAAGAATCTTTCGCATAACGCCACCACCGCAAGCGGCAATCGACGCGACCATCAGCTGGTATGGGCGAAACCCTTTTTCTTCATTGGATGAAATGTGTAAAGTACCAAATTCGGTTTCGGTGTCAAAACCGTGCTCTGTCATATGGAATTTCATGTGATCAGCTCCTTATGCAGTTAGTATACGTGGTTTTAGTGAGAAAACCAAAGAACGATAACTGAATGCTGTGTTTAATTTCGTCTAATCGTGGCAGACTGAAAGTAAGACGGAAAGGAGTGTTGAGACTTGAGTGAGAACAAACAGCCCCATAAAACACTAACAGATAAGAATAATGGCCTTTCATCCGCACAGGAAGTATTGTACGCCAAAGAGTATAAACGAGCAGATAAGGCTACCGAGCAAGATAACAAAAAGAAGTAAAAGAAAAAATAGTGAACTAGAGGTGCCCCAGTAGTTGTTGTCCAACTACTGGGGCTTTTCTCATGAAATTGCTATAACGTAATTATAGATTTCACTGTATAATAAGAGAAAATGCTTAGACAAAGAGAACGAGGACATAGAGATGAGAAAAATAAGATGGAAAAAGGTTGTCTTTTTACTAGTGGCTATCTTTATTGTATTTCAGATAGCAGGAAGTCTTTTCTTCTATGACTTGGCTATCAAGCGTGGACCGAAGGATTTTTTGACAGGCAATGCGGATTTGAAAGTATCCGCTGAGACCATGGAAGTTTTTTTAAATGGAGATTGGCTTGACTGGGTAGATCAACAGGAATTTGAAGAAATTCATATGACATCAAAAGATGATCTGGACTTGATGGGTTATTTCTTGCCGGCAAAAAAACCGACTAACAAATTGGTGATTTTAACACACGGTTATTTAGGGAACGCAAAACAGATGGGGTTGTATGGTCAATTTTATTATGAGGAACTTGGCTATAATATTTTCATGCCAAATGCTAGGGGACATGGAAAAAGCGGTGGTGACTATTACGGTTTCGGTTGGCCAGATCGTTTAGATTTGATTGATTGGACAAAGTTGCTCAGCGAAAAGCTGGGGGCGGATACAGAAGTGATCTATCATGGGTTATCGATGGGTGCGGCTACAGTTTTAATGGCGAGTGGTGAGCAACTTCCCGAACAAGTGAAAGCAATTATTGCAGATAGTCCGTATCAATCCGTTTATCAATTATTTGCCTATCAACTGGACAGAATGTTTCATTTACCTGCATTTCCATTACTCGATAATATGAGTTTGTTGACGAATGCTAGAGCGGGGTATTCACTAAAAGAAGCAGACGCGTTGAGTGCAGTTAAACGCGCGACTGTACCAATCCTGTACATTCATGGCAAGGCAGATACATTCGTGCCAACAGAAATGACAAAAGAACTTTATGAAGAGACAAAGAGTGATGCGGCATTATTTTTAGTGGATGACGCAAATCACGGTGAAGCGTTTGTGATGGATCAGGAAGTATATAAAATGAAAATAAAAACCTTTCTTGAAAAGTATTGAGTAACATTGAACCTACAGATTGACCTCTCTCATTAACCGTCTTATACTAATTTTACACAATAGGGGAAGCGGTATTCTTCTCATTAAAGGTCGTGGTGCATTGGTAAAATCAACAGTAGAAAAACTTTGTAAACAGCATACTGAACTGACAGATCAAGACGTGAAAATTTTGGAGGAAATGGCGTTTAGCCTGCAGACGTATGCCGATTTGTCAGACTCCTATATGTTTATCGATTGCAAATTAAAACCAAGTAATCAGGCGATTGTTGTAGCGGAAGCTTTTCCAGTCGGTAGTACACCGCTATATAATAATTCGGTTGTTGGAAAGATTGTTTTTGAATCTTTTGAACCGGGTGTGTTTTATTCCTATCGCAATGGAAAGAAATCCATCATAAGACAAGCTATGACACAAGAAGGTATCGTAGTGGATCAGACCGTAGTGCCCATTAAGAATACAAATCATCAAGTGATTGGCGTACTTATCTCAGAGAAGCAGGTAGCGTCATCCACTTCAACAGATAATGCAAAGAGATTTTCGGTCATAACAGAAACAGCGGAGGACCAGATGACAAATTCAGGACTCGGCGTTGTTTCAGATTTACTGATGGAAATGCTTATTTTGACAGACGAAAGTAATCGGTTAGTCTATGCAAATCCTTCAGGCTTAAAACTAATTACGGAAATAAGTAACCAAGATGATGTGCTAAATCGTGATTTATTGGAATTATTACCTTTTTTACAAACAGTTTATACACAAGAAGATGATGTGTTCGTCTTTGAACTAACCATTGAGCGCAAAAACTTGATAGTGAAAAAGATAAGAATGCGTGAAAAAAATAAATCTCAAGAGACGTTATTAATTGTTCAAGATATTACCGAACTTCGCACAAAAGAAAAAGAGTTAATGATGAAATCGGTCGTAATCAAGGAAATACATCATCGCGTGAAAAACAATTTGCAAACAGTCGCAAGCCTTATAAGACTACAAATGCGTAGTGGAATGCCTGCGGAAAGTCGCTCCACTTTTGAAGAAACCCTTAATCGTATATATAGTATTTCATCGGTTTATGAAATTATTCTTACAAAGGAACATGCGGACGATGATGATGTAAATATCATAAATTTGACGAGAAAAATATGCTCAACCATGGTGCTAAATGAATATAATTTGAAAGTAGACTTGATTATTGAGCCGAATGGCAATAAAATAGTAACAACCTCTAAGAAAGCGGTTTCAATTGCGCTTATCATAAATGAGCTTATTCAAAACTCTTTAAAACATGCATTTCAAGGCAAAGAAGAGGGGATTATTGATGTGGAATTTACCGTAGATCAAGACTTTGTAGAACTTCACGTGTCCGACAACGGCGTTGGAATGAAGAATCCGCAAACATCACTTGGTACGGAAATCATCCACAATTTGGTGACCAATGACTTGAATGGTGAGTTTCTATATGTGCCCAGGGAAATCGGGACTCATGCAGTAGTCAACTTTCCAGTGGGTGCGGAGGTGGAAATTTTTGATGAGTAAACGAATCTTGATAGCCGAAGATGAATCGATCATTCGCATGGACCTAAAAATGACCTTGCAAGACCACGGCTATGAAGTAGTTGGAGAAGCGGGGGACGGAGACAGAGCGATTGAGATGGCCTTCTTGCATAAACCCGATTTGATTTTGATGGATATCAAAATGCCAAAGATGAATGGCCTGAAAGCAAGTCGCATCATTGGGGAACAGCTAGATATACCCATCCTCATTATAACCGCGTACAGCCAAAAGGAATTCGTAGAAAAAGCGCAACAAGATAATATAGTTGGCTATTTGGTCAAACCTATATCGGAATCTAATTTAATACCCGCTATTGAAGTAGCTCTTCACCAATCAAGTAAAGCCAAACGTCTGAAAAAAGACGTTCAACAGGCTAAGCAAGAAGTGGAAAAGCGAAAAGTCGTGGAGAAGGCAAAAGGCATTCTGATGAATATGGAACAATTAACGGAGCAACAAGCATTTAAAAAAATGCGTGATACGAGTATGTCACGGCAAATGACAATGGAGTCACTTGCCTTGGAAATTATAGATTCGCACAAGTAAATAGATCTAAGCAAAGACGCTTAAAGAGATACATTCTTTAAGCGTCTTTTTGTTTTAAATTTTCGCGGATTGGACATGAATTAAATCAAAGGGTGGTGTCTTGTTGGCTGGCGCGTAAGAAACAATATTACAATTAAATAGTAATAGGAGGAAACCTAAATGGAAATGATCGGTACAGTAATTGTATATATTATTATGGCCTGTGCAGTGGCAGGGGCATTTGCATCAATAAAGAATCCTGAAGAGGGATTAGGTAAAGAATTTATGTCTGGATTACACGCAGTAGGACATATCTTCGTTCCAGCAGCAGGAATCATGGCATCTATACCCTACTTAACATGGTTCATCAGTAAATTTATCGGACCGATCTTCAACTCAATCGGAGCAGATCCTGCAATTGCCGCAACTACTATACTGGCTTCGGATATGGGTGGTTATCAGTTAGCGGAAGCACTAAAAGTAACAAATGAAGGATGGATTATGGCGTTAATCGTCGGTTTCATGTCAGGAGCAACGATTGTTTTCTCTATTCCGATGGGACTTGCGATGCTTGATAAGCGAGATCATAAATACATGGCGCTTGGTATTATGTCGGGTGTTTTGACAATTCCGATTGGCGCATTTATTGCTTCTGTTTTAGTAGTAATATTCAACACGGACGTGCGTGATGTGATTAGCACGACAGCTACATCTAATTATGAATTTGCAATTAGTTATTTACAGATTTTCATCAATTTATTGCCATTATTAATTTTTGTAGTATTGATTGCGGTCGGACTGAAGTTCGTTCCTCGCATTATGATTAACGGTTTTATGATTTTTGGACGCGTGATGGACGCTGCCATTAAATTAGTGTTAGTGTTCTCTATCGTTGAAGTATTTACAGGTATTTTCACTAAGATATTTGGCGCGTGGGGCTTCGATCCAATTATGGCGGATGAAATAGACCAATTCCGTGCACTTGAAACAGCGGGATACATTGGTATTATGCTAGCGGGTGCGTTCCCGATGATTTATTTGATTAGAAAGTATATGGGCAAACCTTTAGAATCTGCTGGGAAAAAAATTGGACTTTCACCTGAAGGAAGTGCGGGTTTACTTGCGACTGTTGCGAATATCTTGGCGATGTTCTCATTGGTTCGTTACATGAGACCAAAAGACAAAGTCGTTAATATCGCATTCGCAGTTTGTGCGGCGTTCTTGTTGGGTGATCACTTATCGTTCACAGCGAACTTCCAGCCAAATATTATTTTACCGGTTATACTAGGTAAATTGAGTGCGGGTATCATCGCAATTATTATTGCGTACAAGCTTTCTGTTCCAACGGCATTAAAGCTGGAGAAGCAAGACCGTGAAGCTGGAATTATTAAAAAGGGCGAGTACGAAAATGAAAACGTTGAACCAGAAGCTCCTGCTGCTAAAGCATAAAACTATATAGGGAGTGTGTATAATGAGCGAAGAAAAGAAAAGGTTTATACAGGAATTCGTTCCGGGAAAACAGCTTACACTCAGTCATTTGATCGCTAATCCCGATCCCGATATGTTTCAGAAGTTAGGTATACAGGAAGCGGGTGCTTTAGGTATCCTTACATGTACACCGAGTGAAACGGTCATTATCGCAGGAGACTTGGCAACGAAAGCGGCTAATGTCCGCATTGGATTCCTCGATCGATTTACAGGCAGTCTGGTTATTGTGGGCAGTGTCTCAGAAGTGGAGATGGCAATGCTTGAGATCAACCGGTTTTTATCCGAAAAGTTGAACTATACGCCAGCGGAAATTACAAAATCATAAGGAGTGAGGATGATGCGAAACAAGGCGATGCTAGTCGGTGCGGTACGAGCGGGGAAGTCTACATTGACAAATGCTTTATTGGGCCGAAAAGTAGAAGCTTTCAAAACGCAGACGCTCAATTATTATGATTGGATTGTTGATACGCCGGGAGAGTATTCGGAAAATCCGATGTTCTATAAAAACATCATGGCCACTGCACTTGAAGTGACACATGTACTGTACTTGCAGGATGCAACAAGTGAGAAACTTATATTCCCGCCAGGTTTCAGCATGGGTATCCCGAAACTTCCGATTGGTGTCATTACCAAGTGTGATCTACCTGAAGCTGACCTAGAGCGTTCACTCGACATGCTAAAAACCGTTATGAACCAAGGGCCCATCGTCATGGTTTCATCCGTAACAGGCATGGGGGTCGAACATTTGAAAGAATTAACAAAGCTAAACAACCTCACTGCAATGCAACAATACGTAGAATCATCAGCCGATCCACACTTGATCTATCTCGGGTAATCTTCTTTACAGTCAGTAAGGAATTTGATATAGTAAATTGTATACAAGTGAATAAAAACGGCAAAGGTGCCTTTACATCCCGTGGGAAAATCCATGGGTTTGTAAAGGCGCCTTTTTTATATCAAAAGATCGAAACGACCCAAGGGGCTGGCGTCGGAAACTAGTTGCAATCAAAAGTGCAGGACGCCGTCGAGCACCGACAGGCGTTGAAATCTATAATCAGGAAGGGGTGTGGGAGTGAGCAATTTCAATAAGCACGAAACTATCATTAGTGCAGGCATTGATATTGGCACAAGCACGACGAAACTGATTATCAGTCGATTTTCGCTACGTAACGTGGCAGGCGCAACGCATGTGCCAAGAATAGAAATCACAAACAAAGAAATACTCTATAAAAGCCCTGTATTCCGGACGCCATTGCAAGACGCAGTGACGATCGATGTAGCGGGCGTCCAACAAATTATCCGCTCTGAATACGACAAAGCAGGAATTCAGCCTTCGCAGATTGAAACGGGTGCTGTTATTATCACCGGTGAAACCGCTACCAAGCGGAATGCCAGTGAAATGTTACATCAGTTGTCTAACGAAGCGGGCGATTTCCTCGTAGCAACTGCAGGACCTGATCTAGAAGGCATCATTGCGGCTAAAGGTTCAGGCAGCTATGAATCGTCCGGAAAAAGCGGGCAGGTCATCGCCAATATAGACATTGGTGGAGGAACAGCCAATATTGCAGTATTCAAGGATAAGCAGCTCCTTGGCACATGTACGATGCACATTGGAGGTAGATTAATCGAATTTGAAGGCGGCAAAGTACGTACCATCTCACCACCAGTCGAACGATTACTGCGAGAGCAAGGTTACACATTGCAAGTAGGGGATCCGCAAAATTCTTCAGCCGTAACATTTGTAACGACGTATATGGCGGAAGCAATGGGGCGAATCTTAAAAAAAGAAGTTCACGCACAAGATCAAGTACTACTACTCGGTCATGAACCGAATTGGTCGCCGGCAGTCGATACAATCGTCTTTTCAGGTGGAATTTCGGAATGCATGTATCATCATGAATCCGGTGAAGTACAAGAAGCACAATACGATGATATAGGTGTTCAGCTTGCGGAAGCCTTGTTGCGTAACACTTCACTACAGCATTTCACTTGGCAGGAGCCGATAGAAACTGTACGTGCAACCGTATTAGGTGCAGGAACCCAGACGACTGAAATTAGTGGAGCCACCATTCAAGTTGCACCGCATGAATTACCATTAAAAAATATTCCGATTCATCAATATGATTTTAAAGAAGATTTAGCAACAGGTTTAGCCCATTTTGAAGACGCAGTGAGGCAGGCGGTTACTTTATATGACTCAGCCAAAGAAGGGCAAAACTTCGCGCTCTACTTATGCAATCTGCCCTATCTTGGGTTTCGGGATGTGCAGAAGCTTGCAAAAGCAGTTGTCCAAATCATGAATCAGCGGCCACGTCCTGAACAGCCCATTATATTGGTGATCCAATCAGATCACGCCAAGGTGATTGGCCAGACACTCGCGGCATTACAAGTGAAACAAAGCATTATTTGTATAGATCAAATCAATGTGGAAACAGGCGATTACATCGATATCGGAAAAGCACTCACTTCAGGTGTAGTACCGGTTGTCGTAAAAACCTTAACTTTCCACACAACGTAAAGGAGGTCTCGTACGTGAATTTATCCACTACATTAGGCGGCGAACGATATGTGTTCCACGACTTAAAAGAAGTGCTAGCGAAAGCGAATGAAGAGAAATCCGGTGATCGCCTTGCAGGAATTGCGGCAGAAACCGTCCAGGAACGAATCGCTGCGAAAACAGTTGTCAGTGAGTTGCTAGTAAGCGATATCCGCAATAATCCACTCATTCCGATTGAAAGCGATGAAGTGTCACTTATTATCGAAAACGATATTAACGAGAAGGTTTACGGTGGAATCCAGAATTGGAGTATCGCAGAACTACGTGAATATATATTAAGTAATGAAGTAGGCGACCGCGAATTAAAGCGTCTCAGTAGAGGATTGACTTCTGAAGTCATCGCCGCGGTTACGAAATTGATGTCCAACTTGGACTTAGTGCACGCAGCAAATAAAATCGAAATTCTATCTACATGCAATATTACAATTGGCCAAAAAGGTACATTGTCTTCACGTTTGCAGCCGAACCACCCGACTGACAATATCGATGGAATTCTTACATCATTGAAAGAAGGCTTGTCTTACGGTATTGGTGATGCGGTGATTGGGATCAATCCTGTAGATGATTCTGTAGAAAGCGTAAAGCGTGTACTGAATGCAACGAAGGATTTCATAGATGAGTGGGAAATCCCTACGCAAAACTGTGTACTTGCACACGTTACAACGCAAATGAAAGCGATTGAACAAGGTGCTCCTGCCGACATGATTTTCCAAAGTATCGCAGGAACTGAAAAAGCTCATCGTTCATTCGGTATTTCAGCAGAGCTAATAGCAGAAGCGAAAGACTTGTCATTGAAAATGGGTACAGGCACTGGTCCACAAACGTTGTACTTTGAAACAGGACAAGGTTCGGAATTATCCGCCGAAGCACATTATGGTGTAGATCAAGTGACAATGGAAGCGCGTAACTACGGTTTTGCACGACATTACGATCCATATATCGTCAACACGGTGGTTGGATTTATTGGGCCTGAGTACTTGTACAACAGTAAACAAGTTATTCGTGCAGGACTTGAAGATCACTTCATGGGCAAGCTACACGGACTGCCGATGGGTGTAGATATTTGCTATACGAACCATATTAAAGCGGATCAAAATGATATTGAAGATTTAAGTATCTTATTATCGGCAGCAGGTGTGAATTTCATCATCGCAGCACCGATGGGTGATGACGTTATGCTGAATTACCAGTCCATGAGCTACCATGACGTGGCAACGGTTCTTCAGACGATGGGCAAAACGCCAGCACCTGAATATTTAAAATGGCTTGAAAAGATGGGGATTTATGAAAATGGCATGCTAAGCAAACGTGCCGGAGATCTCACACTCTTCAATCGATAGGAGGTGGATGAACTTGAATGAAGAACTGATTCAGCAAATCACAAAAATGGTCGTAGAGAAGCTAGAAGCTGCAAGCGGCAATCAAACGGTACCACAGAATTCCGACGAGCAAAAGGTAGAGTTGTTTTCACAACAGCCTATTGGACATTTGAACGCAGAAACTGTGAAAAAGTCACCTAGTGGATTGGTGACATTCCATAGTACAGCGGAAGAGCCAAAGCGGAATATCGCTACGGTAAAACCAAAGCCAACGACGGCATACGGTAATCCGAAACCGAAGGTAGAACCTGAAGCAGAGCCTGTAGAAGATAAATGGGCAGAGTATCGCAAGAAAACTCCGGCTAGAGTAGGAGTTGGACGCGCAGGTTCACGTCCGAAAACGAAGACATGGTTACAGTTTCGACTAGATCACGCGGCGGCAGTCGATGCGGTCTACGGTGAAGTGCCGGACGACTTGCTTGAGCAGCTAGGATTATTCCAAGTGCAATCCAAAGTGGTGGATAAAGAAGAATATATTCGACGTCCGGATCTTGGTAGAAAACTTTCAGATGAAGCGAAGTCTGTTATTCAAGAACGCTGTAAAAAGTCCCCTGTCGTACAGATCGTTGCGTCAAATGGTCTAAGTGCGAAAGCGATTGAAGAAAATCTGGAAGATGTCTACTTGTCACTGGAACAATCGTTAAACAACTTGAATATCGAAATGGGAACAACATTTTACGTTGACAAAGGCCGAGTTGCTGTGATGGATGATATCGGTGAGTTATTGCAACCGGATGTAGTAGTCATGCTGATCGGTGAACGTCCTGGTCTAGTATCTGCGGAATCACTAAGTGCTTACATGTGCTACAAACCAAGGCACGGTACGATTGAAGCAGATCGTATGGTCATTTCCAATATCCATAAAGGGGGAATTCCACCTGTTGAAGCGGGTGCATTCCTCGGTACGATCATTCAGAAAATCTTAAAATACGAAGCGAGTGGTGTATCGCTTGTTCAAAAAGAAGGTTGAGGAAGGGGGAGGACGAATGAAAATCCACGCGGACATCTTGTCGATGCAAGTCATTCCAAACGTTAGTCCTGAGCTGGCTGAGAAGTTTGATCTGAAGCCCTATCAACGCAGTCTTGGGTTGGTGACGACGACAATTGATGACATTGGTTATACAGCAATTGATGCAGCTACGAAGCATAGCGACGTGGAAGTGGTCTACGCGAAAAGTTTTTACGCAGGTGCTGCACATTCTTCCGGACCGCTGTCTGGTGAGTTTATCGGAATCATTGCTGGACCGTCACCGGAAGAAGTGAAAAGTGGTCTTGATTCGATTCGTATCACTATAGAGCATGAAGCGTATTTCGAAGCAATCAATGGAAATCCGGATCATGCGTTATATGCGCATACCATTTCTAGCTGTGGTAGTTACTTGGCTGACATGGCTAACATACCAGTTGGCCAATCAATCGCATACTTGATTGCACCACCTATTGAAGCAATTATCGGTTTGGATGCGGCCTTAAAAGCTGCAGATGTCACATTATGTGAACTCTATGCACCTCCCTCCGAAACAAACTTCGGTGGCGGTCTGCTCACGGGTAGTCAATCTTCTTGTGAAGCAGCAGCTGACGCGTTCCGTGAAGCCGTACAGAACATGGCGGATCATCCGTTAAGTTATTGATAGAGAAGCATGTAGAAAGGAGTGTTTTGATTTGGTTCAACTAGTGGATAAGGATTTATTGGCTTTGCAGCAAATGCGCTTGGCTGTTCAAACTGCAAAAGAAGCACAAGAGAAATTCATGGGCTATACGCAACAGCAAGTTGACAAAATAGTTAAAGCTGTAGCGGATGCCGCTTTTGAACAATCCGGCCGTCTAGCGCAATTAGCGGTAGATGAAACAGGTATGGGAGTAGCAGCTCATAAGAAGATCAAGAATGAAGTGGGTTCACGTGATGTCTATGAAAGCATCAAAGATTTGAAAACAGTGGGTGTTATCAAAGAAGATCATTTGAATAAAGTAGTGGAAATCGCTGCCCCGTTTGGTGTTGTAGCGGCAATCATTCCAACGACTAATCCAACGTCAACAGCGTTCTTCAAAACATTGATTTCATTGAAGACACGAAATTCCATTGTTGTGAGTCCACATCCTTATGCAGTGGAGTGTACACATGAAGCGTTAAAAGTATGTGATGCAGCAGCTGTTGCGGCAGGTGCTCCAGAAGGTTTGATCCAGTGTTTGACGTTGGCTTCAATGGAGGCAACACAGCAACTGATGTCCCATAAAGACGTCAATCTAATCATTGCAACAGGTGGTAGTGCACTAGTTAAAGCGGCATACAGCTCTGGAAAACCGGCTTATGGTGTAGGTCCTGGTAATGTCCCCGTTTATATCGAACGTTCTGCGAAGATAGAGAAAGCGGTAAAATATATTGTCGACAGTAAATCATTCGATTACGGTACGATTTGTGCAACGGAGCAAGCGATTGTCGTTGATAAGCATGTTGTAGACTTAGTTACACGTGAATTGAAGAAAAATGGCGCATACATTTTATCCGATGAAGAGAAGAAGATCATGGAAGGTGTCATCTCGCCGGTACCCGGCAAAGTGAATCCTAAAGTGGTCGGCAAGAGTCCACAGTTCATTGCCAAAATGGCTGGTATTTCTTTACCGGAAGGCACTCGCTTGATTATCGGGATGGAAACAAAGGTTGGAAAAAACATTCCGTTTTCATTGGAGAAATTATCACCGATCTTTGCGATGTATATTGTCGATGGTGTGAAGCATTCGAAAGAAGTATGCCTCGACTTGCTGAATCTTGGAGGACGTGGGCACAGCTTGGCGATTCACACGGAAATTGATGCAGTTGCACGTGAATTCGCCATGGAAATGCCTGTATCACGTATCTTAGTCAACACGATGGCTTCCATTGGTGCAGTGGGTGGAACGACAGGCTTGATGCCGTCGCTCACGTTAGGATGCGGAACTTTCGGTGGCAATATCACATCGGACAATGTTACAGCTAAGCACTTGCTAAACATTAAGCGAATGGCATACGGTACAAAAGAAGTTCAATTGCCGAAGCATTCAGAGCCTGTTGAAAGCTCAAATGATCAGCTTGTATCTAGTGTAATGAACAACGTTACAGCAGCAACAAACAGCAAGGTCGATCCGGCATTAGTGCAAAGTTTAGTCAGTGAAATCGTTAAACAACTTACAAAATAAAACATTATTAGGAGGAAACAATTATGAACAGAGAAGGTACAGCATTAGGAATGGTAGAAACTAAAGGGTTAATCGGTGCAATCGAGGCAGCAGACGCAATGGTGAAAGCAGCGAGTGTAAACTTAGTTGGTAAAGTACATGTTGGCGGCGGAATTGTAACTGTCATGGTACGTGGCGATGTAGGCGCAGTAAAAGCGGCAACAGACGCAGGCGCGGCTTCTGCACAACGCGTAGGCGAATTGCTTTCTGTTCACGTAATTCCAAGACCACATAATGAATTAGAAATGATGTTACCAAAAAGCGAATAATCACTGCTGACACAGTAGAAAGGCGTGAACTAAATGAATCAGCAATTGATTGAGCAAATTGTCGGAGAGATTCTTGGACAACTGGGAAAATCCCCCGTTCAATTGCCGGAACGAGCGGTGCCCATTGCGGTTTCCGCCCGTCACGCACATTTACAGCCTGAACATGTGGAAGTATTGTTTGGCGCAGGGTATGAATTGACACAACGGTCCGAGCTATCGCAGCCGGGCCAATTCGCCGCCAATGAAACGGTGATGATTGCGGGACCTAAAAGTAGCATTGAACGTGTGCGGATTTTAGGTCCTGTCCGAAAAGCGACTCAAGTTGAGGTCAGCTTTACGGATGCCATGAAGCTCGGCGTCAAGCCCCCACTTCGGGAATCCGGCAATATTGAAGGATCCGCACCGATTACATTAATTGGACCAAAGGGTAGTGTGCATATAGACCAAGGTCTGATTATCGCACAGTCACATATCCACATGGCTCCCACGGACGCTTCACGCTTTGGCGTGGTAGATGGGGAGTACGTGACGGTCGAAGCAGATGGAATCCGTCCTATTGCATTCCGCAATGTGCGGATACGGGTGAATGAACGCTATCGTCTTGAAATGCATATCGATACGGATGAAGCCAATGGTGGTTTCATTACACAAGGGTCGATTGGCCGTCTAGTGAAACCGAATGACGCAAATAATACGACAGTAGGACAAGTTGCGGGAGTAACAGAAACCGTTATAACGCCTGAACCAGTAAGTGTGCCACAGTCATTTGAATTTACTAAAAGACTATTGTCAGCTGAAGATATCGCTTTGATTTCTGAGCGGGAGATTTTAGTGAATAAAGGCACGATTGTTACAGCACTTGCAAGAGATACAGCACGGGAACTCGGTAAAACGATAACCAATAGAAAGTAGAAAAAGGTGATTACGCATGCGAATGGGTAGAGTAATTGGTAATGTGTGGGCAACCCGCAAAGAAGATGGACTATCAGGGCTTAAACTGCTGATCATCCAGCCGATTGATGCACACGGCAATAGTATACAGTCGCATATGGTCGCGGCAGATCGAATCGGGGCAGGAGTCGGCGACGAGGTACTTATTACGAGTGGCGGTTCCTCACGCTTCATTTTACCGAAAGAAAACCCGATCCCAATCGACGCGGTCATTATCGGTATTATCGATTCAACAGAAGTAAAGAGAGGTGATATACATGAGTCAAGCGATCGGAATGATTGAAACAAAAGGATTGATTGGATCGATTGAAGCAGCAGATGCTATGGTGAAAGCATCTAACGTGGAATTGGTATCACAAGAGATGGTCGATGGTGGAATTGTCACGGTCATCGTTCAAGGTGATGTCGGAGCAGTACAGGCAGCTGTCGATGCAGGTCGCGACGCAGCAGCGCGTGTTGGCGAGTTACTAGGTGCACATGTGATACCGCGTCCCGATGATTCAGTATACGGCATGGTGAAACCCTTAGTGTCGCCCACTCCAGAAATTCCGCAAATAAAGAAGTCTGCAGAGGCTAAGAAGGCACCGAAGAAAGACTGACGGTTGCTTATTAGCATATTTTCCATAATGAAATCTATAGAAAGGAGTGGTTTCCATGGCTTTCAAACGACATAAAATAGCAGTCATAGGAGCTGGCCACACCGGCTCAACCGTAGCATTGATGGCAGCGCAGAGGGAATTAGGCGATATCGTGTTGGTTGATATTCCAGACCTCTCCAATCCGACTAAAGGTAAAGCGTTAGATCTTCTTCAGACAAGTCCTGTGCAACAATTCAATTCCCGTATTACGGGTACATCCAATTATGAGGAGATTGAAGGCGCTGCAATGGTCATCATTACAGCAGGCGTTGCGCGTAAACCAGGTATGAGTCGTGATGATCTAGTGACAACGAATGCTAAGATTATGCGTTCCGTTTCCGAACAAGTGAAGCGTTATGCGCCAGACAGCACTGTGTTGATTTTAAGTAATCCGGTAGATGCGATGACGTATGTATGTTACAAAACAACAGGCTTTCCTAAAAACCGTGTAATTGGACAATCGGGTGTACTTGATACGGCGCGTTTCAATACCTTCGTTTCTG
Source organism: Sporosarcina sp. P17b (assembly GCF_002743115.1). Lineage (NCBI taxonomy): Bacteria > Bacillati > Bacillota > Bacilli > Caryophanales > Caryophanaceae > Sporosarcina > Sporosarcina sp. P17b. The sequence goes on along the minus strand of NZ_PDYP01000003.1, from coordinate 207,519 downwards.
AAGAACTGAATATTTCTGTAGAAGATATTTCGGGCTTTGTACTAGGTGGACACGGAGATGATATGGTTCCACTTGTGCGTTATTCATATGCTGGCGGCATTCCGTTGGATAAAATTATCTCGAGCGAAAGACTAGAAGCAATTGTCGAACGCACTCGAAAAGGCGGTGGCGAGATCGTCTCTTTGCTAGGTAATGGCAGCGCGTATTATGCACCAGCAGCAGCTTTGGTGGAGATGGCTGAAGCGATAATTAAAGATAAAAAACGTATCATGCCATCCATTGCGTACTTAGAGGGCGAATACGGCTATCAAAACATCTATTTAGGTGTGCCAACTGTTTTGGGAGGTAATGGTATCGAGAGTGTAATTGAACTTCCATTAACAGAAGAAGAACAAACTGCGCTCGATCATTCAGCAGACTCTGTCAAAGCAGTCATCGCGATTTGCGAAAAGCAACTGTCTTAACCACTACAAATCTCTCTAAGTCGTAATCAGGACTTAGGGGGATATTTTTATATGTTGGGAAGTTCTCTTAGTCATTGAATGAGTGGGAAGTCATGCATATGCATTTAATAACTAACAAAAGTTAATGAAAAATGACAATTATAGTTTACTTTTATTTATGGAAATGATACAATAAACAGAATTCATTGAATTAAAAAACATGCGTTTAGTACACGCACCTGGGAATATATGTGAATTCATTTCTTCCTGCTTTCTAAATGTAAGCGCTTCCAATTAGCCTTTTATCAATAAAAGCGAAGAAAGTGTTCTTTTATTTCCTAACAAGACATATACTATGAAAAATACAAAATCCAGGAGGTAATTTTTATGAAAAACAATAACTATCAAAACAATTCAGCGTTACCAGAGCAAAATGAGACATACTATTTGATCACAGACTACACGGAGAATGGTTTCATCCATGGAATCACTTGGGAAGAAGCATATGTCCAAGGATTGGCGGAGTGCGGCTGTCTATGCGAACAACAACTAATGTAAGTAATGAAGAAAGCTCAATACAGGGTGCCTAGCAAAAAACGATTGTGGATGTGATCCCAGTGGTTTTATGCATAGGCACCCTGTTTAATTTTGTCTTCGTACATACCCAAAACAAACGCTACCACCCTCTACGATATCCATGATAAAATGAATGTAATCAAATACATGAGTTTGCACGATATATAGGTACCTATCGAGGTGTAAAAGGGAATCCGTAAACCGGAGCTGTCCCCGCAACTGTATACACGGACGACTGCCAAATCAGCCACTATGGAGACATGGGAAGGCGTGGTGGAAGGATGAAGTGGAGCCAGGAGACCTGCCTACGTATCGTCAAAGCTACACTTTCTTCGGGGGTTGAGAGGTGGGGGCAAAAAGGTCTCTCCTATCCATGCGTGTTCATGGGTTATGTTTGAGCTGCCTATTTTTGTTTCCTCATTCACAACTATTGCAATCATCTTGCCGAAGGGGCGGAATGATTGTTTTTTGTTGTTTACGAAAGGAGACGGCGATATGAGAAATCTTCAACAAACAGATGAACGAACGCATCAACATGCATTACTCCATGTATTATACAATCAAGCAGAACAACTACGTGGCAAGCCGATTTACCAAGGCTTTCATCAATTGGTTCGTAAGCTAATGCAGGATGGATTATATGGACAATGGATCCATAGCTATTCGGCAAATGAAATTAAGTGGTTAGGTTTGCAGATTAAAGCTGAACGGGATCAACTATTGTCGATTGAGCAACTTCAACAATATATGAGTGAGTTTATAACGTCTGATTACTCAGATCAGCGTATTGGGTTACCACAGGAACGACTTATGCTCATTGCAATGGCTGCTATGCAGAATGAAGAGATAGCTCGTCTGAAGAAAGTGCATGACGCCTATTGGATTCTTAGTCAAGGTTATATCACCTTGCCTGACGATGTCATGACGTTCTTTGGCAAGACATTTCATCAACGACATGCCAAAGTACCACCCCATACGATGCACCTAACAGATAGTAGGATACCCGCCTTTTTATCCAGCAAAGTAAAGGAGAAGCATATATTCGTCCCGGATCAGTTCATGGAACAGGTAAAGGCGTGCGGTTCTTGGCTTTTATTTGACCGTTCTCCTCATCAAGTTTCAACACACTCTCTAGTGAAGAAAAAGGTCTCTGCGATAGGTTTGATGAAGCAGTTGCTAGCTAGTGAAGGGGTTGTCTTGCATTTTAGCCAAGTTGTACATGCTAGGGCTGACGCATTGGATTCTCACATTCAACTAGATCGAGTCGTACAAAGAACAGATTTGGCAAGTGTTTGTACTATACTTATACGTTTGCTGAGTGGTATTGAAGATGTGTGGAATTACAGTTGTAGAATTAAAGTGGCGGGGTGGGAAGCGACAATAGCTCATCAACGAATTGGTTTACATTCGGAAGCTGCAGTGGATTATATTGAAAAAGCATCGAATGAAATAAATTCGCATCTAGAGACGGCTGCTTTTCAAAGTGGAAAAAAGATTCCTTTGCGTAAAGCGTCAGACGTGATGAACCGGTCCGCGTACCCAGCGACAAAGCATCAACAATTCTCAATGATTGATCGAGTAATGGCTGAACAACGTTATACCGATCTAGGCGGCTCTGTCACATTGGAAAAGTCCCTTCTTATCGAAACGGCTGAATTGTCCCAGTTGCTCATGAAAGCGTGGAGCTGTGGGGTTCTAGAAGTTCAGCTTGTCTAACTCTCCTCTGTTGTAGTGAAAACTGAAGTGGCGTAAGATATGAGTAACTAGCAGTTTTCAGCCGAGGTGAGACAGATGTTTCAATTTGATAAATTAGGACATGAAATCGTAACGGAGTTATCTAACTTGATACAACAACAGGTGATTTTAACTGATCGCCGGGGCTTCATTCAAGCGAGCACAGAACCTGGCCGGATCAATCAGTTCCATGAAGGAGCTTTATTGAGCATGCGTCAAAAATCTGTGCTGCGCATGGGAGAGAAAGAAGCAGGGCATCTGCACGGTGTTCGTGAGGGAATCGTGTTACCTATCATTATTGAAGGGGAACCGATTGCCGTGCTTGGTGTTACGGGTAATCCTGACGTGATCCATCCCCAAGCCCAACTAATTTTACGGGTAGTAGAGCTCTTTATACAAGATTCGTTAAAGCGTAAGCAAAAGGATGAAAGAGTTCGTGATGTAGAATTTTTCGTTTTTGATTGGTTGACTGGTTCTAAGAAAGATGAACGGTTCGTGGAAAGAGGAACCCTACTTGGAATGGACGTGACGCATTACCATCAAGTAGCGGTTCTTGAAGTGTTGGATTTGCTAGAACAGTTTTCGGTTGAGGAAATGGAGATATTCGCCTCGATTCAAAATATCCATTCATCCATGAAGATGATTCGCTGGGCGCAGAATAAAATTTTGTTGCTGTTGCCTGAAATGAATCAGGACACGTTAAAAAGTGAGTTGGAATTTCTTTTGTTGCATATCAAACGACGTAAAAAGGTACGAGTCGTTGCGGGTATAGGTGCACCGGTGCGATACTTCGATTTAGCGAAGTCCTTTGCACAGGCAGAGCGTGCGGTAAGCGCTGCTAAGGTGTCGGGTGATATTGTCTTTGAGCATGAGTTAAAGCTAGAGATTGTTTTGCAGAGCATTCCGGACGCGGTCAAGAAAGATTTTCTGAAGCGCACGGTTGCGCCGCTTGCAGATCATGAGGACTTGCTGAATAATCTAGCGGTGTGGTTCGAGGAGAATCAGTCGATGCAGAATACGGCGCAGCGTTTACATATACATAAGAATACGTTGTCCTATCGTTTGCAAAAGGTCGAGCAGTTAACGGGATTGTCCGTCTCCAGTACACATGATGTGTTTCTGTTGTACTTGGCATTGAGTTTGTTGGATGGACAAGTGCCTGGTAAGGAATGAAATAATAGTTTCAAATGGTGAGGATGGCAAGGGTGTTGGGGGAGGGGATTTCCGTTCCGAGCGGACGCTTTCCTGCGGGCATGGCTTGAGCCTCCTCGCTTCGCTGTGGGGTCTCAAGACTCATGCTATTCCCGCGGGAGTCGCCGCTCTGCACTCCAATCCCTAACTTGTAAGTGAAATACACTTATTGTTGTGCATTGAAGTTAGGATTGTAATCGATATTGAGCTTTTGTACTTGAACTTAAATAAGTTAAGACAAAATAATCACTCATAAACTACCTACAGTGAGTGATCTAAGTACCTGCACTATCAACGTAGGATGGAAGCGGAAGTTGGTGGCGACTCCCGATGGCTCACCGCAGGCCCATGGGAAAGCGTCCGCCAGCTGGAGCTTTCATCCGATCATACTCACAAACTCACTTACTATTCCTAAGTTTTTGCTTTTTAATACGAGTGGCAAGGAGGAGGATTTCGTTTTGAATAGAATTACACATGTACTTAAAAACACGGCAGCTTCAAAATGGGTTGTGTACTCCATCCTGGCTATTTGTTTTGTTTCTTCTATCCTACTCGTCAATAACAACCACTCCTTTTACGATCGTACCATCGCCCAAGTGACGAAAAATGAAGTGGTCGAGACAACCGATGTGACCGATATGCATGGGAACGAAGATACGCTCTTTACCCAGAAGCTTGAGGCTAATGTCAAGAACGGTAAAGAAAAAGGCAAGACGATATTGTTGAACAACGAATATTCCTCTTCAGGTGCCTATGATCAGCAATATAACGTAGGTAACGAACTGTTTGTCTCTATCGATTCTACGATGGGAAATGAACTGGTAGGCAGTATCACGGACGTGAAACGCGATAAATATGTACTAATTGTAGCCTGGATTTTTGTCTTCGTATTATTGATCGTCGGCCATAAGCAAGGATTGCTTGCGATTGTTAGTTTTGCCATCAATGTGATGATATTGTCACTCGCTTTGGACATCTATGTAAAATATTATGACGTCAGTTTATTGGTCGTCTGTGGGGTTTGTATTTTGTTATTCACTGCCATTTCGCTTCTGCTAGTCAGTGGGCGCAGTGAAAAGACCTACGCCGCAATAGCAGCTACGTTGATTGCGACGGTAGTATCACTCTCCATTGTATCCTTCGTCATTTGGATCACAGCAGGAGATGGTCTGCGCTATGAAGAAATGCAGTTTTTGACGCGACCTTATCACACTATATTCATGGCTGGATTATTCATTGGATCGCTGGGCGCCATTATGGATGTGGCGATTACGATGTCTTCCTCTTTGTTTGCGCTGTATGAGAGAGATCGGACAATATCTGTGAAAGCGCTGAGGAAGTCGGGCATTGATATAGGCAAGGACATAATGGGGACCATCACAAGTATTTTATTCTTTGCATATATCAGTGGTTCGATTCCGATGCTAATTCTTTATTTGAAAAATGCCTCGCCAGTAGGGTTTGCGCTTTCGATGAACTTGTCGCTCGAGTTAGCCCGTGCGTTGGCTGGAGGAATCGGGATTGTGTTGACGATTCCGATTGGCCTATACATTACAATATTCTTCATTGAGCGAAAGAGGGCGAGAGCATGAATGTATTAGTATGGCTCGCGATTATTTTACTCGTCTTAATGGTGTGGGTTGGTGGAAAGAGTGGAGTCAGATCATTCTTTTCATTATTTTTAAACTTTGGTGTAGTCTTCTTCACAATGTTTTTTATGCTTGATCCGAATACGAATCCAATTGTCATTACGTTCATTGCAAGTAGTGTAATTGGATGCATCAGCCTTTTTTATATTAATGAAGTAAATAGTAAAACGGTGCTAGCGTTCATTTCTACGATGATTACAATCAGCATCTTATTATTTTTCATTGTATTTGTTTCACAGAAACTGATGATTCAAGGGTTCGGCGAAGAGGGGGAGGAAGCGATTGCTGGGTTGTCACTTTATATTGGAGTGGACTTCGTGAAAATTGGAGCATCGGTCATTATTATGAGTACGATCGGTGCAATCATGGACGTTGCGATTTCCATTGCCTCAACTGTGCATGAAGTTTTCAAGCATACGCCTACCCTCAGCAAGAGAGAGTTATTCAAGTCAGGTGTCAGTATTGGGCGCGATATCCTCGGAACGGATACGAATACTTTATTCTTCGCGTTCTTTGGAGGATACTTGGCGCTACTTATTTGGTTTAAGGATTTACACTATTCAATTGGTGATATCATCAACTCGAAAATATTCAGTTCTGAAATGATTTTAATACTTTGTGCAGGTCTTGGGATTGCGTTAGTCATTCCCATTGCTTCTTGGATGAATGCATATTATTTAGTGCGTACTAGAGAAAAAATTGAAAAGATGTGAGAAGAGGGGAGCTACCGTTAGCTCCTCTTTTTTTATATATATTTACACGAAAGTAGAGAACTTCCACTTTATTAGTAGAACAGGTTCTTATAAAACCCCTATAACATATAATTTGGATGTTATCACAACATTCAAGTGGTTTATGTGTATGAATATTGTGCTAAAGTCTATATGAAATAAATTATTAGACTATTACAATTATAGTCACTAATCAAACGTTTCGAATAGATAATTTACTTTCTTTGTTTTCACATCATGTAATCTATTGTTCGTTGATAAAAAACTGGGGGTAAGGACAAATGAGAATGAAGAAAAAGAGTGTACTAGGAGCAATCGGCTTATCTGCCATGCTGATGCTGGCGGCTTGTTCATCGGATAAGGAAGAATCCAAGGACAGTGGCGGAGACGCGGAAGCAAAATCATACGACCTGAAAATGTCTGTCACAGTAAATGATTCATCCACTTGGTATCAGGCGGCGGACAAGTTAGCGCAAGACTTAAAAGAACAAACGGATGGTCGTATCAACATTGAAGTATTCCCGAACGAGCAATTATCAAACGGTGATCAAGGTAAAGGTGTCGAGCTTTTAACAAAAGGACAAACTGACCTAAGTCTTCACTCGACGATTATCTACTCAATCTTGGATGATCGGTTTGGTGTAGCAAGTGCGCCATTCCTATTTAAAGACAAGGATGGAGTAGATAAAGTATTCGATGGGGCAGGAGGAGAAGCAATCGCAGAAATACTCAATGAAAAGAACGTTGAATTACTTGGTTTCGGAGAGAACGGTTTCCGACAGATCACGAATAGTAAAAAAGAAATTAAATCACCAGCAGATATGAAAGGCTTGAAAGTGCGTATTCCAGGAATCACAATGTACACGGATCTTTACCGTGCTTTAGGCGCTGATCCGACTACAATGGCATTCTCGGAAGTCTTTACATCACTTCAACAAGGAACAATCGACGGTCAAGAAAACCCAATCGACGTAATCCACTCGTCTAAGCTAAATGAGGTGCAGGATTACTTGACGACTTGGAACTATTCGTATGACCCGCTAGTACTCGGAATTAATAAGAAGTTATTTGATTCCATGAGTGATGAAGATCAGGAGCTTGTGAAGAAGTTAGGTAAAGAAGCAGCAGAATTCCAAGTGGAAATGGCACGTGAAAAAGAAGAGAAGCAAATCGCTGAATTGAAGGATGCGGGAATGCAATTCTACGCACCGACAGATGAAGAACTAGCTGAGTTTACAGAAGCAGTACAACCGGTTTACGAAAAGTATGAAGATATTTGGGGTAAAGATTTGCTAGACAAGTTCCAAGATCAATAAGGACTGGAGGGTGGATGTATGGGAAAAATATTCAATAGATTAGAAGAATGGATTGTCGTAATTGTACTGTCCATCATGTCCACCATCGCATTCGTCAATGTGCTATCCAGAGGGTTTGCCAACTATTCATTTTCTTTCACGGAAGAAATTACAGTCAATTTGTTCGTTATGTTAACATTTGTCGGAACAGCCATTGGTGTGCGCAAGTATGCACACCTTGGCTTTACTTTGATTTATGACAAAGGTAATTTGCTGTTAAAGAATATTATTACGATTTTGGTTGGATTGATGATGGTGCTATTATTTTTTATTCTTTTATATTACGGTGTGAAGATGGTGCAATATCAGATGGAAATGGGACAGAAGACGCCTTCACTTGGTTGGCCGCAATGGTGGTTCTCCATGTCGATGCCAATTGGTGCGCTGTTTTGTTTGATCCGTTCCATTCAAGTAACTATTACTGAATTCCGTCAGCAAAATGGGAAGGGAGAGCAGCCAGTATGACAGCGATTATATTATTCGGCGTATTTTTCCTTCTAGTTATGCTTCGTATGCCAATTGCTGTAGCCTTGGCAATCTCCTCCATCGTGGTGCTATTTACGGGCAGTGGATTGTTCGGTTTGGAATTGGTTGCGGACATTATGTATACGAGTGTAGCAAAGTTCACATTGCTCGCCATTCCGTTTTTCATCTTGGCAGGTGTCATTATGGAGCATGCGGGCATTTCGAAGCGACTGATTGATTTTGCGCAAGCATTAGTAGGTCATCGCAAAGGTGGAATTATCTTTGTAACGGTTATGACAGCTATATTTTTTGCAGCAATATCGGGATCAGGCCCTGCTACCGTTGCAGCTATCGGGGGTATTTTGATTCCAGGGATGGTTAAGAACGGTTATAAAACAGAAACAGCGGCTGGACTTGTTGCGAGTTCAGGTGCGATTGGTATTATCATTCCGCCAAGTATTGCTTTTATTGTCTTTGCCGTAGTGGCGGGCGATCAGATTCCGGTATCAATTGGACGTATGTTTATGGCAGGAGTGATTCCCGGTTTACTACTCGGTGTTGGATTTATTGTCGCGGCTATGTTCGTTAGACATCGACAGGAAAAGCGTGAAGGTCCAATATCGGAACAGTACATAATGCAACCAGCAACAAGTGCTGAACGTTTTAAAGCCTTCGGTAAAGCGATCTGGGGCTTATTAATTCCCGTTATTATTTTAGGTGGTATTTACGGTGGGTTCTTTACGCCGACAGAAGCAGCGGTAGTAGCCGTATTTTATAGTTTGTTCATCGGATTCTTCATTCATCGTGAACTAACATTGAAAAAGCTGTATGACATTTTAGTAGCTGCGGGTATTCAGACGGCAGTCGTGATGTTCATCGTCAGTGCAGCGAGTGTGTATGCATATATCATCACAACGGAGCAAATTGCCACACAGATTTCCGATGTGATGCTAAATATTTCAAGCAATAAAATAATTATCTTATTATTGATCAATATCATTTTATTAATTGCGGGCATGTTCATTGATGCCATATCTGCATACTATATTTTCATTCCGATCTTGTTACCAATTGTACTGTTGTTCGATGTGGATCCGACAGTGTTCGGTGTCTTCATGACAGTCAACTTGGCGATTGGGCTTTTCACACCACCAGTCGGTCTCAATTTATTTGTAGCCGCCGGTATATCAAATACTTCCATAGGACAAATATCAAGAGGGGTCTTTCCTTTCGTTGTCTCGTCGGTTATTATCCTATTACTCATTACGTATATACCGCAGATTTCCACATTTTTGCCGGACTTATTAAACATCAAGTAGGTTGGGAGGGGTGCTTGTGAAACTGAAAGGGCAGACGGCAATCGTCACAGGGGCTGCTAGTGGCATTGGCGCCCAAACGGCTCTCCTACTTTCACAGGAAGGTGCCAATGTCGTTTTGGTAGATTCGACGAGCTGCGCACAGACGTTGCAAGCAATTCAAACGAACAGAGGCAAAGCGGTGTATTTGGAATGTTTAGGAGAAGTGCATGACGTAGAGTTTGTGAATGCAGTAGTCGCGAAAGCGTCAGATGTATTTGGGGAATTGCATGTATTAGTGAATAATGTGTGCATATGCAGTACTCGTAATGAAAACAAGCCTAGCCTTGATCAATGGGAGCTTGAGGCAGACAGCAATGCACAAGCTACTGCGTTATTTATTCACGCTGTGTCACAGTACATGATTGAACAGCAGTATGGACGCATTATCAATATTAGTTCTGTTTCAAGTTGTACTAATGAACAAACGTTTAAGGCTTCTAAAAACTCAATTCGTACACTGACGAAGCAAGTAGCTAAAGAACTGAGTGAGTCCAGAATTACATGTAATTCAGTTGCACCTGTATGCACGGCAAATTTAGATGAAGCGACAATCAATCAAACGGGCACAGCGATTAGCATCGCGCAAGCCGTTCTGTACTTCGCCTCATCGGAATCCAGTTATACGACAGGACAAATCTTAAAAGTGGATGGAGGGTATTGTATTGAACCACCAAATTCAAGCGGTGTATGACGAGAAATCGAATCGAATCATCGGTCGTTTGAAGAAGGACATCGATTTGTTTGAAGGAATTCTTGCGGTATGTGCGCAATATGGCGTGGAGGCGGCTCAATTTCAGTGTATCGGCTCGCTCGCGTACGCAACGATTGTGCAACCACAGCAAAATCCCGATAAAAGCTTACAGTATTCTGAACGCATCGTAACCAACACGCCTGTCGAACTGCTTTCAGGTACAGGCTTTATTGGCTTCGACGAAGAGGGGAAGCTGGATATCCACTTTCACGGACTATATGTAGATTGTGATAAACAACTAAATGGTGGTCATTTTCTCAGAGGTGAAAACCCTGTAGCGATTACAGTGGAATTTATTATATTCCCAGTGGCAGATACAGATGTTCAACGGAAGCCGGATAATTTTTCGGGCATTCCACTATTCCACTTTACAAATAAGGAGTGATGGACTTTGGAGACAATTGGAAAACTGGCAATGAAATCAGCGGCGGCCTATCCAAATAAGATTGCTGTGAAAGATGATCGACGCTCTTTTACATTTAAAGAAGTGATGGAACGGGCACTCGCGTTAACTGCATACTTTGAAAAAGCCGGTCTTCGAAAAGGGGACCGTTTTGCTATTTTACTATCCAATCGTCTGGAGCATATTGAAATGGACGTGGCGGCAGCAATTTCAGGAGTCATCAAAGTGCCATTGAATTATCGACTTCATCCGAAAGAGCATGAATATATGCTAGAAGATGCAAGCGTTCAGTTGATCATTGGCGAATCGGAATTGATTGACCCAATTGATACAACGATTCAAGCTTTGATGATCGGTGAAAACTATGAGCGAGCCATTGAACAAGAAATTGGCGCTACATGTACAACAGAAGTGAATGAGGATGATTTATTCGCGATTATGTATACATCCGGTACGACGGGTAATCCGAAAGGCGTCATGCTCAGCCATCGCAATATCATCTCAGGCGCATTATCTCTTGCGCTTGCTTGTGAAACGGATTATGACGACATCATTGGGCATGTGGCACCGTTGACGCACGGCAGTAATTTCCTCTCACACGTAGCATGGTTATATGGTTTAACACAAGTCGTGTTCAATACATTTGAACCAGAAGAATTCGTTCATGATCTCACACGAGAAAAGGTCACAGTGATCTTCCTAGTGCCGACGATGGTTAACTTAATGATCCAGCATCCGAAGTTTGATCCGAAGAATCTATCTACGATTAAGAGTATTAATATGGCTGGTTCACCGATTGCCGCGAGCAAACTTGAGCAAGCACTCGCACTGACAGGACCCATTTATGCGCAGACATTCGGTCAAGTTGAAGCACCAATGTGTATTACGATGATGCCCAAGCGGGAGCTCGGTGATCATCTCGAATCATGCGGACGTGTCGGACCTTTCGTTGACGTGAAAATCGTGAATGAACGAGGTGTAGAATTAACTGCTGGAGAAGTGGGGGAAATTGTCTGTAAAGGTTCACTTGTCATGCAAGGCTATTGGAATAATGAGCAAGCAACGAATGAAACATTACAAGACGGTTGGCTGCAAACGGGCGATCTCGGTTGGAAGAGTGAAACTGGATATGTGCATATCGTAGATCGTAAAAAAGACGTCATCATCTCGGGAGGGGTTAATATTTATCCGAGAGAAGTCGAGGAAGTCCTCAATAAGCATGAGGGAGTTAAAGAAACTTGTGTAATAGGCGTTCCCGATGATAAGTGGGGCGAGAACGTCATTGCGTATGTCGTACCAAATGGTGTTGTGCCTATAACAAATGAAGAACTATTGCAATTATGCCTCGATCATATGGCGAGCTTCAAAAAACCGAAGGAGATTCATATTGTCGACGAATTGCCGAAAAGTTCGTACGGTAAAATATTAAAACGTGAACTACGTAATCAGCACGGGGAGGTGCATTCATGACAAACGTCTATATAGAAGGAGTCGGCATGACGAAGTTCGGGAAATTCATAAATAAATCAATGAAGCAACTGTTGGTTGAAGCATCTATAGAAGCGCTTGAAGACGCAGGGAATCCGAAGGTCGATGCAGTCTTTGTCGGAAATTTCATGGGTGGATCCATTGGAAATCAAGAAATTCTCGGTGCGCTAGTAGCGAATGAACTGGGTCTAGGCTATATCCCTACTGCGAAAGTCGAAGGTGCTTGTGCGTCAGGTGGCATAGCACTTCGACAAGGTATTATGGGGATTGTAAGTGGAGAATACGATACGGTGCTAATAGCAGGTGTGGAAAAGATGAAACATGCTTCGACCGCGGATATAACGCAAGCCATTAATGCTGCCATGGACAACGATTCCAATGAAAAGCAGGCAGGTTTGACATTTCCAGGATTCTTTGGTGTATTGGCAAATCGCTATTTTCATGAAACAGATGCTACGAAAGAACATTTAGCCATGATTGCATTGAAGAACCGTGAGCATGCATTGCATAATCCACTCGCCCAATTCCAGAAGCCGACAACGATGGAAGAAATCATGGACGCACGAATCATTACTTCTCCACTCGGCTTATTTGATTGTTCCCCGACGACAGACGGGGCAGCAGCACTGGTCATCACACGAAAAAAGGGAGCTATTCATATCCGCTCCTCTGCACAAAGTTCAGGCCCTACGCAAATGCAAGACGCGGACGATTTACTTTCATTACCCGCAGTGCGGGAGTCAGGTCGCTTGGCCTATGAAAAAGCGGGCGTCGGTCCTGAAGATATCGATGTCGTGGAAATCCATGACTGTTTCTCGATGACAGAAATGCTTGCAATCGAGGAGCTTGGATTTTTCAACAAACGAGAAGGCTGGTTAGCTGTGGAACAAGGGAGAACGAAAGTGACGGGTGATAAACCAGTAAACACAAGTGGCGGATTACTGTCGCGAGGACATCCAATTGGTGCAACAGGCGTTGCGCAAATTTATCAGCTTGTACGGCAACTGCGCGGCACAGCACCGAACCAAATAGAAAATGCTCGTCTTGCTTTGGCACAAAACTTAGGTGGAACAGGTTCATACTCTACTGTTCATATTCTGGAAAGGTTGTGAAGAGATGAAAGTCTATCAATGCGATCAATGTGAATATGCCAGTGTTTCCAATAAATATCGCTGCCCTAACTGTGGAACTGGGAAATTACAGGAGCAAGATGTTTCCACGAAGGGAACAGTCTACAGTTATACCGACATTCATATCGCGCCCGCTGAATTTGCGCATCTTGCACCTTATACCGTGGCGCTCATACAGTTAAATGAGTCTAAAGCCAAGGTCACTGTTAGAATGGATGCAGTTGTTGAGATCGGGGATGCTGCGGAACTTCATCATATAGAGGATGGAGCGTATATTTACCGTAAGTGCTGAGTAGCAAGTGTAGGTGTATGCGGTAGTCATGGGAATGCTCATTGATTCGCGTTAAGTGCTCATAGTTACAACTTAACCGCTCTATTGCATACCCCAAGCGATCATACTCGGCTTCTATCCGCTCATAGGCATTCGATAATCGCTCTTAGCAATAATGAAACCGCTCATAGAAAATACATACGGACTTCCTCGTAAGGAGGAGAAACACGTGAAAGCTATACAAACTATATCTAAAATTATTTCAAAGTATTTACCGCTTTGGATCGTTCTCTTATCTATCATTGCCTATGTCATTCCGGATACGTTTATTTCGATCCGCCAATTAACAGGCTTCGGATTAGGCACGATCTTCTTTCTGATGGGGCTATCACTTTCATCGGAAAAATTGCTTGAAGTGATTAAAAATCCAAAACACGCTTTACTCGGCGTTTTTTTGAAATGGACAATCATGGTGGGTGTATCCATAGGAGTTGCTTATCTATTCTTCAGCAACCAAGCAGAGATTGCAACCGGGATTATTTTAGCGGGGACAGTACCAAGCGGAACGTCTGCAAATATTTACACATTCATAGCCGGTGGAGAAGTCGCGCTCAGTATTACAATGGCGACATTGGATACATTCATTTCACCTGTACTGACGCCAGTTCTACTGCAGACATTCGCGGGACGCTTTATACCGATTGAATTCTGGCCTTTATTTCTAAATATTATTTACATCGTCTTCTTCCCATTAGTTGCGGGTTTATTGATCCAGTGGAAATTTCAGCGCCAAGTTGAGAAGGTCAAACCATATACGAGTGTCTTGTCTCAACTTGCGTTATTTCTAGTCATCTTATCGGTTATCTCGAATGCTCAACAAGCACTATCTGAGAACTTATCCGTTCTACCGCTTGTATTCGTGGCGGTTACACTACAAGTCAGTATACCAATGGGCGCCGGCTACTTTATCTCGAGATGGCTAGGCGTACCAGAACGCAATGCTCGTGCAATTTTATTCCATACAGGCATTTGCAATACTGCACTCGCTGCAACACTTGCAATGGAACACTTCGGATCACTCGCCGCAGTACCTGCAGTTGCTAATATGGTGATGAATTTGACTATTGGCGCGTTGATGGCAAGTCTATTTGAAAATAAATTTAGGTTAGATAACGAGGAAGTACAGATGGTAAGTGAGGGGTAAAGTGTCGTTTGTCAACATCAGTTCAATGTAAACAGTCTAAAAAACTAGAGATGAATTCCGTAATACACGGTAGTCATCTCTAGTTTTAGTATGGTCTTTATTATAAATAATCACTGTAAGTTTATACGTTGACGTTATTCGTTTTGGGTTCTACCAATAATCCACCGTCACCGGTCATGTATTTATCGATTCCTTCTGAGGCGCGGTACGAAAAAGCACCTACAGTTGCTGTTTGCTGAGGAATTTTTTGTGGAAGGGCGGAGGCACCGACAACGAACAAGTTTTCCATGTCCCACGACTGGAAATAGTTATTGACAGCTGATATGGATGGGTCATCCCCCATCAAGACACCACCACCTGCTTCACCACCGCCTTGTGTATAATTCCAATCTTCCGGTATATCATCCACCTCGACTATATCGGCACCCATTTCTTCCATAACTTCCGCTAACTTTTCTCTTCCGAACTTTCTCAATTCCTTTTCATGGTCCGTAAGAGTCATCGTTACACGTAAAAGAGGGTCCCCAAAACTATCTTTGTAAGTAGGATCGAGATCCATATAGTTAAATGACCAACCGTAATTAGGTGGCTTAAAGTGAAGAGAAAGATTTCTATTTGTATAATGCAACGACTTCTCCTTGAATTCTTTACCCCATCTAGGTGTACCTTTAGGGACTGCATTATAGCCAATCGCATCTTCACCATGTAACCTAAATTCAACGATTCCTCCACCAATGAAGTTTAGATCAGTCGTATCTAGATTATCACTGTCAAAATCACTGAAAGTACCTCCAAGTGCACCTGCACCCATCGCCAAGTTAAATTTTTTGTTTTCAAAGAAACCTGTGGCTACACCGCTACTTGAACCAGTAAATCCACCAGCATTTTTACCGATGACCCCTGTTTTAGTTTTAGGATCGTACGGAGTTCCGATTTCCGATAGAAGCATTAATTTATTGTTGGAAAGTGTGTACCCTGCAAGCACTACAACGTCAGCAGGTTGTTCATACTCTTTTCGTGTTTTCATATTTACATAAACAACGCCTGTAGCTTTCCCGTTCTCATGAAGTACTCGGCGAACATACGCATTCGGTCTGAGATCGTAGTTTCCAGTTTCTCTTGCTGTAGGTATTACAGTGACTAATGGATCGGATTTTGCACCAAAATCACATCCATACCTCATGCAATATGAACAGTATTGACAAGCATTGATTGTTTGTCCATCTGGATTTTCGTATCGTTCCGTAACGTTACCAGACGGGATCTGAAAAGGATGGTACCCTAGATTTCTTGCTGCTTCTTTAAATAGTTTGATTGCGGGTACTTCTTTTGTAGGCGGTGTAGGATAATCTGAGCTCCGCGGGGCGCCAATCGGATCTTTTTCACCAGATGTTCCTGCCATCTTTTCAAATTGATCATAATATTTTTCCATCTCGTCGTAAGTAATTCCCCAATCTTGCAAGAACATCTCTGCTGGAATTTTATCTTCTCCATATTTTTCTATCGTTTTAGTCCGTGCTTCAAAATCAAACTGAGTAGCACGATGTGTCACACCTGACCAATGAGAACCACTGCCGCCGACATTGGTACCTTCGTAGTTTTCTTTTTGAGTTCGTAGAGGAGAGGCTTCCTCATTTTCATTTCTACGGCCGGTGATAGTCTGTATAGTATGGTCTTCCATCATGTCGTATCTAGCATCATAGCGTAATGCATCCTTTGAACCAACGAAGTCGCTAATAGACTGTTCTTTACCACGTTCTAGACCCACTACATTGTATCCTTTTTTAGTTAGTTCGGCAGCGACTATTCCGCCAGCCCAACCAGCGCCTACGACTACGACATCTACTTTCTTCATTTTTTCAGCCACTAGATCTCCCCCTTTAAACAGTTATGACTTTCCTTGTTTTGATGATGGTTGATAGTCTGTTAAACTCACTGGGTCAAGTTTTTGGAATTCTTCAGAATCAATTAAATCTACATAGCTCGCGCGAATGCCTGGATGTTCCTTCATTTTCCACCCCTGCATATCTTTATTGCCTCCGTACACAGGATCGGAATAAGCACCTTCTATTGTCATTTGAAGTAATAGATTAAAGAATATCCGCGAGCGGACCCCTTCCATTTCTATTTTATCGTCTTCGAAGTCTTGTAAAATGGCATCTTGCTGTTCTCCGTCAATATTCTCGAATCTCTCGCCATGACGATCTTCACTCTCAGAATTTATTTTTCGAAGACCTTCAATAAATACTTCGCCTCGATTCATGAGTGTTTGATACGTATCGACATTCGATACTGGTCGCAGGGGACCGTCCATATAATCTTTTCTATTCGAGCCGTAGTCCCCAGCGAGTTGTTTATCGATAAAGTAAGGCACATCTAGTCCAATGGCACCCGGTCCGTTATCATTCTCTGGATAAATACGTTCCGTTGCTTGTTCTAAAACTACGAAATCCGAAAACCTAGTAAAGTACAATCTTGCTCTTGCGGGGGAGGGGCTTTTCGCTTCACTCGAAGGCGCATTTGAGTTATTAGATTGATTAGATCCAAATTCTCTTGTAAATAAACCGCCAAGAATTGACCCACCTGCAACACCACCCACGACCATGCCAGTATTTTTCATAAACCGGCGTCTACTAGGATCTTTTGCAGCGCTTACATTTTCAGGTGACTCTGTGCTATTGCGTTTCTCATCAGACACTGTATCTCCTCCTTCGAAAAATGCTATATGCAAAGTATTCAGTCTATTAGTCTCATTTACCCTAATATTTATGTTATAAACTATAATGTTTTTACACTTCTGCTGTGATATTGTGAGTATTGAAATATAATTCGACTAACAATATCGCCTGCCTTATATGAAAACATAGGTATACTAATATGTATTTGAGCATGCGATTCTTTTGACGGTAATCAAAAAGTCGCTTTAACCCCTTGTCTCCAAGTAACTCTTCATCTGACCATAGGTGAGTTAATGGTCAATATACTCAAAACACAACAAATTCCCACTTAATACTGAGTAATGAATGCTAGCACCCTTTATCAAGTTTTATAACTTGGAAAATTAATGACAAATTTGTGTTTTCATATATGGAAATAATATACTTACTGTACAAACATTAATAATTAGAATAGAGTCATTGGTAAGTAGAATGGTTAATTTTATGTAACTTGTCGTGGGGTAGGACGTATAGATAAGTGAAGTAGGCTATTCAACAATCTGGGCCAGATTGTTGTACAAATAACAAGTTAAATAAATGTGTGATTTTGGAAAAGAGGTGTGATGTTGATGAGTGGTTCTTCAATAGCAAAGGAGATAGTGCTTGATGAAAATATATCTAAAGCAGATTTTATTGGAATAATTTCTTCTTTTTATACTCAAGAATGTTTTATATATGCCATTATCCCTGACTGGGAAAAAGAGTTAATTAATGAGCTTTCAAACCATTTTATCAAAGTTAGAGAAGTTAAATTGCCGCACGTATTCCCAAAAACTACAGGTTATATTGGTTTTGTAAAAGACAGAGAAAAACATTTTATTTATGAATTTTATTTAAGGTCAGCCGTGATCGATATAGTTTTTTCAAATATCGATATATCTGATAATTTATTTAAGGAAAACAAGAAGAGCAATAATCTTTTTAAGATATTTGAATCGAATAAGATTCCTCATGTAACTATCGGTCCCGATGGTCAATGGTTAAATATTATTGAATATTAATGGTAGTATTTTGTTCATCAATCGGGCGCAGTTGTTGAATAGATCATCTTCAGGCGATGGGGCTGCCTTAAAGGCAACCATATAAAACAATCGGGCCAGATCACGTTAGAGTTATTCTTTAGGTTAGGAGGGAAAACTTGACCGATTTTATCTTGATTTTTTTACTTATATTACTAGTTACACGTATTTTTATAAAAAACAAAGAAACATTAAGAGAGTTTAAAAAGCTGAATAAAAGCCAACTTCTAGGCGTTTTTTTAACTCTTATTTTTGATATTATCGTTGTCACCACTCTCATTTATTACGGTCGAAATTGGATTATGGAACAGTTTACAAATATCTTTTTACAAGCTCTTAGCTTTCTTGTTATTGTTTTCCTTGTACTTATTCTTATTGGAAAATTATCAGACAAAGTGGTGAATAAGATAACGAATGGTATTCTCCCGAAAAATTAAGTGGTTATTCCGTTAACGGGCGCGATTGTGGAAGAAGCTTATTAGTAGTCGCTTAGTTGATCGGAGCGGAAGCCGGCTCCGGGAGGATCAGTGGGACAGGTGAAACACTCATCGAAGCATAGCGAAGAGGTGTGGTTCACCGCCCACCCATAGGACACGCGTCCGGCTGGAGCGCAGATCAACGTTCTCAAAAGCTAATTAACCGACTCCAAGTAAAAATGCTATCTTTCATTACGAAAGATAGCATTTTTACATGGTATAAAGAATTTACACCCACTCCACTACATCCTCCAACGAATGTCGTGTTTTCGGACGCGCAGGATCCGCTTGACGATAACCAAACGCTGCCAATACAGACGGCGTAAACTCTCCATCTCCAAGCAACCCTTCATCTGCCAGCACCTTCTCAAGCCCAACAGGACTAAATCCTTCCATTGGCGTGGAATCTATACCGATCATTGCAGCTGCTGTCAACATATTACCAAGCGCAATATACGTCTGCTTAGATGACCAATCCAACAATGAACGTTCAGTATCTAAAATATTATTAAGCTCTTGGAAATTCTTATAGTGGCCAGACACCGTTTCAATCATTCCAGCCGGCATCTGCTGAATGTCTTTCATTTGGCTGATTAAGTACTCAGAGTCATAGCGCACACCTTTACGAGCAAGCAAAATGATGAAATGGCTCGCAGTTCTTAACTTTTCAACTGCGCCAGGGCAGACAGGCATTAACTTATCACGCATTTCAGGACTCTGTACGACTAGAAACTTCCAAGGCTCTGAACCTAATGAACTGGGTGATAGTCTGCCTGCTTCGAGAATATAAGCGAAGTCTTCATCCGAAATTACTTTTGTTTCATCATATAACTTTGTCGCATGACGAAATTGAAATGCATCGAGTACTTGTTTCTTGATCTGTTCAGTCTGTGTTCTCAATTAAATCACGCCCTCAGTAAATACATATTCTTCTATCTTACGAATAGGGGAGAGTAAACTCAACTTACTAGACTACAGACGAAAAAACCGATTGGAGTAAAATATCCAATCGGTTGAAATAAATTAAAATACTTTATCGCCATTGAAAATAGAATTCTTTACAATCACATAGTCAACAGTGCGGATCGAGCTTAATGTCTTGCCGCCTGAATAGGAAATAGCAGACTGAAGATCTTGCTCCATTTCAATCAATGTGTCTTTCAATGGTCCCTTATATTCCACGAACATTTTTTTGCCCTCAACATTCTTCTTTTCGCCTTTTTGGAATTCAGAAGCCGAACCAAAATATTCCTTATATAATTGACCATCTTGCTCCACAGTCTGTCCGGGAGATTCCTCGTGACCTGCGAATAATGAGCCAACCATGACCATGCTTGCGCCAAAACGTACAGATTTAGCGATGTCGCCATGTGTGCGAATTCCGCCGTCTGCGATAATTGGTTTAGATGCAGCTTTTGCACATAAGCGAACAGCCGCTAGTTGCCAACCGCCTGTGCCAAATCCTGTCTTGATTTTCGTAATGCATACTTTCCCTGGCCCGATACCGACTTTCGTTGCGTCAGCACCTGCATTCTCCAATTCACGTACAGCTTCAGGTGTGCCAACGTTACCTGCAATGACAAAGCTCATCGGCAAATGCTTTTTGATATGCTGGATCATGCGGATGACTTGATTGGAATGACCGTGTGCGATATCGATGGTGATGAATTCAGGAACTTGTGCATCAATCGCCAATTGCTCAACGAATCCGTACTCTTCTTCTTTAACACCGACACTGATCGACGCAATTAAACCGCGAGCGTGCATATCTTTGATGAAATCTACTCGTGTTTCAGGATTGAAACGATGCATTATATAGAAATAGCCTTCCTCTGCTAATTGAATCGCAATTTTTTCGTCAATAATCGTTTGCATGTTAGCGGGAACGACCGGTAAACGAAACGTGTGACCACCTAACATAACGGATGTATCACATTCTGAGCGGCTTTCTACCACACATTTTGCTGGAACTAGCTGTATATCTTCATAGTCAAATACGGTTTCCATTACAATCACCTCTATAAACGAATGTTTTTATAAAATCATGTTGGATTGTTCGTCCTTTTGTAATTTACATGATTTTCAATTCGATGTCAACGCTCTCATAGCAATTTCCTCTTGAAATGTGACACAGTCAGTAAGACGACTAGGGTTGCGATAAACAAAGTAATAGCGTAAGGAATCCATAAGTCTAATGGTGTCAGTTCACCAGTTAATAGTTTGTGCGAAGCCGTCAGTAGTTCAAGGGGATTCCATTTAGCTGAATTCGGAAATATAGCTACAATAAATAAGAAAATCACGACAAGTAATGTGACGAGTGTTCCGCCATAAGGCGTCGCGAATAAAGTGTTGCCCCATAATGTAACCGCTAGTAAAAGTATGCCGAATACATAAAGACAACTAGCTGCAAATAGTAGATGGTGCAGTTGACTTTGATCCCAGTAATAAGCGGTATAAGCGTATGTGATAGTGAATGCCAGCGCGATAGCTAGCGTCCAATAACAAAGTGCCATAAAGAACTTTGTCGTAATGACGGTGCTGCGGCGTAATCCTTTCGTCAGCAAAATCACTAGCGTACCTTTCTCCAGCTCCTTCGACATCATCGTACTGAATAATAGAATAAACACGATCAATCCCATTTGTGGAACGTTTTTATAGAATTGCATCCAAGAGTCAAGTGCGCTAGGTTCAGGCAGATTGACGAATGCACCTTCAGGCATGAATTGTTCAAACAGAAGGGGAGTGATTTTTGCCGTGAAAGGGTTCAATATACCAAGAATCGAGAAAATGACTATAATCAGCAATAGCTTATACGACTTTACACTTTCGAACCATTCTTTCTTTAAAAAGCCGAGCCACTGGTTCATTCCAGCACCTCCAATACTAGTTGCTCAAGTAAACGTGTTCGAGGATGCATCGATTGGATGAGGATATTTTGGTTGATGAGTGCTTGCATGAAAGCCATCTGTGAACTATCGTCATGTAAACTTACAATTAATTGGTTGTTCTCTACCTTCATGTCAAAGGCAGTGTGTTGCAAGCGTTCCATCACTTCGTCTGCACATATGGAAAAAGTAAAGACGAATTGTCCTGTGGATTGTTGTTTCAGATGAGCCAACTCATCTTGGAATATAATAGTACCTTCATGTAACATGGCGACGTGATCACAGATTTGTTCTGCGTCAGAAACGATATGCGTGGAGAAGAAAACCGTTGTTTCCGCTTTCGCCTTTTGTAGAATAGAAAGAATTTGCGCACGACCAGCTGGGTCCAGGGCGGAAGTCGGTTCATCGCAAATAAGAAGTTTCGGTTTGTTTAGTAATGCTTGTGCGATTCCCAGTCGTTGTTTCATTCCTCTTGAATACGTGCTAATTAAAGAATGAGTTCCTGCTAACCCTACCAATTCAAGTAATTCAGCAATTCTTTCTTGGCGTTCTATTTCAGCTATATTTGTAATGACTGCACATAACTCTAAATACTGCGTTGCGGTATAGAATGGATAAAATTCAGGAACGTCCGGCAAGTAGCCAACATATTGATTGGACTTGGTTTCCCCGAACGTCACGGGTTCACCTGCAATCGTGATAGACCCAGCATTGAGCGGTAACAAACCGAGCATACATTTCATCAGTGTCGTCTTGCCCGAGCCATTGGCACCGACAAATCCAAAAATAGTATGTTCGGGGATATTGAGATGGATATCTCGTAACACTTCATGGTTCCCAAATCTCTTCGTTACTCCATTAATTTGTACGACCATCGTGATCACCTCTTCCGAAAACGAAATATATCAACGGTCCGATAAATTGCACTAATAGAACGATCAACAACCACATTACTAGATTTCCGAAGCGGTAATGCGGATGACGAACGACGTGGATCGCTGAAAAGATAGCTAGACCTAGTTGTAAAATAATGAGTGGAATTAAAAATGGCAAGTATTCTATTAGTAAAGCCATATCTGTATTCATGAACACCCCTCCAATCCAAAGCGTAGTCTTTGTTGTAACTCCTGCATTTCATCGTCTTGTTTAAATGACTCAAAGAATGGCGCATCCATCGACTCTAGTATGGATTGCTTGATAATTTCGGTATTGCGTGGTGCGTTTGTGCCTAAATCCAATTGTTTTAACCAACTTTCCAGCAAGTCGAAGTATTCATCACCGCGTAATGAAAAAGGAAATAGATCATGAACACATACATCTACATACTTCTTTAAGTATAGATAGAGTAACGTTCGGTTGGATGAAAGGGCTGCACATTGTGCTACGCTAAAATAAAATTGCAAGCACACATTTGGATGGAGTGTCCGCATCGAATATAGCTCAATTAATCCTTCTATTCGGTGGATGGTTTCATTAAATAGTTGTTCATTTGAAGCGGAAAGTCGTAAATAGAGAGGACTGCTGCCAACAAGTTGAATTACGTTTTGATACATCATGACTTGAATGACACGCATCGCTTCCTCTTGGTCGCCCAGTTGTTCATGGGCGGTAGCTAGCAGAATTTCATCACCAATACTCGGCTTGATGACGCCGTCCAATAATTCCAATGTCGTTTCAGGACGCGCCTGCATCAATGCGACAGTTGCACGCAAAGAATTTGCTTGTCGCAATACCCAGACATCTTCACTCAGTTGACCAATCCGTTCCAGCCAGCAATCAGTTTTTTGCAACACAGAATGACTATCTTCGCTCAGCATATGATGGTTGAGCAATAAAATACTCATTTGCAGCAGGAATGCAGGATCGTGATAGTAGATTTTGACTTGTGATTCTACTTCCGTATAGACATGCGAAAACGGTTCTTTACCAAAGCGGGCAGCGAATTCGTAATAGTGAGTTTGAATGGCTTCTTTAGAAAGTTGCCGTTCATAGCCAAGTAATTCATCAACCGTAAGTTCAAAATAAGAAGCAATTTGAGGTAGCAATGTAATATCCGGATAGCTCAATCCCTTTTCCCATTTAGAAACGGAGGCTTTCGATACCAGACAGTGAGCAGCTAGTGTATCTTGAGTAATCTTAAGTCGCTTTCGTTCCTGTAAAATAACAGCGCCTATTCGTAGCATGGATTCACACCTTTCTCTTCTATTTCAGTTTACGGTAAAGCGACTGTTGATTCAATCAACTGTTAGATGATTTACGAAGCGAAGAGTCAACTGAGTAGAGTTATGTAGAAGAACACAAAAAAGCCGGTCTATGAAAGACCGGCTTCTCGTCATACGCTTATTGATTCGAAAGCTTCTAAAATATTCTTTTTTGGTTTTGCTTGATATTGAAGAACCTTATCAGTCGCATCGTATGAATCTCCATAGAAATCTTGGTCTTTGTAGGTGTGAATTTCTTCGTAGGTTGTTTTCATCGCGCTGAATACTTCTTTTTCATCCGCTTTTGAAGACTGCGGGGGTGCCCAGTATAGAATTTCGAGGATTGTTTGTTCACCAGTTGCCAATGAACGACGGTTATAACCAATATTCCGTGCGTGCGTGAAGTCTTCACGTGCATAGAACTTCAGTCGTTTCTCAGTATCTGGTTCTGATTCGTCTACTGGTTCAACTTCCAGTAAAATAGGTTTGTTCTTGGTTTTCAACGAATCCAATAGTTTTTTTCCTAACCCTTCACCACGTGCGGCTGAAGATACGAAAAGATAGTCAACGAAAACGAAGTCTTCCGTCTCAACGTACATTAATACGTGCTTCGGACCTTCCTCTTTATAGTAGACATTGCTCTTGTCATTCAGTAATGTCTCCATATGTTCCTGTGACTTCATCTCTTCAATCGGAAAATACTCTTTTAATTTGTTGTACCAATGCATGTGTTAAATTCTCCTCCGTAGGTAATCTAGTGTACCAGGAGCTTTTTGTTTGGGGTTCAAACAATAGTGAGGAAAAAAGTGGTCAGAAAAAAATCCTCTTACCTTAGTATACTCTTTTATGGGAGAAAATAAACCTTTTTTTATAAATAAATTTAACTTTTTTATTATAATAATAAAACCAGATGGAAGATCTAGATCTCCCGTCTGGTAAGTTTGTGCTTTATCTACGCCCTTTAGCGCCTGAATAAGCCTCTTTCTTTTTCTTTTCATTCATCACTGTTTTTACTACAGGATATAACACCATTCCCCATTTTACTAACTTTTTAATTACTCTAATCATATGCTTTTCTTCCTCTCGGTTTTGGAGTTGTTATAAGTAACTTCCCCCGTTAACTCGCTCGTTAAACTTTTATTCAAGGGATTTCGGCACGGAAGTGGGGTGTTCTATTTCTGTAAATAGAGTGGAACTCTCAATGATCGGCTTAGTCTCTTTGGTAATGGGATGATCGAGATTCAGTTGGCTACTCATTTCTTCTAACGTCAGCTGAAGTCTTGCAATGTCTTCTTTCGTTGCGTATTGCTTGCGGTCGACTAAAACATAGCCGAGCTGTCCACTCATTTCTATAGTCGCCCATTTTACATCGTCAATTCTTTCGATGCTATTTTGCCGTAAATGCATTTCTAATTCATCCACAGTTAAACGGAGTTTTTTCATCGTAGATACTTTAAGAATCCCATTTTCGATCACGACTTTTGATCTTCCTCGTAAAAGCCCTTCGAAAGAATTCCACTTCAATGCCAATAGTTCAAAGAAAAAAAGTGTCAGCACTAAAATAAATGAAAGCAAAAGAGTTTGCCATAAATTTTTGCTTGCTACAGGTTGAATTAGCAATGTACCAACCGCGATCATCAATACGGTTTGCCCAATCGTCATTTGAGATATAGACTTGCGTCCGGAAATATGCAAAAGCAGTATTCCCGTCACGATAATGAGTACCGCTTTCCAAATTGAATCGAAATCCATTATGCACACGCCTTTTCGTGAGTTTTCTTTAGTATGAGAAAATCTCTACGGAGTATGCGTGAAGATTGTGAATCCTTATTCAATGTATCTCCGTATAACAATAAAGGAGTGATGGATATGAGACAAGATATTCATGAAAGACAATATACCTTGCAAGAAAAAAGAATGAATCATAGACGACTGCTCAAACGTTTGGAGCAGACAAGTGAAAAACTACTTGCTATGAAGAAAACGCGTGATCAACTTCACCGCCAACTGACAAAAGAGCAACAAGATGTTGTGAAGCTGGGTAAATTTTCATTTGCCAATAAAATCAGTGAATGGACAGGTACGTGGGATGAAAAAATGAAAAAGGAAATTGAAGAAGCTGCTCAAGCAGAATTGAAGTTTAACGAAGCAGAAAAGAACGTCATAGACTTGTCAGAAGAAGAGCAAGACTTACGAAAGAAGCTAGAACATCCTGACTTCATGTACATTGTGGAAGACTGGGAGGATTTACTGAGAGAAAAAGAGTCGTGGATCCGTATGAATGATTCAGTGGCCAATCAAACATTACAGAAAATAGCGGATGGTCGGGTGCGAGTATTCGCGATGGTGCGTGAAATTGACGAAGCACTGGAAGCCGGAGAAAAAGCAAAACGTGCACTGGATGGTGCGATGAAAAAATTAGATTCAGCAGAAGGTATATCGATGTGGGATACTTTTTTAGGTGGAGGAATATTCGTCTCCGCACTCAAGTACTCTGAAATCAATAGCTCTGATGATCTGGTACAACAAGCTCAGCGTGCACTGCGTCATTACGAAACGGAGCTTATGGATGTTCAAGATGCGGCGACCGATTCATTCCAAGTGAATCAAAATGACATCTTTACATTTACAGATGTGTTTTTTGATAACATCTTCTCTGATTGGATGGTTCATACACGTATTACGGATGCAAAAAAGAAGCTGCACGCCGTCCTGCAAGATGTCCGACGTATACAGGACCAACTAACAAGAAAGCGTGCAGCTTCTGAAGAGGAAATACGGCAGCTTGATCAACAACAAGATGATATTATCATGTCGTAATTGTTAAATACGTGTCAGTGTCTTGCCCAAGTAGCCGAATAATACAGTCAATACGGGACTCAATAAACAGAAGAACGCAAAAGGTAAGTACGCAATGGTCGGTACATCGAGTACGGTCGTGATGAAAATCCCTGCCACGCTCCATGGCACAAGGGGATTGATGACCGTTCCCGCGTCTTCCATTACACGGCTCAAGTTTTTATTCGCCAATCCGACCTTCTCGTAACTGGATTGGAAGGCCTGACCAGTTAATAAGATAGATAAATACTGCTCACCGATCAAAACGTTGATACCGATTGCAGTAAGTGCAGACGTCAAAATAACGGACGACACTTTACGTAATGCACTTTCAATTTTCGCAAGTAAGCACTGGACAATTCCTAATGTGAACAGCATGCCGCCCATACTAAGTGACAGTAACACAAGCGAAATCGTGAACATCATGCCTTCCATTCCGTCACTGCGAGACAATAATTCATCCACGACTGCAACGCCTGTAGATCCTTCATAACCACTAAATAGAATACTTAATACTTCGGATGCTCCATAAAAGGTATGGATGTAGGCAACAATAATAGCAGACAATGCACTAACAGCCAGCGTCAAAATTGCTGGTACTTTGACGAATGTCAAAATGATCAGCACGGCTACAGGGATCAACGTATACCAATGTATTAAGTTAGTGCCAATTAATGCATCACTGTATTTCTCGATTGTCGTAAAATCACTTGATGTTACATTGGGCGATAACACACCAAATAAGATCAGTGAGATGAAGAACGCGGGAAATGTTGTCCATCCCATATTGCGTATATGTTCAAATAAGTCTACACCGACAATCGAAGAGGCCAAGTTGGTTGTATCAGACAACGGTGACATCTTATCTCCAAAAAATGCGCCCGAGACAATCGCACCTGCCGCAATAGGCAAAGAAAGCTCTAAAATATGTGCCATACTGATAAATGCTACACCGATCGTAGCGACAGTTGTCAATGAACTACCGACAGATAAGCCGATAATGGCCGTGACGATGAACACGATGGCATAGAAAAACGTTGGCGTAATGATTTGGAGTCCAGCGTAGATCAGGGTTGGAATCGTACCACCCATCATCCAGCTACTCACGAGAACTCCGATGAAGAAGAACAAGAACACTGCGCTCATTCCAGAACTTGCTCCTTCCACCAAACCACGTTCCAACTCTTTGTAGGAAATCTTCTTCCATAATCCGTAGCCAAATAATAAAAGAATAGCAAATAAAATAGGTACATGTGGTACAGAATCAAATACTATGATGCTAGCACTGATCATCGCCACGATTAGCACAGTCAGGATGACCGACGCTTTAAAGGTTGGCGAATGAATCGCCTTAATTGGAAACATACTCATGACCTCCTGTAAATGTAGAAAAACTCCTTTCATCCCCTTAAAGGACGAAGGAGTACTTCGCTCTGTCTATTTGCTGTTGCGAATAAAACATGGAAGATATGGATTCATTATATAATAGATTGCTCTTTATCTATATAGATAGTTAACGTTTTGAATTTTATCACGTCGGAAAGATAAGTCAATAGAGGGATAGACCGATTATCTTCACGCTGGAAAATGTAAAGCAATAGAAAGCATTATAAGTATTCAGCTGTTGTGAGAAGTGATCCACTTCTAATAACAGTCTTTTTAGTGTATAAAACCTGTGTTCTGAACCATACCACATGTTATTTTATTGCCTTTTTTCAACATATTTCGCGAAGGCAGTTAGTGGTGAAATATTTAGGGTAATAATAAGTAGTAACTATATATAGAAAGGAATGAGTATTTGTGACAACTGCACAAGAAGTTGCTCCTCATCCAGAGAAGCAGAAACGTAATCTAAAGGGATTGTGGATACTCTTGGCATTCGCCGCACTCATAACCATCGTTTTACTTCCTAACCCGGCAGATCTACCTGTTGTTGGACAAAGAGCACTAGCTATCCTAGCCTTCGCAGTAATCTTATGGGTGACGGAAGCCGTGCCGTATCCTGTTAGCGCAGCCATGATACTCGGCTTAGCTGCAGTACTTCTTGGCCTCGCGCCAAATATGGAAAACCCCGAGGAGCTACTTGGGACGAAAAACGCCTTGAGAATGGCATTGGCCGGATTCTCGAGTCCTGCTGTTGCATTAGTGGCGGCCGCATTGTTCCTCGCAACCGCCATGCAGACGACCAACTTGCATAAAAGATTAGCACTTTTCATTCTATCGAAAGTTGGCGTTAAGACGGGTGCTATTATCTTTGGTTCCATCGTCGTATCAATCGTCTTGGCGTTCTTCGTACCAAGTGCAACGGCACGTGCTGGTGCTGTCGTGCCGATTTTGCTTGGGATGGTCGCAGCATTCGGATTGCCAACAAACAGTCGATTGGGAGCATTGCTCGTCATCACGGCTGTTCAATCCGTTTCAATCTGGAACGTCGGTATTAAAACCGGTGCTGCACAAAATATGGTGGCACTCGGATTTATTGAGAAAGAGTTCGGTGTATCCGTCGCGTGGAGTTCTTGGTTCTTGTATGCAGCTCCATGGTCTATTCTGATGTCGATCGCTTTATTCTTCATCATGAAATTAGTTATTAAGCCGGAAACACAAGTAGTAGAAGGTGGTAAGGAATTGATTGAGGGCCAATTAAAAGAATTGGGCAAAATCAAAGCTTCCGAACTACGCTTAATTGTCGTTGCAGTTGCTTTACTTTTCTTATGGGCTACAGAAGAAAAATTGCATCCATTTGATACAACGACTGTCACCATTGTTGCCATTGCGATATTACTGACACCGAAGATCGGTGTATTCGACTGGAAAACTGTTCAGCAAATGATTCCGTGGGGAACGATTGTCGTTTTCGCAGTAGGGATCTCATTGGGTACACTATTACTAGATACAACTGGTGCACAGTGGTTGTCTGATAAAGTGTTCGGCGCGATGGGCTTAGACACTATGCCATTACTCGCAACGATTGCTTTGTTGTCACTGTTTAATATTTTGATTCACCTCGGGTTTGCCAGTGCGACGAGCTTGTCCTCTGCACTGATCCCGATATTTATTGCATTAGCAACAACGATTTCCCTAGATGTCAATCAAGTCGGATTCGTTTTGATTCAACAGTTCGTCATCAGTTTCGGATTCTTGCTTCCAGTCAGTGCGCCACAGAACATGTTGGCATATGGGACAGGGGCCTTCTCAGTAAAGGATTTCCTGAAGACAGGCGTTCCGCTTACGATCATTGGGTACTTGCTCATCTTGTTACTCAGTGCGACTTACTGGCAGTGGATTGGACTTTTATAAGACTAGGCGTAATGAAAGCAGAGACTGAGTATGTCTCTGCTTTTTTACGTAGATGAAACGCAGCATAGCGCCCAAAACAATCCTTCCCTTACAAAAACAACCGCCACAGGACAAAACTTTGTAGCGGTTGTTTTATTACATACACTTCTATGAACGAGTAGGTGCTGGAACAGGCAAGTCTGTATCGGGTTCTACAGTTGCAGCTTCCATTACTTCAGACTCGATGGACTTACCTAACACATAATACTCGGTTTCTTCTTGTGTCAAACTGTTATAGCGCTTGCGGATGACCACATAGAAGATCACACCGACAATTGACCAAGCGAGTAATAGTAAGTAAGAAGGTGTTGTAAGTGCTGCAGGTGAAGTTGGTACAAGTAGCAATGCCAAGAATGCTGCACTTGCAACCATACCTAGTAATGCTAAAAACTTTTTCAAAGGTTCGATCTCGCGTCCCATTTCTTCTTTGCCCCACGCCAACACTTTAAACGCCGCAAGACAAGTGAAGAAGTAGGCTACAGATACACCTGTTGATGACATATCTACGATCCATGTCAATGCTTGACGACCAAACCATGGAGTCGGCAATGTGATTAAGGCCACGAACCAAATACCCCATTTCGGTGTTTGGTTTTTAGTCATCCCACGGAAGAAGTTAGGTAATGCACGTGCACGCGCCATAGAAAACAATAGGCGGCTTGATGACATGAAGAATCCATTCAAACCTGTAAAGATTCCCATGACAATCGCAACTGCCATAACAGCTAATCCTCCAATACCGAGTGCAGAACGAACGACTTCTCCTGTTGCCCATAAATCACCGCTACCGATATTCGCTGATGCAGGGAATGTCCAGCTAGTCAAACCAATCATGATTGCATAAATCAAAAATGAAGTGAACAGAGATGCAATAATTAGCATAGTTGCTTTGCGAGGTGAGAAATTGAATTCTTCCGCTGCTTGCGGCACATTATCAAATCCGACGTATGCCCAAGGCGCAATGGCCAATACTACAAGTATAGAAGTAATTATCGACTGGTTACCTTTAAACAGTGGTTGCAAATTCTCAAGTGGTTGATCGGCCCCAGCGAATGTGAAGATACCGAGTACTACGACACCGGCAACGAGCAAGACACTGAAATAAAATTGAATTTGTCCTGAAATACTTGTTCCTGTTGTGTTGATGAAGGCGAAAGCTAGAATGAGCAAACTGGCAATGATGATTTCAGGTATGTATACGTCCCATCCCGCAACGCTATAAAGAAATCCTTGTTTCATAAAACCCGGCGCTAAAAACTTAAGTAATAAAGTAAGTGCAGAAGCATTCAAGGCGACGATAGATATATATCCAAGTGACAAGAACCAGCCACAGATAAATGCCCACACTTTGCCTGCTGCTATAAAAGCATATGTAAATCCGCCTCCGGAAACCGGAAACTTTTTAATCATTACACCATAACTTGAAGCGATGATCATCATAACTAGAGCACCAATTCCCAAACCGATGATTGCTCCGAGTGGCCCTGAAGATCGAATCCAGTCTCCTGGTAGGATAAATGCTCCCCAACCGACTGATGAGCCAAGTGCGATGGCAAACACCCATGATGGCTTCAATGTTTTATTTAATTTCCTTCGTGCATTCTCAGATCCTTGATCCATGTGATCCAACCCCTAATTAATAGTATAGCGATTGTATGCCCTTTCTTTATTGATTCAAAACGTATTCAATCGATATTGTTATATCAATATCCTATAGGCAAACTATTTAGTTTTATTAGTTAATTCTGTATAGTGTAATAGTGAGTGTTGCAAGCTCTACATGTTGACAGAGTCTATCAAATCTTTTATGATTCTAAACAACAAATACTTATAAGAATAGTGGGGTTTTATAAATGAAAAAAGTACTTTTACCATTTATGCTCGTTTTATTGGCCGCTGTTTTAGTTGCCTGTGGCGGTAAAGAAGAAAGTAAGCCCAATGACTCCGCTGAAAAACCGGCAGGGCAAGACGGTCTGCTAGAAGAAGTTCTCGCAAACGGTGTACTCAATGTAGGAACAGAAGGAACTTATGCACCTTTTTCTTTTCACGATGAATCGGGGAAGTTAACAGGATATGATGTAGAAGTCACACAAGAAATTGCAAAACGATTAGGCGTGGAAGTAAAGTTTTTTGAAACACAATGGGATGCTGTTTTCGCAGGCCTAGACGCTAAGCGATTTGACATGATTGCCAACCAAGTCGGCATCAATGAAGAGCGCAAGGAAAAGTACGAGTTTTCCCAAGCTTATACACATTCAAACTCTGTTTTGGTTGTTCGTGCAGACGAGGATATTGCGTTTGACGGTATGGAAGGTAAGAAAGCTGCTCAGACACTGACTAGTAACTATGGGCAATTAGCGAAAGCAAATGGCGCAGAAATTATCAAAATCGATGGGTTTAATCAAGGTGTCGACTTAGTAATTTCCAAACGTGTGGACGGCACATATAACGATAAACTATCTGCACTCGATTATTTAAAACAAAAACCGGATGCTCCAATTAAAATTGTTGAGGAAGAAGAAATTTCCGAAGACAATCAATCGGAAAGTGCTTTTGTATTTAGACAAGGAAACGAAGATCTAATAGAAGAAATAAACAAAGCGTTGGATGCGATGCGTGAAGACGGTACATTGAAGACGATCTCCGAAAAATGGTTCGGCGAAGATGTATCTTAATACGATTGCACTAAGTCCCGAACGGATACAGAGATTCCAAGAAATCGCATCAACGTCCATCGGGCCTTTGATTGAAGGGGCTATTAAGTATACAATTCCTTTGGCAATCATCGCATTTAGTATTGGACTGATTATCGCCATCTTTACTGCATTGGCGAGGATCTCTTCTAACAAACTCTTAGAAGCAATAGCGCGGGTGTATGTATCGATTATCCGTGGAACACCTTTGCTTGTACAATTATTCATTATCTTTTACGGTTTGCCGACGATTGGTATCACAATTGATCCATTCCCATCAGCTGTCATAGGATTTTCATTGAACGTCGGTGCGTATGCATCGGAAATTATTCGTGCGGCTATTTTATCTATCCCAAAAGGGCAATGGGAAGCGGCCTATTCAATTGGAATGAATTATTCTCAAGCGTTGCGTAAGATTGTCTTACCTCAAGCAGCTCGTGTATCGGTTCCACCACTTTCTAACTCTTTTATCGGATTAGTAAAAGATACTTCACTTGCTGCGACGATTTTAGTAGCCGAGACATTCAGAAGAGCCCAGGAAATTGCCTCCATGAATTATGAATTCCTATTCGTTTATATTATGGCCGCTCTTGTCTACTGGGTGATTTGTTTCATTCTGTCTATATTCCAAGGGAGAATTGAAAAACGTTTGGATCGCGTTGTCGGTAAGTCAGGAGGGTTATCATGATTTCGATACAAGGACTGAAAAAGTCATTTGGAGATTTAGAAGTTATTAAAAACGTGGACTTGGAGATAGAACAGGGTAAAGTGGTCGTTATTATTGGACCATCTGGATCCGGTAAGTCCACGTTGCTACGTTGTTTAAATGTACTTGAAACACCGAACGGCGGAATACTTTCGATAGACGGTCAAAAATTGGACTTCAATTCCTCTGTTTCTAAAAAGTCGATCAGTGCATTTCGTCAGCTAACGGGAATGGTATTTCAAAGTTATAATCTATTCCCGCATCTGACGGCAACAGGCAATGTGACGGAAGGACTTACTACAGTCAAAAGGTTGTCACACAAAGAAGCCATTCTAAAGGCAGAATCGCTGCTAGATAAAGTGGGACTGGCTGATCATAAAGAGAAGTATCCTTTCCAACTCTCTGGCGGTCAGCAACAGCGTGTGGCCATTGCCCGAGCACTTGCGATGGACCCGAAAGTTATGTTGTTCGACGAACCAACTTCTGCCCTTGACCCCGAGCTCGTTGGAGAAGTACTTCGTGTCATGAAGGATTTGGCCCATGAAGGCATGACGATGGCTGTGGTCACACATGAAATGAGATTCGCTAAAGAGGTTGCTGATGAAGTGATCTTCATTGATGACGGTATCATTGTAGAACGTGGTGCGCCTGCTGAAATCTTCACGAATCCACAACATCAACGAACGAAGAAGTTTTTGAGTTTATTACAAGTATAACTAGAGAAAACGCTTGGCTCCTAAAGGGGAGTCAAGCGTTTTTTTGCGCGCTGAATAAGTGACGGTGTAATTTGAGTGCATGCTCATAGAAATCGCGTAAGTGATCATAGATTCCCCGCGAGCGCTCTATTACGCGTGGTGACCGCTCTATCAAAGCCCGTAGTCGCTCTATCACATCGCGAAACCGATCATAGAACAGCTACGAGCGCTCATAAAGCTTTTATTCAGGGTGCCAGCGATACGTATCAAGCGAGATCCGTCCGTTTTCGTTGAATTGAACGCCTTCCGAAATTAATCGCTCTCGCTGTGTGTTTCCTTTATCCTCTGCATGATCTGGAGTGGAGATTCCTCCTTGGGCATTGATGATGCGGTGCCACGGAAGGTCATATTTGGCGCTCATAGAATGTAAAATACGTGAGATTTGTCTTGCGCCACGGGGATTACCGGCTTCCGAGGCTACTTGACCATACGTCATGACATGGCCTGGCGGAATCGCTTTAATAATCGCTACGGCCTGTTCAGTAAAAGCTTCCATAGCTATGAAAACCTCCTTTTTACTAAAGTTTAGCATAGAACTTAGTGAAGGTCATATCATCATTCAGATGACATCGAATGGCATTATGGTATTATTTATGTACAGACAGAAAGGAGAATATAAATGAGCTCCAATACACTTGAATATGCAATAACACTAGATCAACAAGATTCATTAGCCCCGTACCGGAAGGAATTTTATTTGTTGCAAGATAAAATTTACATGGATGGAAATTCACTGGGCTTGCTGTCCACGCGTGCAGAGAAGAAACTATTCGAATTGCTAGAATCCTGGAAGACTTTAGGGATTGACGGCTGGACCGAAGGAAAGCACCCATGGTATTTCATGGCAGAACAACTAGGGGATAGAATGGCGCCGTTAGTTGGAGGGGAAAAGTCGGAAGTGATCGCGACAGGATCTACTACAACGAACTTGCATCAAATGGTCTCTACCTTTTATCGACCTTCAGGAAAGCGCACGAAAATATTGGCGGATGAATTAAACTTCCCATCAGATATTTATGCACTGCAAAGTCAGATTCGAGTACACGGTCTCGATCCGGAAGAGCATCTAGTTCGTGTGAAAAGTGAAGACGGGCTCACGCTTGATGAAAATCGAATTATCGATGCAATGACAGATGACATCGCATTGATTGTGCTTCCTTCTGTCCTATATCGCAGTGGTCAAGTGTTGGATATGAAAACGCTTACTCAGGCAGCAAGGGAAAAAGGAATTGTAATCGGATTTGATTTGTCCCATTCAATCGGTGCGGTGACTCATGAACTGCATAACTGGGATGTGGATTTCGCTTTTTGGTGTACATATAAACACTTAAACGGCGGTCCCGGAGCAGTAGGCGGGCTATTCATCAATGAACGTCATTTCGGCAAAGAGGCAGGTCTTGCTGGATGGTTCGGCTCGGATAAAACAAAGCAATTTGATATGGATCACACGATGACAGCAGCACCAGACGCAGGGGCATACCAAATCGGTACTCCGCATGTATTGAGTCTAGCTCCTTTACTCGGCTCGCTTGAAATGTTTGAGGAACTTGGAATGGATAAAGTCCGCGAGAAGTCATTGGCACTGACACGTTTCATGCTGGATTGTATTGACGATGAACTGCAAGAGTATTCGTTTGGTATCGGCAATCCACTAGATGATTCCCGTGGCGGACATTTATTATTACAGCATAACGAGGCGGCAAGAATTTGCCAAGCATTGAAAGCGCAAGGCGTGGTTCCTGACTTCAGAGCACCTGATGGTATTCGATTAGCACCGGTTGCGTTGTACAATTCATTTAAAGATGTGTGGGAAGCTGTACAAATACTTAAAACGATTATGAAAGAAGAGTTATACAAAGAATTTCCGAATGAACGTGGGGTGGTTGCATGACAAGTCAGTGGATTGATATTACACAACCATTGAATCAGCATATCGCGGAGTGGCCAGGAGATACGCCTTTTTCTTATGAAGTAGCGGTATCGAAAGAACAATCCGGTTCTGTTAACATTGGAAAATTAACGATGAGCACGCATATTGGCACACATACGGATGCTCCTTTTCATTATGACAATGATGGGTTAAGAATTTTGGAGCTGCCCGTGGACTTATATATTGGTAAGGCTTGTCTAGTAGACGTGACAGGCGTTAGTTGCGTAACACGGGCTGATCTAGAGCCACTGGACTTTGGCGGTGCTGAACGCCTTTTATTGAAAACGGGAAGTCATCCGACACCAACGAAGTTTCCCCAGAGTTTTACAGTGATCGGTGAAGACGTCGGGCCGTTATTGAAAGAGCGTGGTATTCGTCTGATTGGTGTGGATACACCTTCCGTTGATCCGGAAACCAGTAAAGAATTATTAGGCCACCATTCGTTATATCGTAATGATGTCATCATTATCGAAAATCTAGTTTTGCATTCATTGGAAGTAGGGCACTATGAATTGATCGCATTACCATTAGCATTGGAAGAGGCGGATGGAAGTCCTGTCCGTGCAGTTGTCAGGAGGCTGGAGTCATGAAGGAGAAAGGTATTCATACGGATTTTAGGGAATCGATGACGTATGGCGAGTATTTGCATTTAGACAAGGTACTATCGAGTCAAGAGCGTCTGTCGGGTCATCATGATGAAATGTTGTTCATCATTATTCATCAGGTGAATGAACTGTGGATGAAGTTAATTTTACATGAGCTTGAAACGGCGATTGAATCAATTCAGCAAGATGAATTGCCTGAAGCGTTCAAAATGCTTGCGCGTGTTTCGAAGGTACAAACCCAAATTATTCAAGCGTGGGATGTGTTGGCTACATTGACACCTGCCGAGTATATGGAGTTTCGTGACAGTTTAGGAAAGGCATCAGGCTTCCAATCCTATCAAAACCGTTTGATTGAATTTGCATTAGGTTATAGGCAACCACAAATCATTAAAATCTATGAAAAAGATTCAGAGCTATCGGAACGATTGGCGAAAGCGTATAAAGCCCCTGGGATTTATGATGTAGCGATTCAAGCACTCGCACGTGCGGGCTTTGCTATCAACCCTGCATTACTCACACGTGACTTTTCTGTCACCTATGAAGGGGACCCAAGTGTTGCGGCTGCGTGGCTTGAAGTATATCGCGATGTAGATCGCTATTGGGATTTGTATCAATTAGCGGAAAAGCTAGTTGATATCGAAGACAGTCACCAGCAATGGCGCTTTAGACATATGAAAACAGTGGAGCGCATTATCGGCTTTAAGCAAGGGACGGGTGGATCTTCTGGTGTTCATTATTTAAGATCTGTACTGGATCATCGCTTCTTTCCAGAGCTATGGGACGTACGGACTAAAATTTGACAGACTGGCAAGCTAGCGATTATGATTAAATTTACAATAATCTGAAAATGGAAAGGTGGTATGTATAATGACGAAGAAGTCGATTAGCTATGTAGTGATGGCATTTGCACTAGTTTTGCAAATTGCTATTATGCCGTTCCAAGCTTCTGCTGCAGATCCTGAAAAAGCCCCTACGTGGATTTCTCCTATCAATTATTTAGCACTAGGGGATTCATTGGCAGCGGGTGTCACACCAACGAACGAACTGGGTATAGGGTATACAGATCTTTTAGCGGAAACATTGGCTAAACAGGAAGTATTACTAGCAAGCAATAAAGGGTTTTCATATCCAGGCTATAAAACGGCCGATGTATTGAAGGATTTTGAAATGGACGTCACGAAGCCGATTGTCGGTATGGGACACTCCGATCAAACAGCTACTCTTCATCAATCGGTGAAAGAAGCTAACCTCATCACATTAACTATTGGAGCAAACGATGTATTGCCGAATATCAAGTTTGATGATAAGGGTACGCCGGTGTATAATTCAGGTGAACTAACAGCTGCCATGATGAAGGTCGGCACGAACACACAGCAGATCCTCGCAAAGATATATGCTTTGAATCCCGATGCACAAGTATATGTGATGGGCTATTACAATCCATTTCCTTACTTAAGTCCACAAAACCAGCCTATGGTCGAACAGTTGGTCATGTCAATAAATAGTGCGATTAAAAGTGGACTGACAGGAACTACAGCACAGTTTGTAGAGACGGCAAAGCAGATCGCTGAAGATCCTTATACGTACTTGCCTAATCCTGAAAATATTCATTTGAGTCAAGCAGGCTACAAAGTAGTAATGGAAGCTTTCCACAAATCATTGATGGAGAACTACTCATGGTTTGCTAAAGACGCATTTACAGTTACAGCAAAAGATGCGACGACAGTAGAGTTAAACTGGGTACCGGTCATTGATACGGGAATGATTTCAACGTACCAGATTTTTAATGGCGACAAAATGGTAGGTGAAGTGATGTCTCCTATAGTAACGTATGAAATCACGGATCTACAGCCAAATAAAGAGTATCATTTCTCTGTTCAAGCCGTTGATCAAAACGGTAAAAAGAGCATGCAACACTTGAACGCTAAATACACACTAGACAAAGAGCCAGTAGAACCTACAGTGATGTTTACGGATATTACAAATCACTGGGCAAAAGATGTTATTGAAATGGCCGCAATGAAAGGTATCGTCAGTGGCTATGCGGATCATACATTCCGCCCTGACAAATCGTTGACGCGTGCGCAAGCTACATCTATCTTGGTCCGCGCACTGAATCTTAAGCCGAAGAGCACAAAATGGGCATTTAACGACTTAGCAGACTATGCCGACAGCACAAAGAAGGATATTCAAGCAGCTTACGACTATGGTTTAGTCAGTGGAGTGAATGGCCACTTCATGCCAAATCAGCCCATTACTCGCGCGCAGTTAGCGCTAGTACTAAGTCGGACATATGAAGTAGCAACTGGCAAACCATTCACGCCAACAGTTGCTGCACCATTTACAGATATCAAAAAGTTTTCGAAAGATACGCAATGGGCCATTGCAGGTCTTTACCAGATGAATATCGCAACAGGGGACAATGGCAAGTTCATGCCAAATGATCCTACGACGCGTGCACATGCTGCGAAGATGATTGTTCATTCAATGGAAGCTATTGCACAATAAACAGTAATAAAGTAAAAACCAAAAGACCAACCCCAGTATAGAGGTTGGTCTTTTGGTTTTGTTTAATTTTAGAACATCACACTAGCTCGAAATTGATCAACAGTGCTAGTTAAGCAAATTTCTTACGCGGTGTTTTCTTATCCACTACAGCAGCCCCTACAATATCTCCCATGACGTTGGAAGCAGTACCTGCCATACCAATTAATGCATCGACTCCGGCTATTAATGCCACGATTTCAAGTGGGAGACCGAACATGGTCAGTACAGCGGATAGCGTGACCAATCCCGCAGCAGGAACACCTGCAGTGCCAATGGAAAGCAATGTTCCGATTGCAATAACAGTGATCAAGTCTCCAACTGATAAGTTCAGATTCGTAATATTCGCTGCGAAGACGATGGAAATGCCCATCCGTAATGCACCACCGTCAGAATTGAAGACTGCACCAAGTGGTAGAGCGAAGTTCGCTGTATTCTCGGAGACACCCGCTTTCTTTGCGGATTCAATAGCAATCGGCAATGATGCAATACTACTTGAAGTGAAAAATGCAGTTGTATAGGCATCCTTCGTATTGCGATAAAACGGTAATACAGGATTTCCAAACAGTTTCAGGAATCCGCT
Source organism: Sporosarcina sp. P17b (assembly GCF_002743115.1). Lineage (NCBI taxonomy): Bacteria > Bacillati > Bacillota > Bacilli > Caryophanales > Caryophanaceae > Sporosarcina > Sporosarcina sp. P17b. The sequence continues at coordinate 167,482 of NZ_PDYP01000003.1, read as the reverse complement.
GTATACAAAGAGCCAGAGAATCAATATGCCTAGATAGAAGACCCCAACGAATGAAAGTAATCCAAGGAATGTTTCCAAGCCTTGTTGACCAAAGGCCGTGGCACTGATTGCGAAAATACCAATAGGTGCGTATAATAAGACGCCATCAAGTATTTTATAGAACATTGTATTTAGTGCACTAAAGAAACGATCAAGCAAATCACCCATCTCAACAAGTTTCGTATCTTTAGAAAACTTCATTGAAGACATGGCCATGCCAATAATGACCGCAACAAATAAAATTGCCATCAAATCACCAGCTGTAAAGGCTGCGAAAATGTTTTTTGGTACGATTTGCAATAGAACTTCCGAGAATCCCGGGGTAACTGGTGGTTCTACAACTGCATCAGTAGGCAGTGTTAAATTATTTCCCGGTTTGATCCACATAGCCAATGTTAATCCGATCAATACCGCTGCGGCAGTTGTTACTGCATAGTATAGAATGAGTTTCCCGCCCATTTTACCTAGCTGGGCTAAATTCATTTGATTGACGGCCATAACAACTGTAAGAAAAATGACTGGGATCGCAATAAGGCTGAGTAAATTTAGCAGCAATGTCCCAAATGGCTCGAGGAAAGTAGTATATTCATTAAAAAAGATGCCGAGTAATGTACCGGCGATAAATCCAATTGTGATTTTAGCAACAAAAGGTGTGTTCTTATATTTATTCCAAATAGGGTTCACTCTCCCGTTCGTATCCTTATTATTCAAGTAGATCATTTCATCATATCATATAGATGCGAGAAAGTTATATTCATTAACATCCATTTACTTTACTTTTTATCGCAATAAGCTTAAAATAATATTAATGGTTAGGCACCCTAACTAATTAATTGAGGAGAAGAACATATGAAAAAATCCCAACAGTTTTTCACTGAGTATATTCAGTTTTATCGTCCTGTGTTGAATCGTTTAAATACATTGCTGGCACCCTATCAATTATTTCATTCGCAGTGGGGCATACTAAAGTTACTGTGGTTTGAAGGCGAAATGACTTCCGCAGAAATAGCGGTACGCAAACAAGTGGAGAAACCGAGTGTAACCAAAATCATTCAACGCTTATTGGAAATGGAAATGGTAACTATCCGACCTGGAACAGATCGAAGAGAAAAATGGATTGTATTAACACCAAAAGGAGAAGCTACGGTTATCAAGGTGATGGCCGACTTGGAAGTATTTTACGAAGGATTACTTGAAGGCGCTACACGAGAAGATATAGAAGCAGGTATCCGTATTATGAAGTTAGCTAACCAAAATCTACATAAATAAGAGAGTGATCGAATGGAGAATAAGAAAATTTGGACAAAGGACTTTATCGTAATATCTATTATTAATTTCTTTTTGATGCTGGTGATGTATTTACTTATTGTCACCATCGCGCCTTTTTCGGTAGAAGAATATGGTGTATCGACTAGTGTTGCAGGACTTGTATCAGGTATTTTCATCATCGGTACACTTATTGCACGTCTGGCAGTAGGCGGATTGATAGAAAGGATGGGGAGTCGAAATATCTTATTGATCGGATTAGCTGTAACTATAGTAGCCTCTGCCTTTTACTTTGGTGCTGTTAGCTTACCATTATTGATGGCCAACAGATTCCTTCATGGAATTGGTCTTGGTATTTCATCTACCGCAACAGGTACTATGGTGGCTCAAATGCTTCCGCCATCACGAAGAGGTGAAGGGATTGGGTATTTTAGTTTAAGCACAGTGTTGGCAACGGCTATTGGACCGTTCTTCGGTATCTTCCTTAGCCAACGTTATGAGTTCAATGTGCTCTTTATGTTTTGTTTAGCTATTAGTGTCTGCTGTGGAGCGATGTTCTTTTTCGTTAAGAAGACACCGGCGGTTATGCCTAAAAAGGATTTACCAGAGGCCGTGAAGAAACTTGGCGTTCGGGGTTTATTGGAAATGCGTGCATTACCTATTGCATTCGTTACGTTATTAGCGGCTGTAGCATATTCGGGTGTGTTATCATTCATTTCGTTTTATGCAGCAGAAATCAACTTGGTAAGTACAGCTAGCTTCTTCTTTTTAGTCTATGCCATTGCTGTACTGTTCTCAAGACCGTACACGGGCAAGCTGTTGGATGTAAAGGGTAATAATTTTGTTGTTTATCCTTCACTCATACTGTTTGCGGGAGGATTGCTATTGTTAAGCGCCACAAGTGCAGGGTGGATGTTACTTCTAGCAGGGGGCATTATTGGGCTCGGCTTTGGTAACTTCCAATCGTGTGCACAAGCGATTGCTTTGCAAGGTGTGAAGCCTGAGCGTTTAGGTGTGGCTACATCGACATTCTTTATCTTCCTCGATTTCGGATTCGGATTCGGACCCTACGTACTAGGGTTGCTTGTACCGATTATCGGCTACCAAGAACTATACTTAGTATTAATGCTTGTTGTCATTATTGCGTTAGCGTTCTTCATGTTATTCAGTCGGACCCGCAGACGTCCTGTTGTGGAACGAGGGTAATACATTATATAAAAAGACACTACAATGTTCGTTTTGTAGTGTCTTTTTATAAACAAGTAAGGCAATTTCGTCCATTACGTTTAGAAGCATACTGGGCATCGTCAGCTCTAACGTAAATATTACTGGATTGATCACCATCCTGATAACTTGTGATTCCCATACTGACAGTGATCGCTATACTGACCCATTCTGAATCCTGTATATAGCGGCGAAGATCTTCTGCCTTTGTACAGTTATTTTGATGATTAGGGTCGTCAAATAGTACGGCAAACTCTTCTCCACCAATACGCGCTACTAAGTCTGGAGAATCAATTCTGTTCTCTAGCTTACAAGCCAGCTCCTTCAATACATCATCGCCTACTTGATGGCCATGAGTATCGTTGACAGTTTTGAAATGGTCAATATCAAATAGCAGTAAAGAAAATGAGTGCGCCTCGTAGTGTTCTGCACGATCAATCGCGGCATCGAGACTTCTTTGAAACACGCGACGATTATACAGTCCAGTCAATTCGTCGCGAGTAGCCAACTCTTGCAATTCTCCATTTAACTCCAAAAGTTGTTGTTGCTTGTACTCTACTTCTTCGAGCAATCCAAGTAGTTTATTGTAAGCTTCATCTGTTCGTTGCTGAATTCGCTCTGCTTCTTTCTTAGACTTCAACAACTGATTTTCGTATTCATCTCGTACTTTAATCTGCACGATCACTCCTTCATACAGTCCATCGCGTTCACTGACATTCATTAATACAGGAACTGTTCGTTTTTCTACTTTGAAGTTTAAATACATTTCCCGTACTTCTTGATGTACAGAAATAGAAGGTACAAAATAGGTCTGAAAATATATTCTGGATGGAACTGTTAACACATCATGCATATGGCACGGCATTTTATTCAAGCGCAATATATCTCGCATCGTCTTATTCATTTCAACAAATTCCCAATCACTTGTTAAGACGAAATATCCGCAAGGCAATAAGTTCAACCGCTCATCCATGATTTATACGCTCCTGTCCTTTTCAATAAAACGTGTAATTTCCTTAATCGTCTCTTCAGGATGACTGATGTGTGGATTATGCCCTTTTGCTTCCATGATAACCAATTCGCTGCCCGAAATGCAGTTTTTGATATAGTGACCTACTTCAATCGGTACGATCGTGTCTTCGGTTGGCTGTAAAATAAGCGCTTTTGTCGTAACCTTAGATAATTCTCCACGAACATCTGACATGAATGTTGCTTCCGCAAAGCGTCGTGCAATAGCGGGATCATTTGTATCCAGCATGCACTCAAACTCTTCAGATAGATGTGGACGGTCTTCATTTTTCATCGCAATCGGCGCTAGATACTTAGTGAATTCTTTATAGTTCATCTCCATCATATCAAGCAATTCATCAATATCCTCACGTTCAAAACCACCAATGTAATTAGGTTCATTCAAATAGTGAGGTGAAGGACCAATCATGATTAGTTTCTCCATCAGATCAGGTCTTTGGATTGAGGCAAGTACACCAATCATTCCACTTACGGAGTGTCCGACATAGATAATGTTTTTTAGTTTCAGTGCGTCACACACTTCTATTACATCTAAAGCATAGCCAGGCAATGTTTCATAGCGTTCTGCTGAATAAGCCGTTTTATCACTTTTGCCAGAGCCGACATAGTCGAATGTCACAACTTGATAATGTTCTTCAAAAGCAGGTATGACATGATTCCATACCGTCTGATCACAACCAAAGCCGTGTGCGAACATGATAGTTTGTTCTCCTGAACCTGTTATATGTACTGCGTTTCTTTTCTTGATATCTATAGACATACACCCAAATCCCTTCTGAAGACAATCACTCAAATTATTACCATTGTAGCATAGAATATAGATTGTATTATAATATTTAGACGATAAACTAAATAAATACCTGTGAGTATTCTCACAGGTATTTATTCTTAGTTTGTGTAGTTATCGAAGTATCCTTGGATAAAGACGATAGGTGTACCTTTGTCGCCGCTGCCTGAAGTTAGGTCAGATAATGAACCGATTAAATCCGTCAGCTTACGAGGAGTCGTTCCTTGTGAAGCCATGGATCCCATTAGATTAGTATCTTTCTTCTCAATGAAATCAGTAACAGCTTTCTTTAGCTCTTCTCCACGTAACTCAGAGAAATCATTATCAGCCAAGTATTTTAGTTTCACTTCATTTGGAATACCGTCAAGGCCTTCCGTATAAGCAGGTGATACGACTGGATCAGCCAGTTCCCAAATCTTACCTACCGGGTCTTTAAATGCACCGTCTCCGTACACCATTACTTCAATGTGTTTTCCAGTTCGATCTTTAAGCATTTTCTGGATGTTGTCTACTATAGGCTGACAGCTATGTGGGAATAGTTTGATACTGTCTTCTTGAGCTTTGTTTGCGCCGAGTAAACCGAACTCTTCATTGTAGCCACTGCCGTCAATGGAAGTTGCCAAGATGTCATCTAGGCTGTAAATCTTTTCAGCACCGTTTGCTTCTAAAATACGCTTTGTTCTAAAACGTGTATGAATATCGCATGTCAAGACTGTCTTCGTATAGTCCAAAATCGTTCTCGCATTATTGGAGAAAATGACCTCGTGTTCTACACCGAACTCGTCCATCAATGATTTATAGTATTCGATATAATCAACGCCCGTGAATGGGTGTTTGTTATCACCGAAATGCTCTCTGAACTCTGCTTCAGTCAATACATCAGTCCAAGGATTAACTCCCTTTTCATCTAAACGATCTAGCTCAACCAAGTGATTACCGACTTCATCGGAAGGGTAGCTAAGCATCAATACGATTTTCTTTGCACCTTTCGCGATACCGCGTAAGCAGTTTCCAAAACGGTTGCGGCTAAGAATAGGAAAAATGACACCAATCGTATCATCACCGAATTTTGCTTCAATATCCTTAGCGATATCGCTGATCGTTGCATAGTTACCTTGTGCACGCGCTACAATCGACTCTGTGATCGAGACGATATCTTTATCTTGAAATGTAATATTTTCTTTTTCAGATGCTTCTATGACACTGTCCACTACGATCTGTTCAATATTGTCGCCTTCATTAATGATTGGGCAACGCAATCCTCTAACAACCGTTCCTACAACTCTTCCCAAAACAATCGCTCCTTAGTGAAACTTATTTGATCACTCTTCTTTGTATTATAGCGTGCTTTCATGGTATAAGTAAAATTAATATACTTAATAGGGGATATAAGGTGGGGTTATATGTCTATCAATTTGGAGTGGTATAAAGTATTCCGTACAGTTGTTCAAAATGAAAGCTTTTCAAAAGCGGCAAGGAGTCTTTTCATGACACAACCCGCAGTCAGCCAGATTATTTCACAGTTGGAACGAGCATTAGATACACGCCTGTTTAATAGGACTTCCAAAGGTGTCACACTGACAGATGAGGGATCGTTACTATATGAGTATGTCAATTCGGCACTGAATTTAATCGAGGCAGGCAATGAAAAGTTAAAGGAATTGAAAAACCTCTCTTCAGGTGAATTAAAGATTGGGGTAGGGGACACGATTTCTCGTTATTATCTGCTTCCTTACCTAGAAGCTTTTCATACAAACTTTCCAAGTATCCGCTTCAAGATCATTAATGGCACAACATTGGAATTGATCGCTGCGCTGAAGTCTGGTGAAGTGGACATCGTGATTTGTAATTTTCCAATTGAAGATGATTCTTTGGAGAAACGCGCTTGTTTCGATGTGCAGGATACCTTTGTTTACGGCGAGAGGTTTAAAAAGTTGTTCATGAAGCCTGTACCGTTGCAGGAACTTTCGAGATTACCATTGATTTTACTAGAGCCGAAGTCCAATTCCCGTCAGTATGTGGAGGAATATTTGCTGAAGCAAGGCGTCAAGATCTATCCCGAGTTCGAGTTAGGTTCGCATGAGCTATTGCTGGAGTTTGCGCAGATTAATTTAGGGATTGCTTGCGTCGTAAGGGAGTTTTCAGCGGAGTATCTAGAACAAGGCAAGCTGCAGGAAGTAGAGTTTTTGGAGCCCATTCCTAAGCGTAGCATCGGTGTTTGCTACCTAAAGGGAGTGTCATTATCACCAGCCGCTTCGAAGTTTATTGGGATATTGGAGAAGAATTAGATAGGATGGCAGGGTGTTGGGATTGGGATTTACGCTTCGGAGGGGACGCGTGTCTTACGGGCGGGCGGTGAACCACACCCCTTCGCTTCGCTCGCAGGGTGTTTCACCTGTCCCGCTGATCCTCCCAGAGTCGCCCCTCCTACGCTCCAATCCCTCGCAATGTAAGTGGGTGATACTTTTTGTTCTGCATTAAAATACGTGTTGTAATAGATTTTTAACTTCAGTACTTGAATTTAAAAAGTTAGGACAAAATAATAATTCAAATACTACGTTCAATGAGTGATTTAAGTAACTGTACTATCAACGTAGGATGGAAGCGGAAGTTGGCGGCGAAGTGCAAAGACGTGCTCCTAACGCTGCGCTTTTACTCGCAAAAGCCGTCCTTCGTTACGGCTCTTCCCGCAGGCCCATGGGAAAGCGTCCGCCAACTGGAGCTTCCATCCCGAACCACTCACAAACTCATTCACCACTTTTAAGCACTTGACCTTGAACTTAAGTGCCTTGTGACTCTGAACTAAACTCCATACATAAAAAAGGCTGTCGCAAGAAGGGGATCTTCTTGTGACAGCCTGTGTTTGATTATGCGTAAATATTACGATCCCAGAAACGGTGGTGTGCAACAGCCTCTACCCATTGCTCGCCTTCGCCTGAAACTGTCAAGTCCATCAAAATACCAGGACCTGGTTTTGCCTTCGACTTCTCCATCAACTCTTTCGCCGCTGGAGCAGATCCGATTGGCTTGAAATGCATATACGCTTCATTAACGAAATCAGCGACATCTGCATCGAACTTCTGTTGTTGCTTCGCTTTCCCACCCACAACATACAATGCATCGTATAGAACCGAATGTACCGTCAGTAGCGTTTCGTCGACATCGACTGTCGCTCCGTTCTGTCCGGTCAGCTTACCGAACTTCTCGCTCACAATATCAACTGTCATACCTGCGTCCAATGAAGCCTTCAAAAATGGCTCAAGTGCATTATCGTCAAATTGGTCTGCAATCAATACGGCTACTGTACGCGTATCAGGCACTTTTGCCATGTTTTCCTGACTAAGGGCAGGGGATGACTTGGATTCGGTGGACTGCGAAACATCTGTTGGTGCATCGACACCGACTGCATCTGCAACTTGAGTCGCCATATCCATATCGACATTAGCAAACATATCTACCGCTTGTTTTCTCACATTCATATCATTCACTTTCCCAATTTCAAAGCTGAACGCTGCGATGATATGCTCTTTTTCCGCGTCGGATATACTGTTCCAGAATAGACGGGCCTGTGAGAAATGATCCTTAAAGGAATCACTTCGGGCTTGTATTTTGCGACCTTCTACCTTCTCTTGGTAATGTACATAACCGCCATCTTCCTCGGAACTCGTGTCTGGTTTATTATTGGATAATGAATTGTTATGATAGTGAGTCTGTCCGACATTGATCGTTTGTCTGCCATATCCATCACGCTGGTTATTGTGGAATGGACAGACCGGTCGGTTGATAGGTAACTCATGGAAGTTAGGTCCGCCTAGACGGATCAACTGCGTATCTGTATAAGAGAACAGTCTTCCTTGTAGCAATGGATCATTCGAGAAATCAATTCCAGGTACTACGCTGCCGGGGTGGAATGCTACTTGCTCCATTTCAGCAAATACATTGTCTACGTTGCGGTTTAAAGTCATTTTCCCAATGATTTTTACCGGAATGTCTTCCTCGGGCCATAACTTAGTAGGATCTAGAATGTCAAAATCAAATTTGAATTCATCTTCTTCTTCTAGTAACTGTACGCCAAGTTCAAATTCCACGAAGTTGCCATTTTCAATTGATTCCCATAAATCACGACGATGGAAATCAGGATCTTTACCGTTAATCTTCTGCGCTTCATCCCAAACTAATGAGTGGGCACCGAGTTTTGGTTTCCAATGGAATTTCACAAAGTGCGCTTCACCTTGATCGTTTACAAAGCGATACGTGTGAACACCAAAACCTTCCATCATTCGGAAACTCCGAGGAATGGCACGGTCGGACATTTGCCACATGACCATATGTGCAGATTCCTGGTTGTTCGCAACAAAATCCCAAAATGTATCATGTGCTGAAGCGGCTTGCGGCATTTCGTTATGAGGCTCGGGTTTCACAGCATGTACTAAGTCAGGGAATTTAATAGCGTCTTGAATAAAGAAAACCGGTATATTATTTCCGACTAGATCGTAGTTTCCTTCTTGCGTATAGAACTTCACAGCAAAACCTCGCGCGTCACGTACGGTTTCAGCGGAACCTTTACTCCCTGCTACACTAGAGAATCTAGTGAATACAGGAGTTTTGATACCTGGTTCCTGTAAGAATCCTGCTTTCGTATACTTCTTCATGGACTCGTACACTTCGAATTCACCATGCGCCGCAAATCCTCGTGCGTGAACTACCCGCTCCGGAATCCGCTCGTGGTCAAAGTGCGTCATTTTCTCTCGGAAATGGAAATCCTCCATCAACGTCGGACCACGCGTCCCTGCTTTTAGGGAGTGCTCATCTTCTGAAATCTTCAAACCTTGATTCGTTGTCATAGCGTGTTCGCCATCGTATGCGCGAAACGTCTCTAGTTGTTTATTTTTACTCTCTTTATTTACTTGATGATCTTTCTTCACATAAAATCCTCCCATCGTAAAATAGTAGTCTGCCTATCCTATTCCCCAATTACGAGAGGATAAACTGAAGACTATATTCTACCGGAACGTATGATGGAAAATAATAAATAAGTAAACATTAAGGCTGCGATGACCGCGCCGACTTCAATGAGAGGTAACTTTAAGAAGAGAGCTGTTTGTCCAGCGATAGCAGAACCGATAATGAGACCAACCATGAGAATGCTAAATGCCAACAACACAATACTTAAGGATAAGCGATTGGCAATCTTATCAAGCCGGCGGAATATAATGTTCGTTTGCTTCAAGCCGACGTCTAATTCCACTTTACCTTTTTCTATAGTTTTGATAGCTTTTTTCATATCGTTTGGTAACTCGGATAAAATTTCAGCATTCTTTACAAAGGTATGCCAGCCGTTTTCCAGTAAGTAGCGTGGGTCGAATTGTTTGAACACCATCTTTTTACCATACGGTTCGATGGCTTTCATAATACTGAAAGAAGGATCCAGCTTTCCTAGTACACCTTCAAGTGTAAGAATCACTTTTACAAGAATGGCGATTTCATTCGGCAGACGTATGCGGTGTCGATAAGCAATTGAGAAAATCTCCATGAATACATCACCTAATCTTAAGTCTGTAAGTGATGTTTCATAATATTTCCGCTGAATAATCTGCAAGTCACGATACAATGCATCTGTGTTAGTTTTTTCATGTAAAATATTCATAGCTTCGAATACATTGATTAATCGAGCGATATTTCCTCTTTGTAAGGCGACGAGTAAGGAAATGAAATGATAAGTCATTTCCTTACTTAGTTGACCGACCATACCGAAATCTAAATAATGAATAACGTTTCCAGGTGCAATGAAAATATTACCCGGATGGGGATCACCGTGGAAAAAGCCGTTTTCCATTACTTGAGAAAGCATAGAATCCGCAATTCTTTCTGCGATCACCTTACGATCATACCCTTCGCGGTCTAGTTGTCCGACATTGCTCACTTTAATACCTGTGACCAGTCCCGCTGTTAGGACAACACGCGTAGTGTATTCATCGTAGACTACTGGGACTTGAATCGTAGGATCTTTCACAAATTGTTGCGAGATCCGTTCAGCGTTACGGCCTTCCAGTTGGTAATCTAGTTCCTCCCGTAGTGAATGGGAGAATTCATAGATTAAATCTTTTATATGATACGCTTTCGCCCAGTCCATATTCTTCTCGAGAAACCCTGCCAAGTCGTGCAAGATGGCTAGGTCAGTATTTATTTGTCGTTGGATATTAGGTCGCTGGATTTTCACCGCTACGTGTTCACCGCTAGGCAAACGAGCGGTATGCACTTGACCTATAGAAGCTGAAGCGAGTGGTTTTTCATTGAATTCCAAGAAGAGTTCTTCAATCGTTCCACCTAATTGATGCTCGATGATTTCCCTCACGACTTCAAATGGAAAAGATTCTACGTGGTCTTGTAGTTTCTCAAGCTCTGAAGCAATTTCCTCAGGCACTAAATCCCGACGGCCGCTGGCGATTTGCCCAAGCTTTACGAAAGTTGGTCCAAGTTGTTCTAATGCAGTTCGTAGTTTTTTACCGACATGATACAAATTCAAATCAACTTGTTCGTCCGCAGAAGCGAATTTACGATCTGTCAGTCCAAGACGAAATAAGATGTGACTAAATCCATTTCTTAAAAAGACATTGATGATTTCTTGTGAACGTTGTGCATTTTTCATTCTTCGTTTTAACAAAAAGAACACCTCCGTATCTACCCTCTCTACAAAAGATACCATTGAACTCGTATAATTAAACACTAAAAAGGTCTCCGTCCTCTCTGTTGAAAAGAGAAAAGGAGACCCTTCTATTTTAGAAGATTTTTTTCCTGTCACGTTCATCCTTCAAGACTTCGACCGCTTCACGGAAACGCAGTGAATGGACGTTCTCTCTTTCTCTTAGAAACTTTAGAGAATCATTAATCCATGCATCGTCTGAAATATCGATAATCCATTGATACGTAGCGCGCGCTTTTTCTTCCGCTGCTATATCTTCGTACAAATCAGCTATCGGATCTCCCTTTGCTTGGATGTACGTTGTCGTAAAGGGTACACCACCCGCATTTTCATAAAACAGCGCATGACCGTGATTGACGTAATGTGCACCAAGACCAGCTTCTTCAAGTTGTTCTGGTGTAGCGTCTTTCGTTAATTTGTAAATCATGGTAGCTAGCATTTCTAAATGGGAAAACTCTTCGGTTGCAATATCATTCAGTACGCCGATCACTTTGTCAGGAACGGTGTAGCGCTGATTCATATAGCGTAATGCAGCAGCGAGTTCGCCGTCTGCACCACCATATTGCTCCGCGATGTACCTCGCAAGTTTTGGGTTACACTCTTTGACTTCTACCGGATACAATAATTTTTTCTCATAAACCCACATCCATATTCCCTCCAGTAACCTAGTGTGTATTTAAGACTACATTTGCCATGGCCAAGGTGCTTGGTTCCAACGCCAACCTGTATCAATTGCTTGTTCCGACGGTATGGAATGCAGCGAAAGCGGTCCGAAACGCTTTTCATACAATTTTCGTAACCTAGCCGCTTCTTTAATAGCAAGTCTCCATTGCGTAAGAGCTTCTTGATCTTCAGGGTGCGTGTTGGTATAGAGTGTCAGTTCGACTACTACAAAATCGGCTTGCTGCACATTCTTCAACATGTCTCTTCGCTCAGTCGCATCCATCAGGAGATCCCCTCCCTTTTTGAATAGCCATCGACTAGTGCCGGCCACAGCGACCCATGTTGTAAAGCTTCAGCAGGTGAGAATTGTGGAAGTGAAGCGGGCTGGAAAATCATAAATAGTTGAGGCGGTAAGGAAAACGTTTTGACTTTGACAGGTGGACACGGATCCCATGGAGAAATATACGGTTCATAACTGCCTGTGAACGTATAATCCATTCGTTATCAACTCCTCTACGCAAGATATGTAACTTTCTCATGTCGTATGACTAAACATAATCACTCTGTGCAACAACCAGATGAACCTTAGTAGTCAAAAACTCATGTCACGGAATAGTTATATGTAATTAACGTATTTATAAATACATTGAAATCTAGTACAATGGAGGGAGTAAAGAATTAGACGGCTAAAATGACTAGTAAATTACTTTAAATGCCTAGTGCTGTGGAATGAATACAAATGAAGTGAGATATTTAAATGAAACGTGGAGATGAACTAAATGGATGATTACTCCATCTTTATCGGTAGACAACCGATATTTGATCGATCAGGTAATATATACGCATACGAATTATTGTATCGAAATAGCGAAGAGAACTTCTTTCCTGATATTAACCCCGAACAGGCTACAATTAGTTTGTTGGTCAATACATTCCTCTCTGTAGGAATTGATCAAGTAACGAGTGGTGTTCGTTCATTCATTAACTTCTCAGGCGAGCTATTGGCGCAGGATTTATTTATGAGTTTAGATCACAATCAAGTCGTTATAGAGATTCTGGAAGACGTGGAAATCACCCCTGCCCTGTTACATCGTTTACGCATGTTTAAAGAAGCGGGTTTCACGTTAGCGCTTGATGATTTTATTTTACAAGACCAGTACTTGATGTACTCCCAGTTATTTGAGCTCGTAGATATTGTCAAAGTAGATTTCATGCTGACGAGTGTAGTTCAGAAAAATCGTATTGCTACATTTTTACGGAAATATCCAAAGCTGATTTTACTAGCAGAAAAAGTAGAAACGGAAGCGGATTATCAACTTGCATTAAGAAGTGGATATGATTTGTTTCAAGGTTATTTCTTTGCGAAACCAGAAATTATTAAAAGTGCAGATATTCCACCTAATACGCTAGTGCACTTACAGATTATTGATTATTTCCGTAAGGATACTCAATCCATTAATCAACTCTGCGATCTGATTATGCGTGACGTTTCGATCTCCTATAAACTATTGCGTTTTATTAATTCACTAGCCTTCGATATTCCACGGCAAATCAGCTCGATTAAGCAAGCGATTATGTTGATTGGCTTAAACGGTACAAAGAAGTGGTTGCAGGTTCTGATGTTGCATGACTTAGGTGTAGAGCAACAGGATGGTCGTGTGAAAGTGCTCGTTGAATTGTCACTTCGTCGTGCAAGAACATGTGAACAGTTGGCGAAGTATAATAGAAAACCAAATAAGGATGAATACTTTCTCACAGGCATGTTTTCATTGATCGATGCGGTAATGCGTCGGAAATGGGAAGACATATTGCCGTTGCTATCACTATCGGACGTCATTATTGCCACGTTAAATGGAAAACAGACTGAAATGTCTTCTTATCTACAATTGGTTAAAGCTGTAGAATGTTTTGACTGGGAAACCGTAGAACGGTTATCTGCTGAGCTGTCGATCCCAAAGAAAGTGTTAAGTGAGATCTACCTTCAAGCCATGCGCTGGTCACATGGAATAGAGGAAGACTTGAGTTGAATACATACGAAAAGGCATTTTCTCTTGAAGATGCCTTTTTTGATGTGTAGTATATACAGTTATAATCTGTTCAGAAACTTTCTTTTCTGTAATATGTATAAACGGAAATACGTTATATCTCGTGAAATTAGGGTATGGAGTGTAGTAAGAGAGTTACCAAATGAACACTAGGAGTCGATAGTAGTGGATAAAAAATTCTGGAAAAATCCCGTGTTCTCAATTTCCGCCATATTTATTTTTGTGCTTGTTGTATTAGGAACAGTTATACCTGAATCATTCGGAAAAGCATCTGAAAGACTTTATCATTTCACAACAGATAATTTTGGTTGGTTTTACTTACTAACAGTATTTATCATTATCGTGTTTTTGGTAGGATTGGCAATCAGTAAATTTGGCGCAATCCGCTTGGGTGGCGACACGGAACGTCCAGAGTATCCATTCTTCACATGGATTGGCATGCTGTTCTCTGCTGGGTTCGGTGTAGGATTGGTATTCTGGGGCGTGGCGGAACCAATGAGTCACTACTTCAAGTCTCCTATGGCAGGCGTTGAAGCGCAGACAGAAGAAGCTGCTCGTATAGCGATGGGGTATTCTTTCTTCCACTGGGGCATTTCACAATGGGCTATTTTTGGTATTGTAGGTTTGGTCATTGGCTTCCTACAGTTCCGGAAGAAAAAGGACGGTTTAATTTCAACCGCACTCGAGCCCTTAATAGGTAGTAACCGTCACGTGAAGACAGGTATTGATTCATTTGCGGTAGTAGCAACTGTCATGGGTATTGCTACTTCACTAGGTATGGGTGTCCTACAAATGAGTGGGGGATTGGAATATGTATTTAACATTAAGAGTACATTCACCATTCAACTAATCATTATTGCAGTAGTATTCGTTGCGTATATGACCTCTGCTTCATCCGGCTTAAGTAAAGGAATCGCGTACTTAGGAAACTTCAACTTAGGTATGGCGATTGCATTATTGTTATTTTTCTTTATAGTAGGACCGAAAGTATTTATACTAGAAACCTTTACACTAGCTATAGGAGATTATATCAATAACTTCATTACGTACAGCTTGCGTCTGCAACCGTATCAGGGTGGTACATGGGTGAAGGACTGGACGATATTCTACTGGGCTTGGACAATTGCATGGTCTCCGTTCGTAGGTGCATTTGTTGCGCGCGTCTCCAAGGGCCGGACAATCCGTGAGTTCATCATGGGGGTCATGGTTATTCCACCAGCATTTTCTTGTATGTGGATTGCAACACTTGGAGGAACTGCCTTATACAGTGACTTACGCAATGGCACACAGATTGCAGAAGAAGTAGACAAAGATGTTACGTCTGCAATTTTTGCGACGCTTCAACACTTACCGATGACCGGTCTTGTATCGTTCCTCGCTATCGTATTGATCTTTACATTCCTGATTACGTCTGCCGACTCAGCTACGTATATTTTAGCTAGTATGACAACGCGTGGCAGTTTGTTCCCTCCATTGGTTGTTAAATTCGTCTGGGGATTCCTTATGACTGCTATTGCAGCTGTATTGTTATCAGCAGGTGGATTAGAAGCTTTGCAATCAGCATCACTTGTATCCGCCTTGCCGTTTACCTTACTTCTATTATTATTAATCTTCTCTCTAGCAAAACTACTGACCAAAGAACCGATTACTGTCAGACCGACAGATATACGTCAATTTGAGCACGTAGAAGGCGAAGTCAAGAAGAGACGCAAACGCAAAGAAAGTGAAAAAGAGAAGAAAGCACGCAGAGAAGCTGAAAAGGCAAAAAAGATAAAAGAAAAGAACGATAGAAAGTATCAAGAACTTGAGAAAAAGAAGTATCTTGAAGTTGAGAAAGAAAAGAATGAATAATAGAAGGGACCGGTTCGTTGCTTTTGCACGAACCGGTCTTTTACCGCAGGAGGGGCAATGTATATGGCAATTGTAAAAGTAGAAGACGTTCAGTTTATAAGAGGGGATCATCAAATACTGCAAGACGTAAGTTGGGAGATAGAACAGGGACAGCAATGGGGAATGCTTGGGCTAAATGGTTCCGGTAAGACTTCATTATTATCTATTATTTCTACATATGAAATTCCGTCTGGTGGTGAAGTGGAAGTACTGGGTAAGCGCTTTGGGAATGCCTACTTACCTGAATTACGCAAAAAGATTGGCTTCGTCAGTAGTTCCCTAGAGAAGTTCTCGGACTATTTCTGGAATGAATCAATTGAGCGGATTGTGATCAGTGGTAAATTCGCAAGCTTCGGTATTTACGATAAAATCATGGATGAAGACTGGGTACGAGCGAGTTACCTAGTACAAGAATTTAGATTGGAACATGTAAAAGGAAAGAAATTTAGACTGCTGTCTGAAGGGGAAAAGCGTCGAGTGTTAATCGCTCGCGCATTAATGGGAGAGCCTGATTTATTAATTTTAGATGAGCCGTGTTCCGGACTGGATATCTTGGCGAGAGAACAATTTCTTGAAGCACTTAAAATTGCCACGAAGAATAATGTTCACCTCATTTATGTCACGCATCATATTGAAGAACTCGTTCCTGAAATTACTCATGCTCTATTGGTAAAGGAAGGAAAGATCGTTGCAAGCGGTCCTAAAAAAGAGGTATTGACAGATGAACTCCTATCAGAGACGTATCAAGTTCCTGTAACGATCGAGTGGCGCGCTGAAAGACCTTATCTATCGATAAAATAATAGGACCGTATTGTTGTTTATAGCAAAAAGAAGAGGGGATGTTAAGTAAGAGTAACGAGCTTGAATCGTAGTGTACATAGCAAGTAAAAAAGGGGGTGGGCTCTTATGAAGAAAGTGGAACGCAAGTGGACAAAGAAACGTATAGCGTCTTATGTACTTTTGTTTTTTGCATTATTATATGCAGGCGTCATGCTATGGCAAACATATAAACCATTACCACCTGGTATCTCCTACAAAGGAGATTTGCATCAAGTAGAAGAAGTAGAGTTCATTTATGATTTGACATATTCAAAAACGAAAGAGAAAGATCATTATAAATCAGAACTCCGTATTTTTAATGAAGTATTTGAAATGATTAAAGATGCGCAAGAGTTTGTTGTCCTCGATTTCTTTTTAATGGATGACTACTATGATGAGAAAGAAGACTTTCCTCAAATAGCTGATCAACTAACAGACGTTCTCGAAAAGAAGAAAGAAGAGTTCCCCGACATGCCCATCGTTTACATAACAGATCCGATAAATACCGGCTATGAATCGTATGAATCCGAGTGGTTTAAAGCGCTTGAAAAAGCAGGGGTTCAAGTAGTTTACACAGATTTGGAACCGTTACGTGATTCCATGCCTTTATACTCGGGTGTATATCGTATCTTCCTTCAATGGTTTGATTTTAAGGGGGGGAATCATTTCCCTAATTTCTTAGCCAGTGATGCACCAGATGTGAAGTTTTCTTCTTACCTGAAATTGCTAAACGTAAAAGCGAATCATCGTAAAACATTAGTGACTGAACAAGCTGCATTGGTGACTTCATCTAATCCACACGCAGCAAGCGGTCGCCATGGCAATGTGGCGTTTAAAGTAAAGGGTCCAGTGCAGAATGATATATTGGAATCTGAGGAAGCTGTGCTTCAGTATTCGTCAGGCGGAAAATTGCCGCGAATCGAAGCGGAAGAACAAAAAGGACCCTATCAAGTTCAGTACGTAACGGAAAGTAAAGTACTAGATGCTTTAGTTAGTGATATCGAAAAGGCGAAAAAAGGAGATCTGATTCGGATGGGTATGTTTTATCTTTCGGAGCAGGAAGTGATCCGACCGTTAGAAGAAGCAGCCAATCGTGGTGTTCATGTAGAGATCGTCTTGGATCCGAATGAAAATTCATTTGGCAGTAAAAAATCAGGATTACCCAATCGCCCAGTAGTACAGGAAATCAGGGAAAATACAGATGATAAAATTAAGGTGCGTTGGTATAATACCGTAATTGGTCAATACCATACGAAGTTAGTAACTGTACAGACCGCGGACAAGACGTACATTACAAATGGATCTTCCAATATAACAGAGCGCACGCTAAGAGATTATAACTTAGAAGCAAATCTCCGCATTATAGCGCCGACTGACAGCGAGTTAACAGACGAAATTAATGAATATTTCGATCGAATATGGAATAACGAAGATGCATTATATACTCTGGATGTAGAAGAATATCAAGACAGCCTGACGTTTTTCCAGCGCGGAATTTATGCATTGCAGCGTTGGGTGAAGCTGACAACGTATTAAGTGTTATGTGATAGAAATCAAGTAACAGCTTGAATAAAGTAGATGCTTGAAAGAAGCGGGAGGAATAATAAATGAAAATAGTCGTTTTTGGAGCAACAGGACGTACGGGTAGCGAAATAGTCCGTCATGCATTAGCAGACGGTCATGAGGTAACGGTATTTGTTCGGTCGCCAGAGAAATGTGAAGCGCAAGAAAACCTCACTATTATTAAAGGTGACGTACGTGATTCTACTGCAGTGAAAAATGCGTTGATGGGTGCTGAAGCAGTCGTGAGTGCTCTCGGCACTGATAAAACAACAACGCTTACAGAAGCAATACCTGCTATTATTGAGGGAATGCAAGAACATCGAATCCTAAGAATTGTCACGATTGGTACAGCGGGTATATTGGAAAGTAGAACAGAACCGTCGAAGTTACGCTATCAATCGAATGAATCTCATCGCAAATTGACATTTGCAGCAGAAGAGCATCATAAAGTATTCACTATGCTGCAAAATTCAGGCTTGGATTGGACAATAGTTTGTCCTACCTATTTACCTGACGGAGAGGCGCTTGGGACTTATCGAACAGAAAGAGACTACTTGCCTATAGATGGAGCGAAGATCTCTACTGGAGATACGGCTGCATTTGCTTATGATGAATTATGTAAGGGAGAAGAAATAGGATATAGAGTCGGTATCTCATATTAACATTTTTATATAGTAAATTATGTTCGAATTACTTAGCGCTTTGTACGTTTTGAATTAAAACACCTCATTACCTTTTCTTTCCTTTATGATATAATAGTAGCATAGAGGAAAGGAGATTAGAAGATAGATGAGATGGTCCTTGAAAAGTTTAATTCAAGTCGTAGCAACCTTGGCTATCGTTTTAACGTTTCTGACTAGTACTACGGTTGGCTATCGTGTAAACAAGCAAAACTTGATAGACTCGACCTTGGAAACGAACTATGCATATGCCAAGAAGTTGTCATCTACTACTGATGCCTTTTTGCGTGATACGTTAAAAACACTTGAAACTAATGCGGTAGAAGTACTACCTCTTCTAGAAGATTCAAAAGCACAACCTCAGTTGAATCAAATAGCAGAGCGTATCAGGCAGCAGACAAGTACATTCAATTCAGTTGCTGTTTCTTCTGATGAAGGTGTTGTACTCGGTGTATCGCCACCAAGTCTAGACCTACTTGGAAAAAAGTTAACTTCATTCGGTGCGCAACAAGCTATTAAAGAAAAAAAACCTACTATATCCCCGCCTTACGTAGGAATCACTGGTGAACTAATCGTTTTTATCAGTGTCCCTTTAATAGTCAATCAGGAGTATAAAGGGTTTTTAGGCGGTGCTATATACCTACATAAGCCGAACGTGCTAGAACAAATTCTGGGGGATCATTTCTATGATGATGGCTCCTATGTATATGTGGTGGATACGGAAGGTAAATTGATTTATCATCAGCTTGAAGAACGCTTAAAAGATAATGTCTCCAGTAATATTGTTGTTCAAAAGGTAAGTAGCGGAAATAGTGGTTTTTTGGAATTGATCAACACAAAAGGAATTCCGATGTTGGCAGGATATGCATATCTACCAATTGCTAATTGGGGAATCGTATCACAAAGACCATTGGATGTTTCCGTCGCTCCTGCCAGAGATATGGTGTTAGAGATGGCATTTAAGTCTTTGCCATTACTACTACTATCGTTCTTACTCGTTAGATACTTTTCTAGAAAGATCGCCCTGCCGCTTCAGAGGTTAGCATATTATACCGAAAGCAGTATAGAATCAGATCAAAAAGAAAAAATGGAAAGTATCTCGGATTGGTACTATGAAGCAAGGCAGTTAAAAGGAGCCGTGTTGAATAGTTTAGATTACTTTAAAAAAGAGATAAACTATTTTATACATGAATCAACAACAGATCCACTGACGAAGTTAACCAATCGTCGAACCATGAATAGTCTTATGTCACAATGGGTAGCTGATGAAATACCATTCGCTTTCATTATTTTAGATATAGATAAGTTTAAGCGTGTCAATGATCGTTATGGTCATTCAGTTGGTGACGAAGTATTGATTTATTTAGCTGACTTAATGCAACGAACGGTTCGCGAACAAGACATTTGCTGTCGCTACGGAGGTGAAGAATTCGTCATTCTTTTACCGAAAGCAGATAAGGTGACTGCTTATTTGACAGCAGAACGGCTTCGTGAAAAACTGGAGGACACGATCAGTCCTTGTGGTGAAGTGATCACGATATCAGCTGGGGTCGCTGCCTATCCACTGCATGCAAATCATCCAGCGCGTCTTATCGAGTTGGCGGATCAAAGTCTATATGAAGCCAAACGTACAGGACGCAATAAGACCATCGTCGTTCCCGATGAACCTCGGCATGAGTAAGATGCCGAGGTTTTCTTGAATGTGTACCTAAGGAAGGGGATAGAGAAATGCTAGAGCAGTCCATGGATAAACGCTTGCACATCAAAACACTTGGCGTTCGTGAGTGGATTCATCAATCATCACATTATAATCGTTATGAAGCGACGCCTTACGAGATGCTAGATTATTTATTTACCCACCATGATTTGTTGAAAGAAGGAAGCTTGATCGACTTTGGATGCGGAAAAGGAAGAGTCCCATTTTATGTGAATCATCTTTTTTGCTTAGATACGATAGGTATTGAAATGAATAGTGTGTTACACCGAGATGCCATGACCAACTTAATGGAGTATCGACAAGCGTTTCCTAAGAGACCTGGTTCCATTACATTTGAATGCTGTATAGCGGAGAACTATATCATTCCGGCAGAAGCTGTAACGTTCTACTTCTTTAATCCATTCTCTCTTGATATATTTCGCTCTGTAGTTCAGCGAATTCTAAAATCAGCAGAATACTCACCACGTGCCTTAGAAATCATTTTATATTATCCGACTGATGAGTACGTCTATTTCCTTCATCGCCATCAGTCATTCGAGAAAATAGCAGAGATACCTATTACACATTTGCAACTCCATGATAAAGCCGAGCGCTTCTTAGTGTATACATACAAACAGCCCTAATCCATGAGATGAGGGCTGTTTGCATATTCATATAACATGACTGAACCGTTGACCAATCCAGAAGATTAACTCCATCACGAGTGCTGCCAAGATACCTACTAGCAACCCACTAGAAAGAAGTGGTTGTAATAGTTCTGGAAGGGAAGAAAATACTGCAGCTGGCAATGTCATGATTGACAACCCGAGAAGCGCAGGCAATGCGACACGATAAATGTTTTTAGGCTCGAACGTTAAACCTTCCACATTACGCAAAGCCGAACGGAATAGCTGTAAATAGGCCACAAATAATACTGTGTTTCCTACACTTTGTGGGATAGTAGAGAAAAAGGCACTGAGTGGCGGTACCAGTCCAAGGATAATGAACAGTATAGAGCCGATGAAAAATGGAGCTCTGTCTTTTATTCCAGTAGATTGTAGAAAGCCGATGGATGAAGCGTAAGGCGCATATGGTACGAGACCTAATGCCCCTGCTCCAATATTTAATACTCCGGTGATGAAGAAGGAAGTTTTATACTGTCTCTTGGTAGTTTCTTTTTCATATATATCCTCAGCACCTTTTAGTGTGGCAATTGTATTGGTCGTGTTCAATAAGCCCGTAATCACCACCGTAATAACGATACCGATTTCCAGTGTAGGCTCACCCCAAGGAAACCATTGTATAAATGGAGTGGCTTTGATCGTTTCAGTAGCTTCTTGTGGGAAAATCAGTGTGGCACCGATCCATCCGACTGTCATACCAATAAGTAAATTCAAGCTGCTGATGATTCCTTTTCCTTTCACATGAACTAGAATCGTCAGACCTGCTAGAGCAAATGAAAATAGGGTCGTTGACAGGCTGATAAATTCTCCATCATTTAGACCAATCATTCCTTTTAGGAAGATCGTGATCAATTGATTGGCAAGCAGCAATAGAAATACGAACATCACAGTGGGCGTGAACCACTTTTTGAGGATTTCTCCCATGCCAAGCGTCCCGAGAATAGCTACCAATACACCAGAAATCATGGCGCCAACTGCAATACTACCTCCAACAGTCGTTAAACTTAAACCCATAGCGCTTGCAGTCCCTGCCAAGCTGAGCACGACACCCCACCATAAACCTGACTGACCTTCCAACAGCGCCAAGCGGTGTCCAAATGCTCCTTGCAGTAAACAAGCAAGTCCTGTAAAAATAAAGGAACGTTGTATTGCCGAAACGATTTCAATCTGCTCAAGCTCAAAAGCAGTACCGACTGAGATCGGAATTACAACTGTATTAGCGAACATAAAGAACAGCCATTGAAATCCTGCCAATGCGGTAATGGAGTACCGCATTTGATTAGTGCCCATTCTCATCTCTCCCTGTAAATACTTGTCTATGTATAAAGAAAAATTGAAATATAAAGAAAACTATAGCATAAAACTAATTGATTGAATAATATTTCCTACAATTACCTGATGGAAAAGGATTAAGATATCATTTTCCGCAATAAAAAGAGCCGGCAGATGAAAGTCTGCCGGCTCATACTATGATTGTATATCTTTTAATAACAGTAATAGTTCGTCAGAAGGCACGGGTCTAGAATATAAGAAACCTTGCGCTTCATCACAGTTGAGTGTCTTGAGGAACTCAGCTTGCTCGTAAGTTTCTACTCCTTCAGCAATCACGCGTAAGTGCAAGTTCTTAGCCAAGTCGATAATAGCTTTCACGATTACTGAATTGGTACTTAGCTCTCGTATAAACGATTGATCAATCTTCAGATGAGTTAAAGGGAACCTGGATAAATAACTTAACGAAGAATAGCCTGTGCCGAAATCATCGATACTAATCTTAATACCGATATCTCGCAGCTCTTGTAATATGTTTTGGCAATAGTCCACGTCAGAAGTCATGCTTTCCGTTATTTCGATATTCAAATAGCGGGCCTGCAGACCAGTTTTATGAAGTGTATCTTTGACATCCGTCACAAAACTAATACTTTTAAACTGACGTAATGAAACATTGACACTCATTAACAGGGAAGTATAACCTAGGTCTTGCCATTCTTTAGCTTGTTTACAAGCTGTTTCAAGCACCCACAAACCAATAGGGAGAATCATTCCAGTTTCTTCTGCTATCGGAATGAATTGTCCGGGTGATATCGTTCCGCGCGAAGGATGCTGCCAACGGACCAAAGCCTCTACGCCGATCATATGTCCAGTATCAAACTCAAATTGTGGTTGATAATGTAGCGATAATTCCTTTTTGTGAAGAACTTGACGTAATTCCATCTCAATCAATGTTCGTTCCATTAGATCTTTATACAATTCTTCTGTGAAAAACTGATAAGTGCTCTTACCCGATTGCTTTGCTAAATACATGGCAGAGTCTGCATTTCGGAGTAGCGTATCATATTGTGCGCCGTCTTCAGGAAACATACTAATCCCGATACTTGGCGCGATAAATATCTCCAAGTTTTCGATGAGGAAAGACTTCGATACTTCATTGACAATTCGCTGGGCAACCATTTGTGCTCCTTGTTTTGTCGTGGAAGAACACAGTATAAGAAATTCATCACCACTGAGTCGGCCAACTAAATCATTTTGTCTAACGAGAGTTTGTAATCTTGTGCCAACTGCTTTTAGCAATTGATCTCCTATATAATGTCCCATAGAATCATTGATGTTTTTAAATCGATCTAAATCCATATAAAGCAAGGCGAAAGATTCTCGGCTGTTTATTCTGGTCTCGATTAGGTCTTCTACAGTCTGTTTTAATAATCGTCTATTTGGCAAACCGGTCAGATGATCGTGAAATGCCATATGTTCTACTAAACGTTCAGCTTCTTTGCGGTCTGTAATATCGCTAGCGGTACCTACAACTTCGATTACATTTTCCCCTTCGAAAATAGGGGAGAGGTAAACGAGGAAGGTTCTAGATTGATAGTCAATTTCAAACTGTGCAACGCGGCCGAGTAGAGCACCTAAAAGATGGCGTTTAAATGTAGATAAATTAAACTTTTTGTCCAGTATGAATTGGTTTAGAGTATCCGCAGTAATTCCTAACTGTTCAATTACTTTTCCTTCTAATAAAGTTATAGTAATTTGATTGTTTTCATTAAAACAGTATTTAAAAATAGCATTTTGAAGATTTTTCACAGTCAAACTGAAATCATTTTTTAATGCCAATTCCAGTGATTTTTCTGCTTCCATCTGCAATGTTACATCTTGGCGTATGGAAATGTATTGAAAAGGTTTGCCATCCGAACCGATGAACGGAACGATCGTCGTGTGAACCCAATACAAATTTCCGGACTTTGATTTATTTCGGATAACCCCCCTCCATACTTGACCGGACTGAATCGTTTTCCACATATCAGCAAAGAAACTTTTAGGATGTGTACCAGAATTAACTACTCGATGTGTTTTGCCGATCAAGTCCTTACGTGAATACTCCGAAAGAGTACAGAAGCGGTTATTGACATAAGTAATAACGCCTTGTGGATTGGTGATGACGACTACTGCTGATTCGTCCAGTGCGTATTTGAAATTTTGCAAGTCGGTACGTGTTTTAGCGTACTCATTGGAGACGAGCTTGGATCCAGTCACGTCAATATCAAGTGAAAGATAATTTGTTAAGTTTCCAGCGGTATCATAAATGGGTACAATGGTGATATCCAGCCAGTGTACTGTGCCGGACTTGGAAGAGATTTGAATCGCTTCTTGATAGACGGTATCATGCATAAAGTGTTCTGCAAGCATATAAAGCGTATCTTCAGTAGAGATTCCCCTATTCAATTTTCCCCATGTTCTGCCGATTAATTCGTCTTCGTCATAGCCCGTCAGCTCACAAAAGTTTTGGTTTACATAGGTTAGACGACCACTTAAGTCGATAAGAGATATACAGAATTTCTCATCAAGCAGAGTAGACAGATGTGGAGAAATACTAGGAGTATGTAACGGCATAAAGGCACATCCTTTCATTTAAAGTAGTTATAGTAAATAGAATAGTCCTGTGTCTTGTTAGTGTGAGAGTCGTGAAATTATATAGAAATACCTAATAGGCGGAAGTATACACTTTATCTGTCTGATTATAACATGAATGAGAGAGTTTTGAACTAGTTATTAAGAGAAATACATATAGGTTATTGGAAGTGTCACTAGTTGCGTGATATTTAACGTAGCAAAAAAGACTGTGGAAGCTTCAGTGAAGCCTCCACAGTCTTTTTATCTTTTTGGTTCATATTGTAAGGTTTTAAATAGTTCATTGCGTTCTGAATCAGTCAGTTCTCGCCATTCACCAATAGGTAGATCACCCAGTTCAATATTTAATATTCGTACACGTTGCAAGCGATGAATATGATAGCCAAGCGCTGCACACATTCTGCGAATTTGACGATTTAGACCTTGTGTTAAGATAATGGAAAAAGTTTTGGGTCCTAGTTTCTTCACCGTACAAGGTTTCGTTACGGTGTCGAGAATCTTCACGCCGCTTTCCATTTGTGAGATAAAAGAAGCAGTAATTGGACTATCGACTGTGACGATATATTCTTTGTCGTGTCCATGTTCTTCACGCAAGATTTCATTGACGATATCACCGTCATTCGTTAATAGTAGTAAGCCATCTGAATCTTTGTCCAATCGACCGATATGGAAAATTCGCAGTGGATGGTTAATGAAGTCTACAACATTTCCTTTAATATGGCGCTCTGTCGTACTAGTAATACCTACTGGTTTATTGAGTGCAATATACACTAGTTGTTCTTCTTGTTGAACCAGTTTGCCATCTACAACAACTTGGTCACTTGCTTCAACTTTACTTCCGAGTTCTGCGAGCTGACCATTGATTTTAACGCGACCGTCAGCAATCCACTGATCTGCGCCACGCCTAGATACAATACCTGCACCGCTTAGAAATTTATTGATTCGCATAAAGACTCTCCTCCCCACACTTGTCACAATAAGCTCATTATAGCATTTTTCCTATAAGAAATTGTTGACATTAAAGATTCAGCATATTAAGATAAATGTAATAACTAAGGGACAGAAGGTTTCGATAGCGGAATCGTCCTCGGCAGATGAGTTCAGTTAGTAGAGAAGAGAATAGTGAAAAGATATGAATAAGAAGAGTAGCGAGTGCTTGTGCTTCCTAGAGAGTCAGTGGCTGGTGGGAACTGATACACAGCGTTCGTGAATGGACTTATGGCAGCTGTTTTGATGAAAAACAGACGTTTGCTCGCGTTAAGAGCAGTGTGAAAACACATAAAGTGGGAGTGCTTCGGTGCTTCAATTTGAGGTGGCAACGCGGTTACGTAATCGTCCTCTGCAACAGGCTAACTGGCTCTGTTTGCAGAGGGCTTTTTCTATTTAATTAGACAAATTACACAGCAGTCCATAAGAGAAGAGGAGAATGAACATGATGACAGAACAGAAGAACTTGCGAGTAACGACACGAAAGATTGAAGGAGATTCTTTAACACCAATATTGATTTTTAGAAGATTAAAAGGAAATCATAAGTTCTTGCTGGAAAGTTCTTCGCAAGCAGGTGGATCAGGGCGTTATTCATTTATTGGACTGAATCCTCAAAAAGCCTACCGGGGTCGGGATGGTGTAGTAGAAGAAATCGTCTACTCGACGAATAGAACATATACGCATGAAGGAGATCTATATACATTACTGAAGCGACTGATGCCACGTATTACCGAAGATGCAGGATTCCCGTTCACGGGTGGTGCGGTCGGTTATGTAGGATACGGAGCCGCAAGAAACGGTGAACAGCGTGGAGTAGATGACCTCCAGATTCCGGATGTCTATTTCAATATTTACGATACGGTTGTCATCTATGATCATGAATTACATGAGGTTACATTACTGCATACAGAAATAAATCCCGTATATGAATCACCTGACTTGGACGCTATTGAAGATATGATCGTTAATGGATCAGTCGATAAAGAAGATAGTGTTTCACTTTCCGATTATCGTTGTGCCATATCAAAAGAAGAGTTTGAACGACGTGTCCAGATTGTGATTGATGCAATTAAAGAAGGGCAGGCGGAACAAGTAGTCCTATCACGACGTTTAGAAGCAGATATTACGGGTGATCCATTCGCATTGTATCGTAAACTGCGCCGACGTAATCCATCTCCATATATGTATTACATGGAGTTTGAAGATCATACCGTCATCGGAACATCACCTGAAAGTCTGGTGCGTGTTACGGGAGAGCAAGTATTAACGAATCCTATTGCAGGAACTCGCAGACGAGGTCGAGATCAAGCGGAAGATCAAGCACTTGAAGTGGAGTTGCGTAATGATCCGAAAGAGCTGTCCGAACACGATATGTTAGTTGAAGTGAGCAAGAAAGAACTACAGCAAATCTGTCGCCCAGAAACAATTGAAGTGGCGAATTATTTGGAGACCGTTCGCTATGAACACGTCATGCACTTAGTTTCTGAAGTAAAAGGTGACCTCGCTCCAGGCTTACATGCACTGGATGCATTGAAGGCGACGATGCCTGCTGGTACTGTAACAGGCTCTCCAAAAACGGCTGCTATGGATATGATTGATGAATTAGAAGACCAGCATCGCGGAATTTACGGTGGGGCGATTGGTTATATCGGTTTGAATGGTAATATCGACTTCGCACTCACAATTCGCACGATGCTTGTCAAAGACGGTAAAGCTTATGTTCAAGCAGGCGCTGGAATAGTGGAAGCTTCTGTTCCATCACTAGAATATAAAGAAACATCCAATAAAGCCCGTTCCTTGCTTGAAGCAACGGAAACGGCAAAGTAATTACTAAGGCTCAAGCCTTACCGAAGGATAGCGACAGCGCTGAGACGAGAAGGGGAGAGACGAGTATGGAGAAATTTTTAACCATAGTAGAGAAGCAACGTCACTTAATGTATGAAGAAATGAGAGAAGCAGCCGAGCTAATGTTTCGCGATGAGACAGATGAAGAGCAAATTGCACAATTCTTGATCGCGTTATCAAAGAAAGGCGAAACCTCACATGAAGTAGCCGCACTGGCCGCTGTGATGAAATCCTATGCAAATGAACTAACACCAGCAGAAGCACGTTATTTGGATAACTGTGGAACAGGCGGAGATGGCGTCAATACATTTAATATTAGTACGACAGCTGCCTTTGTTTTGGCAGGTGCGGGTGTACAGGTTGCGAAACATGGTAACCGTAAAATATCGAGCGCGTCAGGGAGCCAAGACGTCTTGGATGCACTTGGCATTCATCCAGACTTCCAGATAACAGATATGCAGAATTTATTAGAACAACAAGGAATCGCATTTTTATTCGCGCCAGCTATTCATCCGAAAATGAAACGAATTGGTGCTATACGAAATAAAATCGGTAAAACAACGATCTTTAATTTAGTAGGTCCCTTAACGAATCCTGTATCACTGGAAACACAATTCACGGGTATTAACCGTCCTGATTTCATTATGGAGTATGCTTCCGTACTGAGAATGCTAGGGCGGGAGCGAGCAATTGTCGTAAGTGGAGCAGGGGGGATGGATGAAGCGTCTTTAGCAGGTCAGAATGAATTTGTCTTACTCGATCATGGCGATTTAATTCCGTTTTCATTGACTGCAGATGACGTGGGACTTGAATATGCACCATTGTCAGCGATTAAAGGTGGAAATGCAGTAGAAAATGCTGCAACAACGCGATCGATCTTAAGTGGAGAACGTGGACCGAAGTTCGATACAGTCGTATTGAATGCAGGAATCGGTTTGTTCGCAAATGGCAAAGTATCTACTATTCAAGAAGGTGTAAAAGTTGCCACAGAAAGTATACTTTCGGGCAAAGCGTTAGAAAAATTAGAGGCCGTTGTCGCATTCAGCGAATTGATCCGGCAAAAGGCGGTTATCCAATGACGATTTTAGATAAAATTATTGCACAGAAGAAGATAGAAGTAGAACGTCTGTTAAAAAGTAACACGATATTTCCCGAGCGAGAGATCATACGTCCATCACTTTATCAGACATTAAGAAAAGCCAAACACGTCCAAGTCATTTCTGAAATGAAGCGTGCCTCACCTTCCAAAGGAATCATCGCAGAAGGTGCAAATCCAGTAAAGCAAGCAAAAGCCTATTATGAAGCGGGTGCTGCGTGTATATCCGTACTGACGGATCAGGAATTTTTCAAAGGGTCATTTGAAGATTTATCTGCCGTAGCGGACGCGGTACCGATCGCATTATTATGCAAAGACTTTATCATCCATAAAATTCAGATCGACCAAGCAAAAAGTGCAGGTGCCTCCGTTATTTTATTGATTGTGGCTGCGCTTGATGATGAAACGCTCGGAAGTCTGTATACGTATGCCAATGAAGAAGGTTTGGATGTACTTGTCGAGGTGCATAACGTCGAAGAACTACAGCGAGCATTGGCGATTGATGCAAGAATCATCGGTGTCAATAATCGTGATCTGCATACATTCGAAGTGGATTTAGCACATACGGAACTGATCGCATCACACTTCCCGTTTGATGAAGAGCGTGTGTTTGTCAGCGAAAGTGGAATCTGGGGACGTGAGGATGCAGAACGTGCATCGAAAGCGGGAGCAAGTGCAGTGCTTGTCGGAGAATCGTTGATGCGCAGTGATTCAGTGAAGGAAGCCTTGCAAGCATTACAAGTAGAAAAACACGTGGTTCGACCATGACAAAAGTAAAGATTTGCGGATTGATGAAACCTGAACATGTGAGAGCGGCTGTAGATGCAGGTGCGGATGCAATAGGTTTTGTCTTCGCACCTAGTCGCAGGGAAGTGACGATAGAGCAGGCGCGTGAATTGGCAATGCTCATCCCGCCGACCGTGTTGAAAATTGGTGTCTTCGTTGATGAAACGATCGAGCAACTGCAAAAGACTTTTAAAGAAGTGCCGCTTGATTATATTCAGTACCACGGAGAAGAGACGCCAGCTTTCATTCAGCAAGTAGGGTTACCTTCCATTAAAGCACTTGCTATAGAAACTGAAGACGACGTGAAGCTCGCTACTACCTATGACGTGGATTATTATTTATTTGATACACCAGGTGTTGAATACAAAGGCGGTAGCGGTAAGACGTTCGACTGGTCATTACTTGAAAATGCTGGAGTGTCAAAAGAGCAGATTATTTTAGCCGGTGGATTGCATGCAGGAAATGTGCAGGAAGCGCTAGGGCAAGTGAATCCATACATGGTAGATGTCTCTAGTGGTGTGGAAATAGAGAAGCAAAAAGACACGGGACGCATTCAGACGTTTATTCATACAGCGAAGGGTAGGAGAGATTGTCATGACAACAGAAACTAAAGGACGCTACGGGAAATTTGGGGGACAATTCGTTCCGGAAACATTGATGACTGCACTACAGGAATTAGAATTGGCTTACGAAGAAGCGCAGCAAGATCCTGCGTTTTCAAAAGAACTGGATTACTATTTAAAAGAATTTGTTGGTCGTGAAACACCTTTGTTTTTTGCAGAGCGTTTGACGAAGCATGCAGGTGGCGCAAAAATCTATTTAAAACGTGAAGATTTGAACCATACAGGTGCTCATAAAATCAACAACTCTCTTGGCCAGGCATTGCTTGCGATTCGTATGGGCAAGAAGAAAATTGTGGCAGAGACAGGCGCCGGCCAACATGGTGTGGCAACAGCTACTGCTTGTGCATTACTCGGCCTAGAGTGCGTTGTTTTCATGGGGAAAGAAGATATCCGTCGTCAAGAACTAAATGTTTTCCGTATGGAACTTCTCGGCACGAAGGTAGTTTCCGTCGATAAAGGTTCAGGAACGTTGAAGGACGCAGTGAATGAAGCACTACGCTACTGGGTTTCAAATGTAGATGACACACATTATATTCTCGGATCAGCCCTAGGCCCACATCCATTCCCACAAATTGTTCGTGATTTCCAGCGTGTCATTGGGGATGAAACACGTAAGCAAATCGTGGAACATGAAGGACGTCTGCCTGATGCAGTCGTGGCTTGTATTGGTGGCGGTAGTAACGCGATTGGTATGTTCCATCCTTTCATCGATGATCAAGACGTGAAATTGTACGGTGTAGAAGCAGCGGGTAGCGGTATTTCAACAGGCAAACACGCGGCAGCCATTGCAGGTAAACAAGAAGGGGTTTTGCATGGTGCGTATATGTATGTACTACAAGATGACGATGGCTTCATCCAAGAAGCGCACTCGATTTCAGCAGGTCTCGATTACCCTGCAGTAGGACCGGAACATTGCCATTTAGCTGATATAAAGCGTGTGAAGTATGACTCCGTTACGGATCAGCAAGCACTAGAAGGAGTGCAACTACTATCTCGTGTTGAGGGAATTATTCCTGCTTTAGAAAGTGCGCATGCCGTCTATTATGCAGTTCAACTAGCGAAAGAAATGAAAGCAGAAGAGACGCTCGTCATCTGTCTGTCGGGCCGCGGTGACAAAGATATGCAAACAGTCCGTGATGCGCTAGGAGGGCAAACGAAATGACAAAACAACAAGTAATGCAAGCGATTCTACATTGTAATGAGCAGGGTAATAAAGCATTTGTTCCGTATATTATGGCGGGGGACGGCGGATTGCAGACGTTGAAAAAGACTATCCTCTTCCTGCAAGAAGCAGGTGCAACAGCAATTGAAGTAGGCATTCCATTTTCCGATCCAGTAGCGGATGGTGAAGTGATTCAACAGGCGGGTGAACGTGCTCTTGCTGAGGGGATTACACTTCGTAAAGTAATGAAAGAACTAGCATCGTTCAAGGAAGAAGTAACGGTTCCGCTAGTCATCATGACGTATTTGAATCCTGTGCTTAGCTACGGTTTGACAGCCATTGCAGCAGATTGCGAAGCAAGTGGAGTCTATGGTTTGATCATTCCGGATCTTCCGCTTGAAGAAAGCGGAATGTTGAAAGATGCATTAAAGAATAGCGATGTGGCGCTGATCCAATTGGTTTCGCTCACAAGTCCCACTGAGCGAATCGAAGCCATCGCGAAAGCAGCTGAAGGTTTCATTTACGCAGTGACAGTAAACGGTATCACGGGTGTCCGTTCATCATTTACAGAAGGACTTGAAGGTCACTTGAAGCGGCTTAAAGCGGCTAGTTCTGTTCCAGTACTTGCTGGATTTGGGATATCGACTCCTGAGCAAGTGAGATCACTAGGATCCTTGGCTGACGGGGTAATTGTAGGAAGTGCGATCGTCACGGCCCTTCATGTAGGAGATCACGAAACGGTTCGTACGTTAATCAACGCATCTAAAAATCAATTAACAAATAGCTAACTATTTACCGGACAACTGACATATATCAGTTGTTCGTTTTTTTATTCTCAATAAAACTATCCACAAAAGAAGAATTGTGAATAACTTTTTCTGTTATTTAAGTAAGTTTATATAAAGTATGCACAATAACAGGGGATTAACTGTTCATAAGGGGGGATAACTTAATGATTACCCACAATCCATTTCATATGTAGTAGAAAGCTCGTGATGACGATGGAGTTTCGTGAATATGATAAAGTAGGACGTAGAAAGGGTGATGAGTAGAATGATTCGTCCAGCATGTTTAGTACAAGGTGATGTGATTGGGATTGTGGCGCCTGCTAGTCCTGTAGAACGTAAGGTTTTAGAGCGGTCATTTCAATTTTTGGAGCAATTAGGTCTTCGCTATAAAGTAGGACAGTCCGTGTATAAGAAAAATGGTTATTTGGCAGGGACTGATGAAGAGAGACTTGCTGATTTGCATGACATGTTCAAAGATCCTGAAGTGAAGGGTATTTTCTGCGCGGGTGGCGGATACGGTTCTGCCCGCTATGCCGAGCAACTAGATCTCGATTTAATTCACGATAATCCAAAAGTGTTTTGGGGATTTAGTGATATTACCTATCTACATACCGTGATCCGTCAAGGTGCAGGCCTCGTGACATTCCATGGGCCGATGCTGACATCCTGTGTTGCACAGGAGACATTCCATGAGATGTCCGGTAAAATGTTCGGGCAATTGTTTTCCCCTGTAGAAGTTCATTACACGGAAGCAATCTCACCACTAGAAACGCTTGTTGGCGGGGTAGCAGAAGGTGAAGTGATCGGCGGTAATTTAACGCAACTCGTTAATAGTTTAGGCAGTGAATTTGAGATCAAGACCAATAACCGTTTACTCGTACTCGAGGATGTAGGGGAAGAGCCGTATAAAGTAGATCGTCTACTCAATCAATTACGTCTCGCAGGCAAGCTTCGCGAGGCAGCAGGCATCGTGATTGGTGATTTTGCGAAATCGACACCAACGAAGCCAGATGCTTCACTTGCAATGAATGAAGTGTTCGACCATTATTTCGGCAATCTGAATCAACCTGTCGTGAAAGGATTCCGTATCGGTCATTGTGAGCCGAACATTGCCATTCCATTTGGCGTGAAAGGACGTTTGGATGCACATAATAAGACATTGACGATCTTACCGGGAGTAGAATAAATGCAAATTCGCACGGTTTATATTGTGTAATTGGTGAACGTCAAATAAACCCCCGACACTTGTTTAACAAGCGTCGGGGGTTTTCGTTATGTCATCCAGTATGGAAAGGAATCTGCAGAACGTCTTGCCGTGGGCTTCGGTATGCTTCATTTACTAATGAAAAGATGACAGACTGAATTTGAAATTAATAGAACAGCCACTTGCCGCATAGGATATAGAAGATTTGAGAGTGATCACAAGACAGACAAGCACGTTGATCATGACAGATGAATCATTATTTTCAGCTAACAATGCCAGGAAGTTGCTGGAGGTGCGCGCAACGAATGTACTGAATATTAAATTGATGAAGTTGGGGGGAATCCTTGAAGCCTTGAAAATCAATGGATTGGCTGTAGTAAATGGTATAGAGTCTACTGCTAGTGGTGTAATGTATACCCGTTCACAAATGGAATTCAGTAAGGAGTCTGGTCTTGAAACTAATGATACAGTAGGTGAAAACATATGCA
Organism: Sporosarcina sp. P17b; assembly: GCF_002743115.1. Lineage (NCBI taxonomy): Bacteria > Bacillati > Bacillota > Bacilli > Caryophanales > Caryophanaceae > Sporosarcina > Sporosarcina sp. P17b. The sequence goes on along the minus strand of NZ_PDYP01000003.1, from coordinate 133,512 downwards.
TATAAATGAAAAATGGATGTGCGCTGTTAGCGTTGCGACGGTGTGGACGGATCCTGATTCTCCACGTGTGGCGGATTTACCTGCCTTGGATCATCCCGTGCAAATGGATAGATGGCTATCCCATCTATCTTATGAGGAACGTCTAGCATTAAGTGAGAAGAATCAAATCCAAACACAGCTATTATATGGCGAGCCCGTGATTGTTGAGGATGTCGTTGGCGATTGGGCACGTATAGTTGCCATTTCCCAGCAGACACGCAAAGATCCACGCGGCTATCCAGGCTGGGTGCCACTCGTTCAACTTTCTATGCGGGAACGAATAAGGGCAGAAGAGTTTGTTCGGGTTTCGAATCCAAAAGCTGCACTGTTTGATGAATCAGGTACATTCTTTTTACGTGTATCGTTCAACACAATTTTTCCTTCCGGTGAACGGAGGGGGAAGAAACTACGTGTGTGGACACCGCATGGCTGGAAGTTATTGAATGCATCAGATGTGGAGACGGTGGGAGAAGAATCGATTCATCGCACGCTTACACTGGGAAGACGTTTCATGGGCTTACCCTATTTATGGGGGGGTATGTCTGCATGGGGCTTTGATTGCTCGGGGTTTATTCGTGCTATTTGGGAAGCTTGCGGAATTGGTCTACCACGTGATGCTGTGGATCAGGCAGAAGCCGGCAGACCGATCTCGCTTGACTCTGCAGATTGGCAAAAAGGTGATTTACTCTTTTTTGAGAATGAAGAACAGTGTATTCATCATGTAGCGATGTACGTGGGCAACGGAAAAATTCTTCACGCACCTTCAACTGGGAAATTAATTGAACAAATTGAACTGAATAAGTCTGTATATGCTGAAAATGTCTGTAGAGTGCGCAGAATTATTTAATCGTACGAACACTATAAACAGCAAGTATTAGCGAAGACTCCCTTCTTTTATGTATACTGAAAAGAGTATATAGAAAAGGGAGCTGTCTTCATGTCTGAACAAAAACCAATGAGTGAATCGAGAACGATCCAGAGTAAGCTAGTCTTACCACCGGATACAAATCATATTCAATCCATTTTCGGTGGTAAAGTACTTTCCTACATCGATGAAATTGCAGCGATTTCTGCTATGAAACATGCGGGCACACGAGCTGCGATCACCGCTTCGATCGATTCTGTCGATTTCGTTTCTCCTGCTTTGCTAGGAGACGTTATTGAACTTGAAGCGATAGTTACTTCAGTTGGCCGTACTTCAATGGAAGTGTTCATTTCTGTACATTCCAAAAATCTGGTGACAGGTGAAGTGAGGTTAACGACGGAATCATTCTGTACGATGGTTGCGGTAGATGACACGAACTGTCCGATACCCGTGGCGGAAGTGTATCCCGAAACGGAATTGGAAAAACGTCTTTTCGAAACTGCACCTGCACGACGTGAACTTCGTAAGCAACGAAGATTGATGAAGCATTGATCAAAACACAAGGCCGAAACGGGCATCCGTTTCGGCCTTGTGTTTTTATTTTAGAAATGCCTAGTCATTTTTTAAGTTCTAGTGTATTATATAACTAATACACTAGAGTGGAAGGAGTGTTTTAAAGATGAAGACAGTATTTGGCGGTCTAATACAGAAAGAATGGATTATGTTAAAGAGGTTGATATTTTGGATTTTTCTGCTGGATATAGTAGTCATTACGGTAGCGCCCCCTTTAGTAACGAGCTTCGCTGGAAGACTAGATACACTGTACGATAATACGCATATCATTGTGGGTGTTTTGCTCGTTTTGCATATATTTGCTGGTGTTTTTATCTTATTCGAAAGTTTGAAAAGAGAGATGAGGACATTGGATATGTGGTTACATTCTCCAACATCCATGGTTCAACTCGTCGGTGCTAAATTAACATTTGCCGTTTTGCTGGCATTAGGCAGCTTATTCTTTAGCGGTTTTCTCGGTGGGATCGTCCTCTATGTAATAAAAGACGGGACAATAGGAGTTGAAGGGAAAGAAGTGTTGGCATTAGTCAGTGTAGTACTGGCGCTATCCATAAAGTTGATCTTTATGACGGCTACTGGTTGGTTCTTCTGGAGTGTATATAAAGTGATTAAGTCAAGACTGCGCTTCTTTTCGATACCATTCATCTTGCTGTTCATTGTGAGTGCATTAGTCATTTGGGAACAACTACGAATTAATGGATTCTTTGATTGGCTTCGTACGATTGTATCAGTACGGCTGACGGATGAGTCCTTCTACAATGAACATACGAGTTACTTTTTCATGGGGTTTGTACCGGATGGCATTGCCTTTTCGGTAGGCAATTTAGCCTTTTACCTAATCATCAGCCTTGTATTACTAATGATAGGATCTATGTTCTTTGAGAAGAAAGTGAGGGTGTAACGATGAGTATGGAATTTCTACCAGATAAACCGATTTACCAACAACTCGTCGATCACATTATGGGGGAAATCATTCGAGGCACGCTTGCAGTAGGGGAGAAGTTACCATCTGTACGGGAATATGCTGTTTTGGTCGGCGTGAATGCTAACACAATGCAAAGAGTCTATAGGGAACTTGAGAATCTAGGGATTACCGATACGAGAAGGGGGCAGGGATCATTCGTGACAGAAAATCATGCAAGGATTCAAGAACTCCGTGAAGAGATGAAAGAGCAACTTGTCGAGTCATTCATTCAAAATGTTGAGGCTCTAGGCTTCACAACGAACGAAATGGTCCACTACTTACAGAAGCGGGGTGGAAGTGATGATTGAATTGCAGATTGTTTCGAAACGTTATGGAGCTAAGCGAGCATTGGATGGAGTGTCACTTACGTTGCCCAAAGGAAGAATCATTGGACTGGTAGGTGAAAACGGTAGTGGGAAAACGACACTGCTTAAAATAGTAGCAGGGTTATTGACACCTACTACCGGGCTTGCAGTGTTCGATAACAATAAAATCACAAGGAGAGTCGCTTCTTCAGTAGCTTATATGCCTGATGGTGATTTGTTTTTTCCGGAATTTAATGTAAAACAATTATTTGATTTCTATAATTCGCAGTTTAAGGATTTCAACAGGAAGAAAGCAGAGGAAATCGCAGAGTTTCTTAGTATCCCACTGGATGCAAAGATCAGCACGCTGTCAAAGGGTAACCAGGGCCGAGTGAAAATTGCTGCAACACTTGGAAGAAATGCTTCCTATTATTTGCTTGATGAGCCGTTTTCGGGATTAGATCCGATGGTACGGGAAGATATAGCAAGGGGGCTCATCCGTTTCACCGATACAGAATGGCAAACCGTTCTCCTCTCTACACATGAAATTAAAGAAGTAGAACCATTATTGGATGAGATGATCGTGATGAAAGAAGGTCAACTACTCGCCCATAAAGAAATAGATGATATCCGTGAAATATACGGAATGGATGCTACTACATGGCTCATTTCATTGTTTCGGCAGTAGTTTTAGACATATAAAAAGCAGTGGATGAAAAGGCTTTAAGCCCGCTCATTCACTGCTGTTTGTTTGTATTAGTTATTGCTGCTGAACGTACGGACTAGTCCAAGTACTGTTCCACCAAGAATAAATGCGAACAATGCATACATGATATAGACGAACCACATGAATATCCTCTCCTTTGATCAGTATCCTGCCTATCATTGTAACACCTCGACAGGCGCGTTGCAATGGACTTTGTGAGACAATCGTGGCCGTAATCTATCCAAATGAGTGAGTGATGGTTATTTTATCGTTCGCTTTTTAATAAATCACGAATCTCAGTGAGTAATTCCTCTTTTATATCTAGTGGTTTTTCTTCCTCTTCTTCTTCAACTATCTCAGCTGGCTTCATTTTCAACTTCATAAGTACCCGTAAGAAGACGAAGATCGAACCTGCAACAATCAAGAAATCAATGATAGATTGAATGAATAGACCGTATTTTATTGCTGCATCGCCAATTGTATAACTTAATGAAGAGAAATCTAGACCACCTAACAAAACTCCAATAAGTGGTGTCATAATATTTTCAACTAAAGAAGAAACAATTGTTCCGAAAGCTGCACCAATTACGACACCGATTGCCAAATCAAAAATATTTCCTTTAAACGCAAACTCCTTAAAATCCTTCCACATACACATAACCTCCTTTTATAGTTTTGTAGTATCCTACTACGTCTGTAATTTACCCAATTGTGAGCGTTGTAAACGCTGATATAATGCAATGGATGCACATAACCAGACTGAACTAGCTAATACACCACCGACTATATCGCTTGGGAAATGTACGCCCAGGTAAATCCTGCTAACCGCGATCATTACGATCATAAAGATGGCAAGAATAGTAATACCCGTACGTGCCCATACATTACGTAAGCTCCGCCAAATGATATAAGCGAGAATGGTATAAAGACTGAACGCCATCATCGTGTGTCCACTTGGGAAGCTGTACCCACCAATATCTATTAAGCGATCAAAGTCAGGACGTTCACGTTTGAAGATGAATTTAAGGACTTGATTGAGAATGCCTGTCCCCCCAAGTACCGCAGCGAATAATACGGCCTGTGCTTTGTGTTTCTTCCATAGAAGAACGGCAAGTGTAAGTACAGCGAGCAACGCGACTGTAGTGGTGGAGCCGATTGTAGTAAATGTCTTCATAATAGACGTCAAACCCGAAGTTTGTGTGCCTTGTATGACATCTACAATAGGCTCATCAAAACTCGAGATCGTATGTTGATGAATGGATCTGGCAATATAAGCGAAAAAGCCGGTGAATAAAATACAAATAATCCAAACGGATACTAAACGAAGTGATAATTCACGCATGGTATACATTCCTTTCTATAGGTGTATATTCTGAACGATTGTAAAATGAATGTACAGTGAAATGTAGGGATCAATAGGTTGGATGATGGAGTTTTGGCTGGCAATGTAAGTGAATTGGGCATTGGCCCCACTTCAGCGGTGGTGGATGGCTTCCGCAATGAGCCAGACAGGAAGTTCGCCTGACTGTCTCATTACTACGCCTACCACGTGCAGCCGCCTTCGTTGGATAATGTGTAGTGCAGTTCTGATTCTTCTTTTGCAAGAATGAGGAACGAATACGACCAGGTCTCTGGTTTTATCTACTATAAACAGAAGCCTGACTTGGTAAGTAATTAGTAGCGCAGGCACAACTGCGGGGTCGGCCGTGGCCATGAGACAGCTGGCAGCTCCACCGCTAGTTGGCTCATGGCTGGAGGCAATCCCCCACGTGCCTGTGCGGGTCCAGAAAGCAGACACTCACTACCTTCAATCCCCAACAACTAATCGAGCAACGACCCGATCACGACCCCATCTATCTGGAGTCACGCCCAAATCTAAACAATGTCATATCAACCACCACCTAAAACATATGACATTTGTCATCTCAAAGTCATGACATCTATGCCTACCCCTCCCTCCGTATAAAAGGTATTCTTAATGTACTAGCAAACCCAATAGGAGGGAAATTCAAACATGAGTAAAGAGCAAACAAAGCAACTGCACAAAGACGTCGCGCCTTTCGCGAAGTCCGATCTGAAAAAGAGCATTGTTCAAATGATCAACACGATTCCACCAGTATTTATTCTGTGGTTCTTGGCTTACCAGAGCCTGAGCGTATCTGTAACTCTAACGGTAGTGTTATCAATCGTTGCAGCGTTCTTTGTAGTTCGCACATTCATCATCTTCCATGACTGCACGCACGGTTCATTCTTCCGCAATAAGAAAGCGAATAGCATTGTAGGAACAATCACTGGCGTCTTGACATTATTCCCGTATGAAAAATGGAAAAGAGAGCACTCGATTCACCACGCATCTAGTTCAAACTTAGACAAACGCGGTGTTGGAGATATCTGGGTCATGACCGTTGAAGAATACGAAAATGCTTCTAAGTTCGAACGTTTCAGCTACCGTGTTTACCGTAACCCTATTGTGTTATTCGGATTTGGACCTTTATATTTGGTACTAATCGCAGGTCGCTTTAACCGTAAAGACGCGCGTAAGAAAGAGCGTATGAACACATATTTGATCAATATTATTCTTATTGCAGTCTATACAGTATTGATCGTAGCTATTGGCTGGAAAGCATTCTTGCTGATTCAAGGTACGATGATGTTCACGGCTGGTGCCCTTGGTATTTGGTTGTTCTACATCCAACATACATTTGAAGATTCTTATTTCGAAGAGGAATCGGACTGGGATTATGTTAAAGCAGCAGTTGAAGGAAGTTCATACTATCAATTGCCACGTGCTCTACAGTGGGCAACAGGAAATATCGGATTCCACCACGTGCATCACTTAGCACCACGTGTACCAAACTATAACTTGGAAATGGCGCATGAATTAACTCCGCCACTACACAAAGCAACAACGATTACATTGAAGACTAGCTTTGAATCATTGCGTTACCGCTTATATGATCCAGCTAATAAAAAATTCATCACATTTAAAGAAGCAAAACAATATGTACCAAAAGAAAAGTTATCAATTGATTTAAAACCGAAACGTACACGCTTATCATAAAATGGCGGGAGAAGGAGTAATCCTTCTCCGCCTTTTTATTTTGCGTAAATATCTCGAGAGAGCTAGACAAGTAAATATTTGTTACAATGAAATGAAAAGGATGGCGATCAGAACTGATGTATAGTTGGTATAGTATATTTCCAAAAAGCCCATGGCTCAGTATTTATGCTTGGGTTGTATTTTGTATATTGCCTTTCTTTTTTATTTTACGAAGCGCGTCTCCATTTAATTTAACGATTGGCGTTATATTATTAGTGTTATTTTTCCTTTCTTACTATTTCTCCGCCAGGTCCAAAAGTGGTCTTATGTATATGTGGATCAGTTTTGAAATCGTTATTTCGGTCGTCATGACATTATTATTTGGTTATGTCTATTTATCTTTGTTCATTGCATTTTCCATTGGCAATATTAGAAGGCCAGTCGGGTTTTTCATTATTTACGGATTACATATTGCGATTTTAATTGCAGCAATTGTTGCAGGATTCTTTCTTGAAATTGAGTTGTTTTTACCACAAATCCACTTTGTCATTATTACGGTTATTGGCGTAGTATTATTGCCTTTTAATCTATACAATCGACAAAAGCGGGACTTACTGCAAGATCAGTTAGAGATTGCCAGGGAACGGATATCCGAGCTAATGATTATTCAAGAACGCGAGCGAATTGCACGGGATCTCCATGATACGTTAGGACAAAAGTTATCGATGATTGGTTTGAAAAGTGATCTAGCTTCTAAATTAATGGATCGAGATATCGAAACCGCAAAAGCAGAGATTCAAGATATACGTCAAATATCCAGTACTGCTTTAAAAGAAGTACGCGTTCTCGTCAGTGGCATGCGACGAGTGAAGATTAAAGATGAACTGGTTCGAGTTCAACAATTGCTAAAAGCAGCTGAAATTGAAGTGGAGATAGAAGGCAATCCAAACTTCCCTGACATGTCTCCTATTGTAGAAAATGTACTAGTTATGTGTTTGAAAGAAGCGATCAATAATGTAGTGAGACATAGCTATGCAGAGCGATGCTATATCCAATTTGAACACACAGAAAAATCATTTGTAATTAAAGTGAAAGATAACGGAATTGGTATAGCGAAAGACGGGGCAAACTTACCGGGTAACGGACTGGATGGTATGAAAGAACGATTGGAGTTCGTTAACGGTAAATTATCGGTTACGAGTGACAATGGGACGCAGCTTAAAATTTCCGTACCTGCTGTCTTGAAACAAATAAAGGAGGGATGAATATGATCCGCATTGTAATCGCAGAAGATCAAGGAATGCTGCTCGGTGCGCTAGGGTCGTTATTGAATCTGGAAGAAGATATGGAAGTGGTGGGCAAGGCCAAGAATGGTCAGGAAGCCATAGATTTAGTTAAAACCCTTCAGCCGGATGTTTGTATTATGGATATAGAGATGCCTATTAAAACGGGCCTCGACGCTGCAGAAGAACTCCAAGACTTAGATTGTCAGATTATCATTTTGACAACTTTTGCACGAGCAGGCTATTTCGAACGGGCACGTAATGCCGGAGTCCGTGGATATTTACTAAAAGATAATCCGATTGAAGAACTCGTAAAATCTATTCATTCCATTATTGAAGGACGTCGTATCTATGCACCAGAATTAATCGATTTAGCCTTTGATATGAAGGAAGAAGAGAAAAATCCGTTGACCGAGCGGGAAGTGCAAGTACTGAAGCTTGTGTCAGAAGGAAAAACTACGAAGCAAATTGCCGCGGAGTTATTTTTGTCCCCTGGGACCGTTCGAAATTATGTATCGACAATCTTGGACAAGCTCGGTGTACGCAATCGCATAGAAGCGATTACGCTCTTTAATGAAAAAGGTTGGTTTAGTTAAAATCAATTTCTGAGTTCGGCGAATAATGACGGATGAATCATGCAAAATCTCTATAAATATGGCAAAGTCGCTATGTTATACTGAGGCTGAATTTATTATAAGGGGGCGACACGACGTGAATGATCTTATGCGAAATGAATGGCTTAAGAAACTGCCTTTGTTGCAAAAGGTGATGGAAAAGCAAGAGGTGTTATGGTGTAATCCTTTACTAGAATCCGTAGCTAGCGGACTAATGAAAACACGCGTATCAGAAGACGATATAAAGGATGCTAGTCAAAGGTTAGAGCGTTTCGCCCCTTATTTGGCAAAAGTTTTTCCGGATACTCAGGATGGCATAATTGAATCTCCTTTGACAGAAATTAAGCAAATGAAGTATGCACTTGAATCAATGTATAAGACAGATATTCCGGGTAGACTGTTGTTAAAACAGGATAATGCGCTTCCGATTTCAGGTTCCATAAAAGCGCGTGGAGGTATTTATGAAATACTAAAACATGCTGAAACATTGGCTATTGATCATCAGTTGCTCGATTCTACGAAAGACTATAGTCAATTTAATGAGAAGGCATTTAGTGAGCTGTTCGGGAAACATAAGATTGCTGTAGGTTCGACGGGCAATTTAGGACTTAGTATTGGAATCATGAGTGCAAAACTTGGCTTTAATGTCACTGTACATATGTCGGCAGATGCTAAGCAGTGGAAGAAAGAGTTATTGCGTTCAAAAGGCGTTATTGTAGTGGAATATGCTGATGATTACAGTAAAGCGGTGGAAGAAGGTCGACGTCAAGCGGATGCAGATCCAATGTGTCACTTTGTCGATGATGAAAATTCTATTGATTTATTCCTAGGCTATGCAGTGGCAGGGGAACGAGTTGCGTCACAATTAAAATCACAGCAAATCGTCGTGGATAAAAATCATCCCTTATTTGTCTACTTACCTTGCGGGGTGGGAGGAGGTCCAGGCGGCGTGGCATTCGGACTAAAGCTAGCATTAGGCGATCATGTTCATTGCTTGTTTGCCGAACCTACTCATTCACCGTGCATGATGATTGGTATGATGACGGGAATGCATGATCAAGTATCCGTGGCGGACTTTGGATTGGATAATCAAACAGCAGCCGACGGATTAGCGGTTGGTACAGCATCGGCTTTTGTCGGAAAAACGATAGAACCTTTCTTGACGGGATGCTATACGGTAGGGGATCAGACATTGTTCAAATTGTTGAAAGTGCTCGCAGACAGTGAAGACATTTGGTTAGAACCTTCCGCACTTGCTGGTATGACAGGTCCTGTACACGTAATAAAATCTAAACTCCCGTTAGCCAATTCTATAAACGCTACACATCTAGTGTGGGGAACCGGTGGAAACATGGTACCGAAGGAAGAGATGCAGCGCTATTATAATCAAGTGAATAAATAATACACGGTATTTCCCGGGAAATCGACAAAAGATCCGCAGAGATTCTTCTCTGCGGATCTTTTGTCGTAATTCACTTTAAATCTTTAAATAAATTTAACTTTAAAAGTCTAGGAGCTAGTAGCAGACCAATAATAGTGCCGCTAACTGTTGATACGAGAAACGGTGGCAAGAAGAAAAATGCAGTCACCGTAGTGCCCATTAGAATCTTTGCGTACGGAACAGCAAATAAAGGCGCAATCAAACCAGTACCGATAATTTCTCCAACGCCTGCACTCCAATTCTTATTAAATCGCTTGTACAGAACACCCGCCAAAAAGGCGCCAATCATACCGCCTGGAAATGCAAGCAATGAACCAGTTCCTGTCAATATACGGACCAATCCTGTCACGAAAGCAACGGTAACAGCTGCTGCTGGCCCCATCACAATAGCGACAATCACATTTACCGCATGTTGAATAGGATAGGCCCTAGCAATGCCAGCCGGAAATGAAACGAATGCAGAGCCTGCGACTGCAATTGCGACGAACATCGTCATGAAAATCATTTTACGTGTATTCATAGCAACCTCGTTTACTTTAGAGTAGAATGGATCGTTTTTGAAATAGATTTTGCAGTTTTTTGTGGGTCGGCAGCGGAGGCAATGGCAGATACTACCGCCACGCCATCTGCACCTGCTTGTATAATAGACTCCGTAGTATCTAGCGTAATCCCACCAATTGCTACCATTGGCATGTCGGGAAATGCTGTATGAATTTTTTCCACTAAGTTTGTTCCGACAACGTCTGAAGCATCCAGTTTAGTTGCGGTTGGATAAATGGGGCCAAGGCCTATGTAATCGGCACCGATCGACTGTGCGAGTTGAACCTCAGTTGCGTTATGCGTCGAGACGCCAAGCCATTTATCAGGTCCTATACGTTTTCGAACACTGTCTGCCTGTTCATCGTCTTGTCCAACGTGTACACCATCCGCGTTAAGTGCTAATGCCAAATCTACATCGTCATTAACTATAAACGGTACACGATATAATCTGCATAATGCCTGACACTTTCTTGCGAATCCAAGTAAAGCATCGCCCGTTAATGCACCGTTACCTTTTTCGCGCAACTGGAAACACGTAACGCCGCCACGAAGTGCTGCTTCCAATACAGCTAAGGGTTCATGGTTTTTTACGTTTGGCGTACCCATGACAAAGTATAAGCCCAATGCTTTCCTCACTTCTACTTGTCGCATCAGAGCATCTCCCTTTTTAACTGTCCATAAGCCCAATGATTTGTAGGACCATGACCTGAGCCAAGTTGTAAGCCATTTTCAATTGCTGCTTGAATGAATTGCTTTGCCTCGGCTACTGAATCGGGTAGAGAATAACCTCTTGCAAGAAACGCCGTCAAAGCAGCTGCAAACGTGCAACCCGTTCCATGTGTGTCTTTCGTTTGGATCCATGGGGTAGTGACTGTGAATGATTGTCCGTCCGCATCAGCATAATAGTCTTTCGCATCGAGCACGTCACTGCGATGTCCACCTTTTATGACCACAGCATTTGCACCGAGCTGGATAAGTTTTTCTGCTGCTAGTTGAATCTCTTCATCAGTACAGATCTTCATGTCTGTCAGTACTTCTGCTTCCGGAATGTTTGGCGTTATCACAGTTGCAAGTGGTATTAACTGTTCCTTCAGCGCCTCAATTGCTTGTTGTTGTAATAAAGAATGTCCACCTTTAGCAATCATCACAGGATCGATCACTAATGGAATAGGTGGATATTCTTTTAATAAAGAGGCGACTGCTGTAATGATTTCGGCTGAAAATAGCATACCAGTCTTACAGGCTTTCACGTCAAAGTCGTCGAGTACGGCTTTCATTTGTGCGATTACACCGTCAGCTTGTACCGGATACACATCTTGTACACCTAATGTATTTTGTGCGGTTACTGCCGTAATAGCGGAAGTGCCAAATACACCGAGCTCTTGAAAAGTCTTCAAATCAGCCTGGATTCCCGCACCACCACCACTGTCTGATCCTGCAATAGTCATAGCTACTTGAATTGTCATTAAAAAACCTCCTATCTTTTACACAAAGTATGTTTTTGTTTCGCGATCTAAAGAATGTAAGATATTTAAGAAGTTCATCGCAAAGTCACCAGGACCTTTGGAAATCTGCGCCGTTTGTTCTCCAGCACGCTTATAAAATGAAAGTGCATCTGCTGCTGCTTCCATAGGGCTCTCTATTCCAACCGCTAGAAAAGCACCGACGACTGAACTAAGTAAACAACCAGTTCCAGTAATCGTCGTCATCATTGGATGTCCACCTGTAATAGATACTGTCGTGTATCCATCAGTAACGATATCCACTTCGCCTGAAACTGCTACTAGACAGTTATGCTTGCGTGCTGTCTGTTTTGCAACGTCTTCAATGTCTGCTTGTCCTTCTCCAGCATCTACTCCTTTGGCGTTCCATGGAATATCTGCAATTGCCGCCAACTCCCCAGCATTACAACGAACTAATGTGACGTCTACTTCGTCTAAAACTTTGAGAACACTTGCTTTACGAAAAGGCGTTGCACCTGCCCCAACTGGATCCAATACAACAGGTTTTCCGGCTGCACGTGCACTTTTCCCTGATAGAATCATTGCGTCGACCGTTTGTTGTTTTAACGTTCCAATATTTAGAATGCTACAAGCGGCGATTCTCGCGATATCTTCCGCCTCTTCCACCGCATCGGCCATTACAGGAGATGCGCCTATTGCGAGTAACCCGTTAGCTTGGAAGTTGGCTACCACAAAATTCGTGATGCAGTGGACAAGTGGTTGCTCTTGTCGCAGTTGTTGAATAAGCTGCATGTTTCTTTTCCCCCTTATAAAGGTATATATACAAAAAGCCCATACTAGGATGGGCGGTTGGGTATAAAAACTACCCACTTCCCTCCGCTAGGTTGTCCTAGATCAGGTTCAAAGGGTTTGCATAATTGCATCTCAGCCAAATGTTGGCACCCCTAGTGGTGACTATGTATCAGACAAGCTAATTATATCATATAGATGGGTTAGGATAAAATGATCCTGCAATAAACAGATTGACAAGTATGAAAATGAGTGTTTGCGCTTAGGTGGTCAAGTATAACCGTATGCTAAACGTTACATAATTATCTGAAGAAGTCTTATCTTTTTCAGATGAAATGGATATAAAGGAGTAGATCGCAAATGGAGAAATTATTCGAAATTCAACAAATGGACCATTCATTGGATAATATATCGTTTACGTGGAGTGACATAGGTGGTTATTACCGTGTCTATAAAAATGACCGACAAGTATATGAAGGAACAGCTCCGAAGTTTTCGGATGGGGAGTTGGATCCGTCACATCCTTTCCAATACACGGTGGAACGAGTAGCGGAAGGACGGGTTCAAGATGTAATTGTTATCCAGACATCTGCCCTGACTGAAGTACAGGAAGATGAACATCCTTTGCAACGATTAGTCATCACAACGATTGCCGCTTCATCACAAATTGCTCTGTCATGGGAGTGGATCAAAGATGTGGAGAAGTTCGATATTTACCGCAACGGTCAATATCTCGAAACAATTACGGATAATCGTTTTATTGATCGTGAGATAAGTCCTTCGGAAGCAGTAGTATATAGCGTCTCGGCAACGTGTCCGTTGATTGACAGCAATCAGAAAATGAATGTCAGTAAATCGATCGCATCCAAAGTGTATGAAGTGATTATGCCTCCGAATCCGAATAATAAACCAACAGAAGAAGTCTATACTTTTTCTGTACGTGTAAAGCAACGGGATCAATTGCTTACACCGATTGCTGACAGAAAAAAAGTAAATGAAGTGAAGCAATGGAAGTTCCGCTATGCAACGTTTTTAAAAGAAGATATCATAAAAAACCCGAATCTCTTTTCACCAATTCCATATTTCACAGGTGATGATCGAGATTTCAACCCAGAAGGAAAAAGCTTCCGTACCCGTGTGGACATAGAAGGAGAGTTTATCGGAGGCGATAGCACACTGCAATTTACGAAAGCCACTGGACCTTCAATTGGCATGAATTATATGAAACGATATAAGCGCCATGACCATGCGTCTGTAGACGGTATAGAAATTGAGCGATTAGAAGGGAAATCGACTGAAGTTCTTTTTGCAATCAACCATGACGTAGGTAATCCACTAACCGCTTCACCGCCTATTCATTATGAAGTGAAAGCGCATTTAGACCAGCAAGGAAACCTAGACCTAGTTGGCTATCATAACGATGCGCCACATCATGAAGTATATTTAGCGCTTGATGACGAGGACTGGCGCTCGTTGCACCGTACTGAAAGTGAAGGCTTAGCGTATTTGACAGGTGTGCTGGGAGATAATTATTGGCGTTACATGACATGTAATTAACAATAAACCGCCGCAGTCCATAGTGGATTGTGGCGGTTTAATTGATTAGTTCTATTTGATCGTTTCTTGAAAACTCTTTCGGTCTGAATTAAGCTTGGTGACCCGTACGTTCAACTTACTGATCGATTCCTCTGTTAGTTCAATTCCTCCGTCTTGCTCATATTTCTTCCACGTCTTCAAGTCTTTTCTGTATAAATGTTCGGAAAATCGATAGATATCAATGTTTTTTTCCATAGCCTCTTTGTATGTCTCTAAAATTTGTTTAGATATCTCTTCCTCCAATCTTTTTTTGATTTCTTTTATCGAAATAGAACCTTCCTTTGTACTTAATGATGCTTCGATATCTACTTCCACATTAAATTTCACGCCGTTTTTATTGATAGGTGTAATGGTCGGTTTTACTTTATCGACTATTATGGATACATGATCATCGCTCTCTGTCTTGAAAGAAATTCGACCACGTTTAGTTTTCTTCGTCATCCACTGCAATCCTCTTGCGCTAGAACCCGTAATAAATCCTTTGAAATGGTGGCGTGAAATGGACGCTATGCCTGATAAAACAGGTGCTGCAACGGACTCTTTTGAAGACTCCCAATTATCCTTTACGTTGATAAGAGGGATTGCCGCTTCGTGTCCCGGCTCGTCCAAACCGATAATCAGCTCGCGTATATTCGTAGGATAGACAAACGATTCTTGTTCGTAGGAATTGTCTGGATCACCCAGTTTTGATAAGGTAAGTGCTTTGTTAATAACAGGGCGGACCAGCAACACGTCCTGCACCGGATCTTTTGTGGCATATAACCAAATTTGATAGCGCGTCTCTAGATACCGTGTAATTCTGTCAATGACTGCATTTAATTTTCCATGCTCCAACACCTTTTCCGATACAACAATGTAAGAAGCATGTCCCCAAAATACCTGCTGGTCAACGGAGTGGTACAGCTGGGCAAGGGCATCATCAAATGTATCGGCCTTTGCAAATCCTACTTCGGCCTGAGGGATGTCACTCACGGGTTGTTCAGATTTTGGTGTATTGGCAAAGTCGATGATCTGTATATATATGTGAAATTGATTGTCTACATAATCAACACCCAAGCCGTTGACATACAACATTCGCTCGGGTTCTCTCATATCCCAGCAACCCGCCAGTAATAACGTCAGACAAAGTGTTGCGAACAACGCAGTTTTTTTCATTCTCCCGTTCCTTTCTGGCGAGTTTTATCCTTTGGATGCAATACATCAGGTCGCTCATTATATTGCTCAGTAGGTAGGCGGAACAATGTCTTTTTAATATTTTTCCACTTGATGTCTGTTGAAATACTTAAATAAGGGACCCCGAATGTATGGATAGTTGATAAATATAAAAGGGTAGCAAATAAAGACACATAAAAACCAAATAAACCCATCAGTCCGGTAAGTAAAATAAAAAATACGCGTAACGCACTGACAGCTGTAACGAGTGATTGATTAACTAAAGTATAGACCGCAATTGTAGAAGTGGCGATCACGACAATCATAGCGGGACTTGTTAAACCTGCGCGTATTGCCGCATCTCCAATAATCAATCCACCTACAACTCCAATCGTACTTCCGATTACGGTTGGCAGACGTAGACCCGCTTCTCGAAATAACTCAAATAAGCCGAGCATCAATAACATTTCAAATATAGAAGGAAAAGGTAGACCTATGTTTGCCTGTACGATGGTTGCCAATAATTGAATAGGTAACTGATCTTGATGAAAGGAGGTGAGTGCAAGCCAAAAAGCGGGTAACAGTAAACCAATTAATAAACTGCCGAGACGAAGCAATCGTTGGATCGAACTTTGGAGACTTGGAAACTCAAAATCCTCGGAAGTTTTCATTAATAAAAACAAGCTGATCGGAGTGATGACGGCGTAGGTTACGCCGTCCACTAGAATAACGAAGCGACCTCTCGCCAATGACTGGATTGCATTGTCAGGACGTCCCGTATAGTCAGATCGGGGAAAGAGCAAGGCTTTTTTGTTCACTAACTCCATCAATGCATCACCACTGAACACAATATCCGTATTCACTTTGCCTAGCTGTGTACGCAATTGG
The DNA here is from genome assembly GCF_002743115.1 of Sporosarcina sp. P17b. NCBI lineage: Bacteria > Bacillati > Bacillota > Bacilli > Caryophanales > Caryophanaceae > Sporosarcina > Sporosarcina sp. P17b. The sequence continues at coordinate 117,254 of NZ_PDYP01000003.1, read as the reverse complement.
TTTAATGTATCTTCACTGGCAATATCATCGAAGTACATAAGTGCTACAGAAGTTTTTGACCGAGCGCCTAATTCGAACTTTTCCACGCATAAAGAATTGGTTGGAAGGCGTTTTCTAATGAGTGCAATATTAACTGAGATATCTTCAATAAAGTTATCACGAGGTCCTTTAACCGGAACTTCTAAACGGGTTTCTTCAGGTGACCGATTTGGTTTACTTTCAATATTACCAGCCACAACTAATTGGAGCTCTTCAAAATACACGAGCACATGCCCCGTATACACTAGCGTAATTAGTTCTTTTTCTGTTTTTGGAATCTGAAGTTTTGGTATATATAAAGAAGAGCAAAGAACTTGCTCACTTATGCTTTCTTTATTGTCATCATATAATTTGCGTACATTTGGAATCACGACTTCATTCAATAATTGTGCGTCGAACATTGAATCGCATGTGATGAAATAGACTGTATGTGATTGAAAAGTATAGGGCTGGAACTGTATATCACTAGAACGTAGAAAAAGTTGCTGTAGTGAATCCAGATCAATGCTCATATCAGGAGTTCTCATACTATATCACCATTTCCTAATAGATTAGTTCGGCTGTTTTCTTGATTTCCTTCCTGAGCGTTTTGCAGCGAAGACGAGAAAGAGTGTTAGAAGAAACAAGAATACAAATGTGCCGGTTAAAACATAATCACCTTTGATTTTAAGAAATACATGGTCACTCACTAAAAGTAAAGACACGCTCATAAAGAAGAGGGCCGGTAAGATGATCTGTGAAATCCTCTTCTTATCATTGGTCATTCCTAACAGATCAATTGCAATGAAGAGTAGCAAACCGATACGAATAAAAGCGCCTGTTAGCCATTGATAAATGGAAAGGAAGTCTAAGTGTTCAAAAAAACGACCAATCGAGACAAGTCCCCATTCCTCATAAGCAGGATAAAGTTGCTTTGTAGCTTCTTCCGGTCCGAACTCTGTAATAGCGCCAACGAGGGGGCCTATCGTCAGCCCGAGCAAGATGAGCATCATGACCGCAAAATGGTACCAGCGAAACGGACTTTTCACGCGATGCTGAATGAAGAGAAGTAACGAAAGTTCTATAAATCCCGAAGCAGGATAGACAGCGGATTTGAGGACAGGTTGTACGCCGTGTTCTAAAAAAGGTTTTAACATGTTGTAATCTTTCACTTGCAAGTTAGTAAACGCTACGAAAAATCCCAAAACGACTACACCAAATAACACAATTGCATTGACGGTGACGATGGATTGTAAATTAGCCATCGCAAGCAGAACGCATAAGACGTTAAATGTCAGCAATAATAAAAACAGGGGAGTTTTCGGTAAAAAAGTGGCGGCAATCCACTCCAACATCTCGACCATTGTAAAAGTAGACAAAATCAGCAGAAATATCGCTACCATGTATCGGATGACGGCTGATGGCACCTTGCCAACATTATCAGTGAGCCACTTCGCCAAATGTTTCCGTTCGGACTTTTTATGGATGTAGATAAAAAGAAAGACAAAGGGAAAGATAGCAAGAAACGCAATTATGACTGATATCCATCCATCTCTACGTGCATCCTCCAACAATGAAGGAATGATGGTCACATGATTTTTTAGTCCAATAACCGTCATGGATAAAAACACCACATGCAAAACGCTGATAGAGCCTTTTTGATTCATAGGAATCCCTTCTTAACTAAAGTAGTTTTCTTTAGCATTACCTAAAATGTACAGTTTTATAATCTTTATAAGCGGATTAAAATAGAGCGATTATTAAACACACAACAATTTGTATGAACTATAAAACTATTTGATTGAAAGCGCTTACCGAATAGTTTAGAATAAAAGATAGCTTATGAAAGCGTACACATCAGGAATAAAGTGAAACTATGTTTCGTATAATAGCTTTGCGTGCATAACAGTTGCGCTTAAATACAAGCAAAATAATGAGAATAGGGAGTGTGACGCAGTATGGTACAAGCTTCAGAAAATCTAGTTTACGCAAATCCAAATACAGAAGGTTCAAAGGTTCAGTTCAAAGAACGCTATGAAAATTTCATTGGCGGCAAGTGGACGGCACCAGTCAAAGGTCAGTATTTCGATAATTCAACACCAGTGACAGGTAAAGTGTTTACTCAGGTAGCGAGATCTACAGAAGAAGACATTGAACTAGCTCTGGATGCAGCTCATGCAGCAAAAGACGCGTGGGGAAAAACATCAGTCACTGAACGTTCAAATATTTTGCTAAAAATTGCAGATCGTATTGAAGAGAACTTAGAAATGCTTGCTGTAGCTGAAACATGGGATAACGGAAAAGCCGTTCGTGAAACATTAAATGCCGATCTTCCGCTAGCAGTTGACCATTTCAGATACTTTGCTTCTGCAATTCGCGCGCAAGAAGGCGGAGTCAGTCAAATCGATAACGACACAGTAGCTTATCACTTCCATGAGCCACTAGGAGTCGTAGGTCAGATCATTCCTTGGAACTTCCCTATTCTAATGGCAGTATGGAAACTTGCTCCGGCATTAGCGGCAGGAAATTGTGTCGTGCTAAAGCCGGCTGAACAAACGCCTGCATCTATTTTGGTATTGGTTGAATTAATCGAAGACTTACTGCCGGCAGGTGTGCTGAACGTAGTCAACGGTTTCGGACTAGAAGCAGGAAAGCCATTAGCTTCCAATCCACGTATCAATAAGATTGCATTCACAGGGGAGACGACAACAGGCCGTCTGATCATGCAGTATGCTTCTCAAAACTTGATTCCGGTTACTTTGGAATTGGGCGGAAAATCCCCGAACATTTTCTTCGAAGATGTAATGGCGGAAGATGATGCATTCCTTGATAAAGCAGTTGAAGGTTTCGTAATGTTCGCATTAAACCAAGGAGAGGTCTGTACATGCCCATCTCGTGCGTTGATTCAGGAATCCATTTACGATAAGTTCATGGAACGTGCACTTGAGCGTGTTAAAGCGATCAAGACAGGAAATCCATTAGATCCAACGGTCATGATGGGTGCCCAGGCATCGACTGAGCAACTAGAGAAGATTCTTTCTTACCTAGATATCGGAAAGCAAGAAGGTGCAGAATGTCTGACAGGTGGAGAGCAAAATAAGCTCGAAGGTGATCTTGCAGAAGGTTATTATGTGCAGCCGACTGTATTTAAAGGACATAATAAGATGAGAATCTTCCAAGAAGAAATTTTCGGTCCTGTAGTTGCAGTAACGACGTTTAAAGATAAAGAAGAGGCGCTAGAAATCGCGAACGATACATTGTATGGACTAGGTTCAGGTGTGTGGACGCGTGATATGAATACAGCGTACCGCTTCGGTCGCGGGATTCAGGCAGGACGCGTATGGACGAACTGCTATCATGCATATCCGGCACACTCTGCTTTCGGTGGCTATAAAGCTTCGGGTATCGGCCGTGAAAATCACTTACAGATGCTAGCTCATTATCAGCAGACAAAGAACATGCTAGTTAGCTACGATGAAAGCAAACAAGGATTCTTTTGATCGAATCTATCTGGAGGATCCGCAGTGAATGGAGGAATTCCTATGCCAGATCGAGTAGTCGCAACAGAAGAAGCATTGGCTCTTATAGAGTTGTTAAAAGATAAGCACGGTCCTCTGATGTTTCATCAGTCCGGGGGTTGCTGTGATGGATCTTCTCCGATGTGTTACGAAGATGGTGATTTAATTGTCGGTAACCAAGACGTATTGCTAGGGCACATCGGTGGTATGCCATTCTATATGATGAAAAGTCAGTTTGAGTATTGGAAACATACACAGCTAATTATTGACGTAGTCGATGGACGTGGTGGAATGTTTTCGCTCGAGGGAGTGGAAGGGAAACGTTTCCTGACTAGATCACGGGCCTTTTCTGACGAAGAATATAAAGAATTAACTTCATGAAAAAAAGCCTTCCGTAACGTAGGAAGGCTCGGACTGAAAGCAACTCCAGGAACATTGGAGCTTGTTTTCAGTCTTTTTATCGTATTTGGATAGAGAGTTAAAATCTTTACGAGATAAAACGTTGACGTTCTTCAGGTGAAGGCAACATGCAGGATAATTCCTTTTTGCCGAACCATTTATATCGGTTTGTTGCAATATAGTCGTAGGCAATGTCGCGAATTGCGGGTGGAATGACGATGAATAGAAATGCTAAGTGCCAAAGTCCATCCAATTTTTTCGCAATACGTAAAGCTGCGCCTGATTTTGTATAAGCTTTACCATTTTCAATCAATACTAAGCTATCTACGTTATCAGGAATTTGATAGTCTTTGCGAAGTTTTCTACCTACATCGTCTTGTAAAGAAGCGAATGAAAAATGTTTGTACGGGTCACGTTTAATAATAAATTGCACGCTCGCGTCACAAAAGTTACATTCACCGTCAAATAGTATAATTCTATTTCGTTTCATATAATTTCTCTCCTTCAAAAAATAGGTGATATCGTACTATACCCACATAACGTAAATTTCACTCATGCGCTCTAAACAGAATAGGTTGTTTTATTGGATCATTACTATATTTGGCTGGGCTGGAGTTGCGTCGTGACTCCAACTTTTTACGGTCTGAGAAATCTTTTATTACTACAAACTGTGAATGATAAACAGTCTGTTAATAATGTAGCAGAGTCCTTTATTCCTGGTAATCAAGGATATTATTTTTTATTTTTTACTATTCTATGGCGGTAGCCCGTAACAAATTTATTAGCTCGCATGTAATAGGGTATAAGGAGGTGGAGAAATGAATCAAGGACATTGTGGAATGTCAGGTGGACATCACCAGCAAGGGTGGGGGCACCAACAATATCAGCCAGGTATGCATGGTATGCAAGGTATGCAAGGTGGACAGCAACAAGGATTCCAACCCGTAGTTTGCCCACCGCAGTATCGCTTTAATGATTGCTTCACTAAACAGGAAATGCCATTTATTCATCCGATCGTGAATGTGAATCGACACCACGTGGTTGGTGTGCCACAGCACTACTATACAGAAACTACTGAAGACGTTATGGGCTCTACTATTATGCCAGGAAGAGGACCTGGATTTGGAGGAGGAATGGGACCAGGCTTTGGACCAGGCTTCGGCCCAGGACATGGTGGCGGTGGTTGTCACCGTCGTAGAAGGTGCCGATAAACTTCTATTACTATGAAAAAACCCGCTGTCTCTGTATATTTCAGAGATAGCGGGTTTTTTTCTACTTCAAGCGCCAGACTCTCGGGACGTTTCAGAACTACCCAAAAGGCAAGGAGCGCCTTTGTGGTAGTTCTTCCAACGCCTGTCGAGTCTAGACGGCGCTTTCAGCATTTAATGTTATCCAGCTTCAAGCGCCAGACTCTCGGGACGTTTCAGAACTACCAAAAAGGCAAAGAGCGCCTTTGTGGTAGTTCCTCCAACGCCTGTCGAGTCTACAAGGCGCTTTCAGCATTTAATGTTATGCATTAAAGTATCTTGCGTCGGGGTGTGCGAAGACCATTGCGGATACGGATGCTTCTGGTTCCATCATGAATTCTTCGGTCAGAATAACTCCGTGCTCTTCCGGTCTGATGAGGCGGAAGAGTTTGGCTTGGTCTTCTAGGTTCGGACAGGCTGGATAGCCGAATGAGAATCGCTGGCCTTGGTATTTAGCTGCGAAACGTTCGAGCATAGTGAAGTCAGTTGGGTCAGGGAATCCCCACTGGTCACGGATTTCTTGGTGAATCCGTTCAGCGAATCCTTCCGCGAGTTCCAGAGCAGTTGACTGGAATGCGTGGCTTTCTAGGAACTTTCCTTCCGCTTTCAATTTGTTTGCATAATCACGAATTCCTTTGCCGGCAGTTACTTGCATGAAAGCGACGTAGTCCATCTCGCCGCTTTCTACTGTTTTCAAGTAGTCAGCTAAGCATAGGAATGGTTCCTTGTCTTGACGTGGGAACGTGAAGCGTTCGATTTCAGTTTTTGAATCTTCCGGATCGTAAATAATTACGTCATCGCCATCTGCTTGGGCAGGGAAGAACTGATAAACGCCGGAAGCTTTCATTTTATCGGACTTCAAGAACTCGGTGACCATGTCGTGAAGTTGAACTGCGCGTTCATCTTTTCGTTCAAGCATTTTATCGACATTTCCACGCAGGCCTAAGTGGTGACCGATCAGTGTGCGCATATTTACATAAGGATGTAAGTGTGCGACAGAATAATCTTTCACGACACGTCTGCGCAAATCTGTCGGTACGAATACTGGAACATCGGTGCGCACCGTTTTCACTGGACGCGGCTTGACCGCAACTGCCACAGCTCCGCGACTTGCTTTAATCGCGTCATTGGCTTCACGTTTTTCGATACTTTGCACTAATTCTTCGAGTAGTTCTTCTTTGCCTTCACTTTGTAGACGGTTTGCCAAATCAAGCCCTTGCATCGCATCTTTAGCGAAAATTACTGGACCATCATATTCAGATGCGATTTTAGTTTCGGTGAAGCGCCTTGTCAACGCTGCTCCACCAACCATAATAGGCGTATCAATACCCGCGGCCTTGAAGTCTTGTGCAGTCAAGACCATTTGTTGTGCAGACTTAACGAGTAATCCGGACAGACCTACAATATCTGGCTTTTCTTTACGGATTACTTCAATCAATGCAGCAGGGGTTACTTTGATGCCGATATCGATTACTTTAAATCCATTATTACTTAATATGATTTCTACTAAGTTTTTCCCGATATCATGTACGTCGCCTTTAACTGTAGCTAAGATAATTTTACCTTTGCCCGAATCATCTTCTTTTTTCTCCATGAACTGTTCAAGATAGGATACCGAAGCTTTCATGACTCCAGCACTTTGTAGAACTTCTGCTACGATCAGCTGATTATCATTGAATAGACGGCCGACTTCAGCCATCCCTGTCATGAGCGGACCATTGATGATATCAAGCGGTTCGTCATATGTTTTTAAAGCGGAATCCAAGTCAGGAATTAAGCCTTCTTTTGTTCCTTCGACTATATAGTATGAAAGACGTTCAGCTACAGTTTTCGGTAGATCATCTTCTGTTTTTTCTTTTTTCTTACCACGATAAAAGTCTGCGAATGCTGCCAGTGTGTCATCCGTTGTGGAAAACAGTAGATCATCCGCCAGCTTTACTTCAGCCTCTGGAATCGAAGCATAACGTTCAAGTTTTTCTGTGTTTATAATCGCGTAATCAAGACCTGCTTGTGTACAGTGATACAAGTACACGGCATTTAATACTTCACGACCAACAGACGGTAGTCCGAATGATACGTTACTGACACCTAAAGTTGTTAGAGTACGTGGAAGCTTTTCTTTGATTAATCGAATTCCTTCAATCGTTTCTACTGCAGAGCCAATGTATTGCTCATCGCCTGTGCCGACAGGGAAGACGAGTGGATCGAAAATGATATCTTCGGGCGGAATCTGCCATTTATTGACGAGTAAATCATATGAACGTAACGCGACTTCAAGTTTGCGCTCTCTCGTTACAGCCATTCCAATTTCATCAATCGTTCCAACTACGACAGCTGCTCCATACTTTTTAACTAAAGGAAGTACCGCGTCAAAGCGTTCTTCACCATCTTCTAGGTTAATGGAGTTGATGATCGCCTTACCTTGTGAGAATTTCAGCGCTTCCGCAATAACATTTTCATCTGTCGAGTCAATGACTAGAGGGACTTTAACTTTCTTCACTACTTCTTGCATGAAGCGAGTCATATCATGCAACTCATCACGGTCGGGATTCGCAAGACAAATATCCAATACGTGTGCTCCACGTTTTACTTGTGCACGTGCGATTTCAGAAGCCTCTTCAAATTTCTCTTCTACGATCAGCTGCTTGAATTTACGCGAACCGATCACGTTCGTTCGTTCACCAATCAATAGAGGACGCATAGTTTCGTCATATAGTAATGGTTCGATACCTGAAACTGCATGGCCGTGAGGTTCCGCTATTTGGCGAGGCTTTAAGTCTTTTACTGCTTCTCTAATTGCACGAATGTGGTCAGGCGTCGTACCGCAGCAACCGCCAACCATATTTAGCCAGCCTTTTTCGGCAAAGCCTGCAAGCTTTTTTGATAGGGACTCAGGTGATTCGTGGTAATGTCCTTCCGCGTCCGGCAATCCAGCATTTGGATAGCACGTAACGTAGCTTGTCGCTAACTCTGATAATGAACGCAAGTGGTCTGTCATGAATTCAGGACCCGTTGCGCAGTTCAAGCCGACCGATAGAGGGTGAACGTGTTCAATGGAAATATAGAAGGATTCGATGCTTTGGCCTGCGAGAGTTGTACCCATAGGCTCGATTGTACCTGAAATCATAATGGGTATTTCGCGTCCAAGTTCTTCAAACGCCTTTTTAATGCCAATCGTACCAGCCTTTACGTTCAGCATATCCTGACTCGTTTCCATCAGAATCAAGTCACTGCCTGCTTCGATAAGTGCCTTTGCTTGAACGTAGAAATCATGAGATAGTTCATCGAACGTAATCCCACCTGTAACGGAAAGTGTCTTTGTCGTTGGTCCGATTGCACCTGCGACAAAACGTGGCCATTCCGGTGTAGAGAACTTCGCCGCACTCTTTTTTGCAATTTCAACTGACTTTGCATTAATTTCATTTGCGCGGTGACCTAGTGAAAATTCATTCAACACAAGGGGTGTACCACCAAACGTATTCGTGCAAATGATATCAGCGCCAGCTTCTAAGTACTCATCGTGAATCTTTTCTAAAACATCAGGGCGTAACACACTCATGTATTCGTTACATCCATCGTATTCTTCTCCGCCGAAGTCCTCTGTCGAGAAATCTTCCGCTTGTAGCATCGTCCCCATCGCACCGTCAATGATCAGGATTCGTTTATCTAGTTGTTCTTCAATAGGATGTCTCTGCATGTAGTAATTCCCTCTCCTTCTGCTCGTCTAATTCCTTAATATACTCATACAACTCTAACGTCATATCGTAACGAAGGAATGGTGTAATTAGATAGATACCTTTAAAGTATTTCGCTGCTGTATCAAGAAGTTCTTTTGCGATTTCCAGGCCAACTTCTGTCGATTGATCTCGATCATCACTGCACTGGCGCATTCTTTCCAATACTTCATCGGAAAGCTTAATGCCAGGTACTTCGTGATGCAAGAACTCTGCGTTTCGAATATTCGTCAACGGCATAATCCCAATAAAAATCGGTGTGTCCAAATGCTTCGTTGCTTCATATACTTCTATGATTTTTTCTTTTGTATAAACAGGTTGAGTGATAAAGTAGTCTGCGCCCGCTTCGATTTTCTTATCTAGCCGCTGTACGGCACGTTCCACTACGCGTACGTTCGGATTGAATGCTGCTGAAATAGAGAAGTTGGCTTTTTTGCGCAATGGCTTTCCAGAGAAGGAAATACCTTCATTCAACTTTTTGATTAATTGTATTAACTCCATACTGTTCACGTCATAAACGCTCGTAGCCCCTGGGAAATCTCCCACTTTCGTTGGGTCACCTGTTACCGCCAGCACATCCGTGATACCTAGTGCATCCAAACCCATCAAATGTGACTGCAATCCAATAAGATTGTGATCGCGACATGTCAAATGAACGAGCGGGCGAATATTGTGTTGCATTTTAATGATTGAGCCCATCGCCATATTACTGATACGAGGGGAGGCAAGTGAGTTGTCCGCCATTGTGATCGCGTCAACGCCTGCATCGTATAATACGTTCGCGCCTTTGACATAATCTTCTGTCTCTAAGTGGCGCGGTGTATCCAACTCTACAATCACCGTACGCTCTGTTTTGGCTTTTATGTGAAGTGGTTGGTGTTGTACAGGACTCGCTTCTTGGATGACGATAGGTTTTGACGGCTGTACGACTTTTTCTGTAATAGGCGCAAGTCTAGCTAACTGCGTTTTGGCTGCTTTAATATGTTTAGGCGTTGTACCGCAACATCCACCGATTAACCGAACCCCTTGATCGCGTAGTAGTACGGCAGCACGACCGAAATACTCTGCCTCTGATTCATAGACTATTCGTCCATCTTCTACGTCTAATAGGCTGGCGTTTGGATAAGCTGATAAAAATGCTTTTTTCGGTAACGTGACATTATCGAATGCTTGAATCGTGTGGTAAGGTCCTAAGCGACAGTTGACGCCTACAACGTCTGCACCGAGAGACTCAAGTTGGTGAAGAGCATCGTTTAATGAAAGTCCGTTTTGAAGTACACCGGGGTCATGCATAGAAACTTGTGCAATTAATGGCACGTCCGTAACTTTCTTTAATGTGCTAACAACAGATGCCAATTCTTCAAAATCATAATAGGTCTCCAATAAAAGACCGTCGGGATCACCTGTTAATAATGCGTTTGCTTGTTCTAATACGACTTTTTCTATTTCATCCAATGTAGCATCACTTTTACGAATGCCACGTAGACCGCCGATTGTGCCAAGAACGAATTGTCCGCCAGGTGCTGCTGCGCGCTTTGCGATTTGGATGGCTGCTTTATTGAATTCCGTCACATGACTTTCTAAACCGTAGCGAGCTAATTTAATCGCGTTAGCACTGTATGTGTTCGTTTGGATGATATCTGCACCCGCTGCGATATAGTCTTGGTGAATTTGCTCTATAATTTCGGGCTTTTCTATGTTTAGCTCTTCATAACAATAATCAATTCCGTAAGAATATAAAATCGTCCCCATTGCCCCATCTGCTGTTAGGACATTTGTTTGTAGTTTCTCTAGCAATGACATGTTCCCATCTCCCCTTTGCTTTTCTAATCAAAAAAAGCCTTCAAGTATATTAGAAGGCTTTGTAATCTCAATGACTAGTTCCCTCTCATCTTTTCAGTGCGTCAATTTGACAGACTGCTGGAAGTAGCACCTTGCCTAAACGGCTGGTTGCTGAAGCGTCGACGGGCCAGTCCCTCAGCTTCTCTTGATAAGATACGATTCTTATTCAATTATTTTGATTATTCTAACCACATCATAGCGGCTTTGTTGTTCTTCGTCAAGTGAACATTCAGTGAAGTTCGTAGTCGGGATTTGCAACATAGAGAAATTGCGATATTTATGATAAAGTTAAAGGAGTAAATTGAAAAGGTGAGGAATTATGCGGTTCTTTAAATACTCATTTCCAATCGCTGTTCTTGTAGGTACTCTTGCTTGGATCATGATAGGTAATAGTTACGAAGAAGTTACTTATGATATGCGCGTGTACATTACGATTGCAGCTGCAATATTTAGTGGTTTAATTTCAAGCGTTCTGTTCCGTAAAGAAAAGGAAGAACAGATTGATAAGAAGAAGTAGGCTGTCAGCATGATGCTGCAGTCTTTTTTTTTATTTATTTTTAGAGTTAACTTAAAAATAAATAGTGTTGACACAATGTGAGTTAACCTCTATTATTTTTATGGTAACTAATATAAAAAGAGGTGACATGATGGCAACTGCAACAGAGAGTCGACCGGTCAGTAGATTCAATGCACTAACCATTGTATACAGTGGAATGTTCGCATCATTAATGATGATTGGAGCAAATATTACATCCTTCGTGCCGTTTTTAGTAGTTGGTGGAGTGCCTATTACATTGCAAACGTTTTTCGCGATCTTATCGGGACTATTACTCGGCAGCCGTCTAGGTGCATTATCTATGACGGTGTATATGTTAATAGGGCTAGCGGGTGCACCGGTCTTCGCAAGATTTTCAGGCGGATTCGGTCAGATATTAAGTCCGACGTTCGGTTTTATTGTTACTTTCATTCTAATTGCTTATGTAGCGGGAAAGATTGTCGAGCGAAATCAGACCCTGCCTGCTTTTATTACCGCTGCGCTAGTCGCTACCGCAATCAACTACATACTAGGTACAAGTTGGATGTATTTTGCGTATAAGATGTGGGCTGCTGCACCCGAGGTGTTTTCTTATAAGATCGCATGGCTATGGATGATGCCTCCACTGCCAAAAGATCTAATTCTAGCTGTGTTGTCAGGCATGTTTGCGTTCAGAATATCAAAACACTTGAAAGTGAGGCGTACATTATAATGAATTACCAACAACTCGCTACTAGAGTACTAGAAGGACATGTATTAACCGACGAGGAATCACTTGCACTATTAAACAGCCCAGATGAAGATTTACTATTATTACTGCATGCAACGTACTCGATTCGATCACATTATTTCGGAAATAAAGTAAAGTTGAATATGATCATCAATACGAAATCAGGTTTATGTCCGGAGAACTGTGGTTATTGCGCTCAGTCCATCGTTTCAAAAGCGCCTGTCGAAAAGTATGCAATGATGAAATCAGAAGAGATACTTGAAGGTGCGGAGCGTGCGGCAGCCAATAAAGCAGGCACTTATTGCATCGTTGCAAGTGGACGGGGACCACGTGACAGTGAACTGGACATAGTCATTGACTCTGTTAAACAAATTAAAGAAAAGCATAAAGGAATGACGGTATGTGCTTGCCTAGGAATTTTGAAGCCAGGACAAGCGACTCGTTTGAAAGAGGCAGGAGTAGATCGCTACAACCACAACTTGAACACATCCGCAGAGCATCACGAAAGTATAACAACGTCGCACACATACGAAGATCGTGTAAACACTGTAGGATTGGCCAAAGAAGCAGGCATTTCTCCGTGTTCAGGCGTCATCGTCGGCATGCGTGAAACAAAGCAAGACATTATCTCTATGGCACGTAGCCTGCGCGAACTGGACGCAGACTCCATACCTGTAAACTTCCTGCACGCAGTTGATGGAACACCATTAGAAGGAACGTCAGAACTGGACCCACGCTACTGTCTAAAAGTCCTGTGTCTGTTCCGCTACATTAACCCTAGCAAAGAAATCCGTATCTCGGGTGGACGTGAAGTCAATCTAAGAAGTCTACAACCACTAGGTCTTTACGCAGCAAACTCTATCTTCATCGGTGATTACCTCACAACAGCCGGTCAAGAAAATGACCAAGATCTAAAGATGCTTGAAGACATGGGCTTCGAAGTCGACCTAGAACCAATGCGTAAAGAACCCATCACTATATAAAGAGAAAAGAACTAAAATTTTGTACAGTATATGACTGAAGACGATCCGCTATGAGGATCTGTTCTTCAGTCTTTTATTTTTCAATCGATATTTTTTTAGAAGATTGTAATAACCAATCATAGTTGAAAGCGTCTGTTTGGAGTGTAATCAACAGTCCCTACCAACTCACTATGTTTTTGTCTGGTAACTAATTGAATAATAAATAGCCTAATGTGACAACCTAGCAACAGGTTTCCTTTCAGCCTAAACAGGTATACATACAAACAAATGAATTGCATCATGTCCGATTTTTGCGATACAATCAAGTCAAAGATAGTCAAAGTCAACTAGAACGTTGAGCGAAACGAGGTGACGAGATGCGTAATATTTCTGACATTATAGAAGGATATTTGAAGTCGATTATCGAAGAGGAAGATAGTGCTTCTATTGAAATCAAACGAAATGAGATTGCTGAGAAGTTTCAATGCGTTCCTTCACAGATTAACTACGTGATTAAAACGCGATTTACAGTCGAGCGTGGCTACGCTGTAGAGTCTAAACGCGGAGGTGGGGGCTACATCCGGATTTATCGCGTGCGTACCAACTCCCGAAAAGACTTACTTGAACAAGCGCTAGAAGTTTTAGAAAGTGAAGCGTCCTCCACTATGGCGGAAGATGTGATTATTCGTTTAATTGAAGAACAAGTCATTACAGAGCGTGAAGCTAAACTGATGCTCGCGGCAGTGGGACGTACAACACTGCGTTATATGTTGCCTGAGCGTGATGCACTGCGATCGCGTATCCTTCGCGCCATGTTAGTTACATTAATATATGAAGAGATAGAATGAGGTGAGTCCCGATGCTTTGTGAAAACTGTAAAGAACGACCCGCTACTGTCGTGTTTAAACAAGAAACACCAAATGGTATAACAGAGCGCCATTTATGTGATAAATGTGCATTTTATTCGCAGACATTTTCTTTCAGTCCTGATCAAGAACCTTTGTCGATTCAACAATTCTTGGCACACTGGTTAGGAGGTTCTGAAATATTTCCAGAACAGAAAACCGGTGAAACGCTTCCGGATGGTCCGAAATGTCCGAACTGTGGTTTAACCTTCCATCGTTTTCTCGACAGTGGAAAGTTTGGCTGTGCTACATGTTACGATGCATTTCGTGGACAGTTGCCAAGGGTGTTTGCAAAATTACACAACGGTCACGCTCAACACCGAGGGAAAATACCGGTTTCGCTTAATGAACGTTTTGCCTTAAAGAAAAAGCTTGAAGATATCCGTACGAAAATGCGAGAGGCCGTAGAAGATGAACGGTTTGAAGAAGCCGCATCTTTGCGGGATGAGGCGAATCAGCTGAAACAGCAACTGGAAGATGGAGGTGACGATCAACATGTCATTTGAAAAATTCATCAAACAGGAACTGACGGGTTGGATGGTAGCAGAAGGGGAACACGCCGACATCGTCCTATCCACAAGAATTAGACTGGCCCGCAACCTCCAAAAACACTTATTTCCAATAAGCGCGTCGCAAGAAGATGCAAATGATGTCAGTGAGGCATTGAATCATGCAGTCGAGACGATGGAGGATCACCACTTTACTGGTACTACTATGAAAGATTTAACACCACTTGAGAGACAAATTTTAGTCGAGAAGCACTTAGTCAGTCCGCAGTTAATTGATCCTAAAAAGCACGGATCTGTTCTACTGTCGGAAGATGAAACAATCAGTATTATGGTGAATGAAGAAGATCATATTCGCATTCAATGCATTTATCCAGGTTTTCAAATTGATCAGGCGTATGAACATGCTGATCAAGTAGACAGCGAGTTAGAAAAGAATTTAGACTATGCATTTGATGAGACGTTTGGCTATTTGACTAGTTGTCCATCCAACACAGGTACAGGAATGCGCGCATCGGTCATGATGCATTTACCTGCACTGACGATTACTAAACAAATTGAACGCATTATTCCAGCGATATCAAGGCTTGGAATGGTCGTACGAGGAAGTTATGGAGAAGGCAGCGAAGCGCTCGGAAATATTTATCAGATTTCCAATCAAATCACACTAGGCAAATCAGAAGAAGAAATCCTGAAAGACTTGGAAAGTATTGCGAAACGTCTGATAGCGCATGAAAAGAAATCACGCGAACTATTATTGGCCAAATCGGAAGTTCACTTGGAGAATAGATTATTCAGAGCGCTTGGGACGCTGACACATTCACGGATTTTACCATCGGCAGAAGCGGCAAAATGTTTGTCTGACGTCCGATTGGGTATTGATTTAGGTATATTCGAAAATATCGACATGTCTATTTTGAATGAATTGATGATTTTCATGCAGCCGGGTTTCCTTCAGCAATATGCGGGTGCAGAATTAACATCAGATGAGCGTGATATCCTTCGTGCACAATTGTTCCGTAATCGGCTGGGTGTAGGGAAATCTTCTGTACCAGAGCAAGATACTGATCCATCGTGAGCAAAGTTTTTGCAAGTAGGATAAAGAAGATTTATAATTAATCAAAGATAGTCAAAGTCAATATGCGGATTTGGTTGTATCGCGAACTGACTTGAATATATATAAGTGATAGGAAACAAAGCAACGATGCGTTATTTTGCATAACATAGAGTATAGTCCACTGAATGAAGGAAAGAGGGGAATGAATATGATGTTTAATCGATTTACACAACGTGCACAAAAGGTTTTACAACTGGCCCAAGAAGAGGCAATACGTTTAAAACATGAATCTATTGGTACTGAGCATATTTTACTTGGTTTGATTCGAGAAGGTGGCGGCATCGCAGCGAAAGCTCTTGAAGCAATTAATGTGAATGCAGATACTATTGAACGTGAAGTAGAAGTTTTGGTAGGTGTGGGCTCTAAAGACGTGGGTCCGATTGTTCATTATACTCCTCGTGCAAAACGAGTTATCGAGTTATCTGTAGATGAGTCACGCAAACTGGGGCATTCTTATATCGGTACTGAGCATATTTTATTGGCTTTGATTCGAGAAGGAGAAGGCGTCGCTGCACGCGTTCTAAATAATGCGGGTGTTAGTTTAAATAAAGCACGTCAACAAGTACTTCAGTTACTTGGTAATGATGAGAGTTCAGTTAATAATCCAGCGAATTCTGCATCAGCAGCAACACCGACATTGGATAGCTTAGCACGTGATTTAACTGAAATTGCACGTGAAGGTACATTGGATCCGGTAATTGGTCGTAGCAAAGAAATCACACGCGTTATTGAAGTCTTAGCGCGTCGCACGAAAAACAACCCCGTGTTAATTGGGGAACCAGGCGTTGGTAAAACAGCAATTGCAGAAGGCTTGGCACAGCAAGTAGTGAGTAACGAAGTGCCAGAGATCTTACGTGATAAGCGCGTTATGACGCTTGATATGGGGACAGTCGTTGCGGGTACGAAATACCGTGGTGAATTTGAAGATAGAATGAAGAAGGTAATGGAAGAAATCCGTCAAGCGGGCAATATTATCTTATTCATCGATGAATTACACACGTTGATCGGTGCAGGTGGAGCAGAAGGTGCTATTGATGCATCCAACATCTTGAAACCATCTCTTGCACGCGGTGAACTACAATGTATCGGTGCTACAACACTTGATGAATATCGTAAATATATTGAAAAGGATGCAGCACTTGAGCGTCGTTTCCAGCCGATCCAAGTTGATGAGCCTTCAGTAGATGAAACGATACAAATTATCAAAGGCTTGCGCGATCGTTATGAGGCGCATCACCGTGTAAAGATTACAGATGAAGCAGTCGAAGCGGCAGCGAAAATGTCCGACCGCTATATTTCAGACCGTTTCTTGCCAGACAAAGCGATCGACTTGATTGACGAAGCTGGATCAAAAGTGCGCTTACGCTCGTATACTACTCCTCCTAACTTGAAGGAGCTTGAAGTAAAACTTGAAGCAATTCGTTCCGAGAAGAATGCAGCTGTTCAAAGCCAAGAATTTGAAAAAGCCGCTTCTTATCGTGATAAAGAGCAGAAGATGAAGGAAGAATTAGAAACAACGAAAGCCGCTTGGAAGGAAAAACAAGGACAGACTGAATCCGAAGTGACAGTAAATGATATTGCGTCTGTTGTAGCGATGTGGACAGGAATCCCTGTTGACAAGATTGCAGAGACAGAGTCAGCTAAATTACTGAACATGGAAGAGATTTTGCATCAGCGTGTCATTGGCCAAAAAGAAGCTGTGTTATCTATTTCGAAAGCTATCCGTCGAGCACGTGCAGGATTGAAAGATCCGAAGCGTCCGATTGGTTCATTCATTTTCCTAGGACCAACTGGTGTAGGTAAAACTGAACTGGGCCGTGCGTTGGCAGAAGTGATGTTCGGCGATGAAGATGCAATGATTCGCATCGATATGTCCGAATACATGGAGAAACATTCAACTTCTCGTTTAGTCGGATCACCTCCAGGATATGTAGGATATGATGAAGGCGGTCAATTAACTGAGAAGGTTCGCCGTAAGCCGTACTCAGTTGTATTGCTAGATGAAATTGAAAAAGCGCATCCAGATGTCTTTAATATACTATTACAAGTATTGGAGGACGGACGCTTAACAGATTCTAAAGGACGTACAGTTGATTTCCGCAACACGGTAATCATCATGACTTCGAACGTTGGAGCAACTGAATTGAAGAAAAACCGCTATGTCGGCTTTAATATTCAAGATGGTGAATCCGACTACGATGACATGAAAGAAAAAATGCTTGCAGAATTGAAGAAAACATTCCGACCAGAGTTCTTGAACCGTGTGGATGACATGATTGTCTTCCATTCATTGGAGAAAGAGCACTTACGTGAAATCGTCAGCTTGATGAGTGATGAACTTTCTAAGCGTTTGACTGAACAAGACATCGAATTGGTGTTGACTGAGTCCGCTAAAGATAAAATCACGGAAGAAGGATATGATCCGGAGTACGGAGCTCGTCCATTACGTCGTGCATTGCAAAAACATGTAGAAGATCGTTTATCTGAAGAGTTACTTGAAGGTAAAGTTCTGATGGGTGAAAAAGTGATCGTTGACGTAGAAGATGACAAGTTCATCGTACGCACGGAGAAACAAACAGTAGTAGCAGCAGAAAAATAATAATATGATGTTCCGGATAGCTCGCTCGCTTAGTTTTTAAAAAGCGCAGCGGGCTGTCCTTTTCGTATTTTTCAATAAGGAGAGAGTGTATGGCTAAGCGTAAATCGAAGTTCATGTGCCGTTCTTGTGGATATGAGTCAGCCAAATGGATGGGGCGCTGTCCTGGTTGTGGAGAATGGAATACGATGGATGAAGAAGTAGAGATCGTACAAAAAGGACCGCGTGCTGCATTTCAGCATGGTGAAAGAGTGAAGCAGAAAGCTTTACCGATTAGTCAGGTGGAAATGGCTGAAGAGCCGCGTGTCAAAACGGAATTAGAGGAATTAAACCGCGTACTTGGAGGCGGGATTGTTCCAGGCTCGCTCATATTAATCGGTGGTGATCCGGGTATTGGGAAATCTACTTTATTACTTCAAGTCTCGTCACTGCTTGCAAATCAACAACAGCGCGTACTGTATATATCAGGAGAGGAATCGATTAAGCAAACTAAGTTACGTGCGGAACGTTTAGGTGTGAAGTCAGATGAGTTATATATTTATGCCGAAACAGATTTGGCGATGATCAATGAAACTGTAGATGAAGTGAAGCCGAGATTTGTAATTGTGGATTCGATTCAGACTGTACATCATCCTGAAGTATCATCAGCACCAGGAAGCGTATCGCAAGTGCGTGAATGTACTGCGGAATTAATGCGCATAGCAAAGACGCAAAACATTGCGATATTCCTCGTAGGTCACGTGACAAAAGAAGGGCAAATTGCAGGTCCGCGACTGCTTGAGCATATGGTAGATACGGTGCTGTATTTCGAAGGTGAACGTCACCACACATACCGTATTTTACGAAGTGTCAAAAACCGTTTCGGTTCCACTAATGAAATTGCTATTTTTGAAATGTTGCAAGCGGGGTTAAAGGAAGTCTTAAATCCTTCGGAAATGTTTTTGCGCGAGCGATCGCAAGGTGGAGCGGGCTCTACCATTGTTGCGTCTATGGAGGGTACACGACCTATACTTGTTGAAATTCAGGCATTGTTGACGGCATCCAGTTTCAATTATCCGAAGCGCATGGCAACCGGACTGGATCAAAACCGCGTGCAGCTATTGATGGCAGTATTGGAAAAACGTGCGGGAATGCTATTGCAGACACAAGATGCGTATATTAAGGTTGCGGGCGGCGTTAAACTAGATGAACCAGCCATTGATTTGGCGGTTTTACTAAGTATCGTATCGAGCTTTAAAGACACTGCCGTCGGTGCGCGAGATTGTTTTGTTGGTGAAGTAGGGTTAACAGGTGAGGTTAGAAGGGTATCTAGAATAGAACAACGTGTGACGGAAGCGGCAAAACTTGGTTTTGATCGTATTATCATTCCATCCTCTAATCTGGGTGGTTGGGATGTCCCGTCAGGAATTGAAGTGGTCGGTGTGGAGACGGTAATGGAAGCATTAGGAATTGCATTCAGATAATAATCGTATACATAGCGACACCCGTAAAAATATAAGAAACATTCCCGTTGTTTAGATAGTCCTAGTAGGAGTGGTGAGGAATTTTTAGAAATTCCTCACTTAACCTAAGCGGCTAACTACAATTCGTTGTATACTATTAGGAAGGAAAAGGAGGTGGAAGAATATGTTGAAAAGAGTAGTCCAAGTTTCATTCTTATTAATCGGAGGAACTCTCGGTGTTTTATTCTTACCGTACTTATTCGCAATGTTTGAGTTTACATCACGCCCCATCATTGAAAACCCTTATGTGGAGGCAATCATAGGAGCTATCATTCTATTTTTATTAAGCTTATTTTTAACCGAGCCGATTGTGAATTTCATCAAATGGATTGAAGAAAGACTCTTGAAAGCACCGATCATGGACTTGTTATTCGGTACAATCGGATTAGTCGTAGGATTAATCGTTGCATTTTTATTCAGTTTCGGACTAAGTGCAATTGGTTTTCCGGTAGTGTCTTCAGTTGTGCCTGTTTTATTATCTATTCTTCTAGGCTATTTAGGTTTCCAAGTAGGTTTTAAAAAGTGGGAAGAGTTCATCAATGCATTTTCTAATTTACGCATGACAACAGCGAAAAAGAAAGAATCGGCAGAACCAGTTGTCACTCCACCACAAAAAGATGTATATAAATTATTGGATACTAGTGTCATTATTGATGGACGTATTGCAGACATTGTAGCAACAGGATTTTTACAGGGGATTTTAGTCGTGCCTCAGTTTGTGTTGACTGAATTACAGCATATAGCGGATTCATCTGATACATTGAAACGAACAAAAGGTAGACGTGGCCTAGATATTCTAAAGCGTTTACAAAATGATGATGGACCCCAAGTGCTGATTACGGATGAAGATATTCCGAATGTGGCAGAAGTAGACTTAAAGCTGGTCAAACTGGCGAAGAAAATGGATGGACTGGTTGTAACGAATGATTTCAACTTAAACAAAGTATCTGATTTGCATGGTGTTGCAGTTTTGAATATCAATGATCTTGCCAATGCAGTGAAGCCTGTAGTAATTCCGGGAGAAGAAATGCATGTGGTCGTTATAAAAGATGGTAAAGAACATAATCAAGGTGTTGCATACTTGGATGACGGCACCATGATTGTAATTGAGGATGGTCGTTCTCATATAGGAGAGGCTATTGATGTAGTAGTAACAAGTGTATTGCAAACATCGGCGGGTCGAATGATTTTTGCTAAACCCAAAGGCCGATAACTAGCATAGAAAGCAGAGTGACAAACGTGAAATATACAGTGATGATTCCTGCTGCGGGAAGCGGCAAACGAATGGGTGCCGGACAAAATAAGCTCTTCCTAAAAATAGGCGAGCATTCAATTTTGTATCACACAGTGGGTGTGTTTCAAGAAGACCCTAATTGTGAAGAGGTCATTATGGCCGTGAAACCGGAGGAACAAGCCGCCATTCAAAAGATACTTGGACAGCGTGCGCATGCAAAACCTATCACATTTGTAGAAGGTGGCGGTGAGCGACAAAACAGTGTTGCGGCTTGTATTGACGCGTATCAAGGGAATGGTGTTGTTCTCGTCCATGACGCGGCAAGACCTTTCCTAAAATCATCAGTCATTACGGAGCTCGTCAACACCGCGAATGAAAAAGGTGCGGCGATCGCGGCAGTCAAAGCAAAAGATACGATTAAGTACGCGGAAAACGGAGCAGTGAAAGAAACGTTAGACCGTGAAAAATTGTGGCTTGTACAAACACCGCAGGCATTCCAATATCAATTGTTGAAGGAAGCATCCGACTCGGCTATTCGAGATGGCTTTCTTGGTACTGATGAATCCATGCTAGTGGAACGGATGGGTCACGACGTGCAAGTGGTAGAAAGTTCATATGATAATGTAAAGATGACAACCCAAGAAGATCTCGCGATAGGCGAAATCTTACTGGCAAGAAGAAAGTAGGAGGAATAACCCCATGTTTCGAATCGGACAAGGTTTTGATGTACATGCATTTGAAGAAGGTAGACCACTCATTATCGGCGGTATCACGATTCCGCACACAAAAGGATTGATCGGTCACTCTGATGCGGATGTGTTATTACACACAGTAACAGACGCTGCACTTGGTGCGATTGGTAAAGTGGATATTGGCACACATTTCCCAGATACGGATGATGCGTTCAAAGACGCTGACTCTGCTATTTTATTGGAGAAAGTATGGACGATGGTAAAAGAAGAAGGCTATCGTTTAGGTAATATTGATTGTACGATTATTGCACAACGTCCGAAAATGGCGCCATATATCGGAGACATTCGTGAGCGCGTAGCAGAACTGCTTGAAGCAGATCTATCCCAAGTGAATGTGAAAGCTACAACTACGGAACGTCTGGGCTTCCCTGGACGTGAAGAAGGAATCGCAGCGATGGCAACGATTTTACTGATGAAAAACCAGTAACTTTCAAAACATCTTCTAGAGTGTTAAAATAGATAGGAAATTATATAAGAACGTAATCAATTCGAAACGGAGAGGTAAATATTATGACACAAGAAGTACGTGTGCGTTATGCACCGAGTCCAACAGGCCAACTACATATTGGTGGAGCGCGGACCGCGTTATTTAACTATTTATTCGCTCGTCACTATGACGGGAAATTCATTGTTCGTATTGAAGACACGGATACAGCACGAAATATTGAAAGTGGTGAACTATCACAACTTGAAAACTTAACGTGGCTCGGTATCCATCATGACGAATCAATTGATATTGGCGGAGAATACGGACCGTATCGTCAAATGGAACGTCTGGATTTATATAAGAAGTATGCAGATGAAATGCTTGAAAATGGACATGCTTATAAATGTTTCTGTACTCCTGAAGAGCTAGAAGCAAAGCGTGACGCACAGAAAGAAGCGGGAATCGCAGCGCCTATGTATGATGGAACTTGCCGCCATTTGACAGCGGAACAAGTTGCAGAAAATGAAGAGGCAGGAAAATCTTACAACATCCGTATGCGTGTTCCTGCAGACGTTACGTATACAATCGATGACCTTGTGCGCGGTGAAGTCACATTTGAATCAAAAGACATCGGTGACTGGGTAATGGTGAAGACGAATGGTATTCCTACGTATAACTTTGCGGTAGTAGTGGACGATCATTTGATGAAAATCTCACATGTTTTCCGTGGAGAAGAGCATTTGACGAATACACCGAAGCAACTAATGGTATTTGACGTATTCGGTTGGGACCACCCACGATTCGGTCATATGACGCTAATTGTCAACGAAGAACGAAAGAAGCTTTCAAAACGCGATGAATCCATCATTCAATTCATTACGCAATATAAAGATTTAGGTTATTTGCCGGAAGCGATGTTTAATTTCTTCGCATTGCTTGGTTGGTCGCCTGTCGGAGAAGAGGAGATCTTCTCGCATGACGAACTGGTTGAGCAATTTGATGAGTCACGTTTGTCCAAATCACCATCGATGTTCGATACGGATAAGCTAACGTGGATGAATAATCAATATATTAAAAAACTCTCTTTAGAAGAAGTAATTGAATTAACATTACCTCATCTACAAGCTGCAGGATTGGTTTCAGAAAATATGTCAGCTGAAGAACAAGTTTGGGTACACGATTTAATCGCGCTATACCAAGGTCAATTGAGCTTCGGTGCTGAAATCGTTGAGCTATCTGCCCAGTTCTTCCATGACACAGTGGAATATGATGAAACAGCATCAGAAATTTTGGCAGGTGAACAAGTGCCAGAAGTAATGACGTCACTTAAGAAGCAACTTGAAGAACTAGAAACTTTCGATGCACCGTCGATTAAAGCAGCGATTAAGGCTGTGCAAAAGGAAACAGGACATAAAGGCAAAAATTTGTTCATGCCTGTGCGTGTAGTAGCAACGGGTGAGACATCAGGGCCTGAATTGCCGGACGCAATTGCGTTGATTGGGAAAGAAAAAATTATTCAACGCGTTGGAAAATTCGCAAAATAATCAATATTGACATTTCGATGATATTCTGTAAAATGAATCTAATATGAAATCGTCATATGAAAAGCGTTGAGAAGGAAAGTAGATAATGAATGCTCTCTAGAGAAGGTCATCTAGGCTGGAAATGACCTGAGTTGTTCACTATCGAAATGCACCTTTGAGCGATGAGCCGAAACTTTTAGTAGGCCATACGTATAGTCTGCGTTAAAGACATTAAGCGGGGAACAAGTATGTTCTCAAGCGGAGTGGAACCACGCAATTAATGCGTCTCTGTCATCATGAGTGACGGGGGCGCTTTTTTTCATCTCAAGAAATTACTGTGAACTAGGAAACGCGACCAGATATAAGAAGAAAAAGGGGGAAGTTCATTGTTCAAACGTATGAAAGAGGATATTCGCTGTATTTTCGATCAAGACCCAGCGGCCCGCAGTACAATTGAAGTAGTTTTAACATATTCGGGGTTGCATGCCATTTGGATGCACCGTATTGCACATGCATTTTACAAGCGTAATCTTCGGTTTTTGGCTCGTGTAGTTTCACAAGTCAGTAGATTTTTCACGGGTATAGAGATCCATCCAGGAGCAGTGATCGGTAGACGTCTATTCATTGACCATGGGATGGGTGTAGTCATAGGGGAAACATGTGAGATTGGTGATGACGTGACGCTGTATCAAGGGGTTACATTGGGTGGAACGGGAAAAGAAGGCGGAAAGCGACATCCGACACTTCATGACAACGTGCTAGTCGCGTCGGGCGCTAAAGTCCTGGGCTCCATAACGGTTGGTGAGAACAGTAAAGTAGGAGCGGGTTCGGTTATCTTAAAAGAAGTGCCGCCCAATTCCACGGTAGTTGGGATACCTGGAAAAATTGTTATCTCAAATGGAGTACGTGTAAAAAGTAAGCTGGATCATTCTACACAAGACCCGATTGAGGATGAAATCAAACGATTAGAAAAGCAAATTCAAGAGTTGAAACTGCGTACTGAGCAGCTGGAAACTGTGAATGAAGAAAAGGGAGATTTACATGAGCGTTCAACTTTATAATACATTAACAAGGAAAAAAGAAAAGTTTGTTCCGATAGAAAAGGGAAAGGTCAAAATGTATGTCTGTGGACCAACCGTCTATAACTATATTCATATTGGAAACGCGCGTCCTGTAATTGCATTTGATACGGTTCGGCGCTATCTAGAATATCGCGGCTATGAAGTGAATTACGTTTCAAACTTCACGGACGTAGACGATAAGATCATTAAAGCAGCCAATGAATTAAATGAAGAAGTTGGAGACTTAACCGAGCGCTTTATCGCAGCGTATCATGAAGATGTAAGTGCTCTTGGCTGTGAGGAAGCGACAGCACATCCACGTGTAACGGAGCATATTGACGATATTGTGGAATTTATTCAAGTCCTGATCGATAAAGAATTCGCTTATGAATCTCGTGGTGATGTCTACTTCCATACGCGTAAATTCGAAGGGTACGGGAAGCTTTCCCACCAGTCTATCGATGAATTAAAAGTCGGTGCACGGGTGGAAGAAAATACGATCAAAACAGATCCGCTTGACTTTGCACTTTGGAAATCAGCTAAAGATGGCGAGATCTCGTGGGATAGTCCGTGGGGGAAAGGTCGTCCGGGCTGGCATATCGAATGTTCGGTTATGGCTAAAGAACTTCTTGGTGACACAATTGATATTCATGCAGGAGGGCAAGACTTAGCGTTCCCGCATCATGAAAATGAAATTGCACAGTCCGAAGCAGCTACAGGAAAAACCTTCGCTAACTACTGGATGCACAATGGTTATATTAATATCGATAACGAAAAGATGTCGAAATCACTAGGTAACTTTATTTTGGTGCATGATATCCGTAAGCAAGTCGATCCGAAAGTACTTCGTTTCTTCATGCTATCCGTGCATTATCGTCACCCGGTTAACTTTGCACAGGAACTTGTGGAGAGTGCAGCAAATGGATTGGAACGTATCCGCACAGCATATAGCAACTTGCAACACCGACTGTCGATCTCGGCAGATCTGGCTGAAGACTCTGAGCTTTGGTTAAATAAAATCAACGAACAAATCAAAGCATTTGAAACGGCAATGGATGACGATTTCAATACAGCCAATGCGATAGCATCAATTTTTGAACTATCTAAGCAGGCTAACGTCTATTTGCTAGAGAAAAACACAGATCGTCGCGTGCTTCAACAATTTATTGATACATTGGATAAATTAATGGATGTACTTGGTTTACCGTTTGAAAACGAAGGTGAATTAGTGGATGACGAAGTGGATGCGTTGATTCAGGAACGTCTGGATGCGCGGAAGAATCGTGATTTTGCACGGTCGGATGAAATTAGAGATCAACTAAAAGAACAAGGTATTTTATTGGAAGATACAGCGCAAGGTACTCGCTGGAAAAGAGGGTAAAGACGTGGGGGATTTACGTGATATAGACGTCAAACAACTTAATGCACTTGCGCTTGCTTATATGGGTGACGCGGTATACGAAACGGCGGTCAGAGAGCATTTACTGCGTATGGGGCGCGTGAAACCACAGATTTTGCATAAGGAGGCTACACGCTTTGTCTCTGCGAAAGCGCAAGCGCGTATTATCCTGACGATGAGAGACCAGCAAATTCTGACAGAGGAAGAGTTGGCAGTAATGCGCCGCGGTCGCAATGCCAAAGCGGGATCAGTCCCTAAAAACACTGATGTTACTACGTATAATTATAGCTCGGCATTCGAAGCGGTTCTCGGGTATGTCCATTTACTCGGTCGGCAAGAGCGTCTGGCTGAACTAATAGAGACGGCGATTCGATTAGTGGAGCATCCTGAGGAGGAAAAAGTATGACAGAGCTAGAAGTTGAACTGATTGGCGGAAGAAATCCTGTAGTGGAAGCACTGCGTTCCGGCAGACAACTGAATAAAATTTGGGTGGCAGAAGGCGTTAACAAGAAAAGTATCGGTGAAATTATGAAGCTTGCTAAAGATGCAGGGGTAGTTGTACAAACGGCACCGAAGCAGAAACTTGATGGTATGACCGATTTGAGTCATCAAGGAATTCTTGCGTCGGTTGCCGCTTATGATTATGCGGAGTTAGAAGATTTATTTGCTATTGCTAAAGAGCGACAAGAGGATCCGTTCTTCATCATCTTGGATGAATTAGAAGATCCGCATAACTTAGGTTCTATTTTACGAACAGCGGATGCCTCTGGAGTTCATGGTATCATTATTCCAAAAAGACGTGCGGTTGGTTTAACAGGTGTGGTGGCCAAAGCATCAACAGGTGCGATTGAGCACATACCTGTTGTTCGAGTAAATAACTTGTCTCAAACTGTGGACGAGCTAAAGAAACAAGGGGTATGGATTGCAGGAACAGATGCATCCAACTCTACAGATTATCGCCATATGGATGCTACATTACCTTTAGCAGTCATTATAGGTAGCGAAGGAAAAGGAATGTCCCGCATATTGCGCGAAAGATGCGATTTTCTCTATAGTTTGCCTATGGTAGGTAAAGTTACGTCTTTGAATGCTTCAGTAGCGGCAGCGTTGTTGATGTATGAAGTTTTACGAAAGCGTCAATCCGCCCAGGCTACGTCATGAAGAAAGACGTGCTACTCGTTGATGGTTACAACATCATCGGTGCGTGGCCCGAACTACAGCAATTGAAGCAAGAAGATTTTGCGCAAGCGCGTGATCGACTCATTGAACGGATGGCGGAATTCCAGGCGAATAAAGGATGGCGCGTTATCGTAGTATTTGATGCTCATCTAGTACCGGGTATCGAGAAACGTAAAAAACAATATCGAGTCGAAGTGGTCTTTACAAGAGAAAACGAAACAGCTGATGAACGCATTGAAAAACTGGTGTCCGAATTAACCGATCGATTAACACAAATCCATGTGGCCACTTCCGATCTTGTAGAGCAATGGGTAGTATTTGCTCAGGGTGCGCTTCGCATCTCCGCACGAGAGCTGGAAATCGCCATGAAAGAAGTAGATCGCGTGATTGCGTTAAGATTAAAGGATTCATTAGAACGACGGCCTATCTCAAAGATTCCATTAACAGATGAAGTAGCGGCAGAGTTCGAGAAAATGAGACGTGGCGGAAAATGAGTGGTTGACGTGAAAAATTACCGCGTCTATACTGACTTATAAAACCAATTAGTACTCTGGGGTGGAGAGGTTGGTGCGGAACATGAAAAATATGAAAAGTAAAAATGAATTTACTAAGCTTTCTGATGAAGAGATGGTGGAGTTGATACATCTAGGGAATTCAGATGTATTGGATTTTTTGATAACCAAGTTTCAGCCAATAGTCCGTATGAAAGCTAGAACATATTTCATTATTGGTGGAGATCGTGAAGACATCGTGCAAGAGGGAATGATTGGTCTATATAAAGCGATTCGTGATTTTCGTCCCGATAGATTAAGTTCTTTTAAAGTCTTTGCTGAGCTGTGTATAACGCGGCAAATTATTACGGCGATCAAAACTGCTACACGCCAAAAGCATATTCCGCTCAATACGTCCGTTTCGCTGGACAAGCCTATGTATGATGAGGATCAGGAGCGAACGCTTTTGGATATCATATCAGGCTCTACGTTAGACGATCCTGAAGACTTGATGATTCACAAAGAGAACTTCTCGTTTATGGAAGAAGAAATGAATAAAGTGCTGAGTGGATTGGAAAAAGAGGTGCTCACACTGTACTTAGAAGGTCAGTCCTATCGTGAGATTTCCGAGGTGTTGAATCGACAAGTGAAGTCGATAGATAATGCCTTACAACGCATCAAACGTAAACTAGAACATTCAATGGCGATGGATCTGGTGCGTTAAATATATCGAAAGTAAATTGACATGTGATGGGTTAGATGGTACTCTTTATCAAGACTATTGTCTTGAATTAGGTGAAGCAAAATGGCAAAAAAAATAACTTTAAGCTGTGAGATATGTGGTTCGCGAAACTATTCCTTACCCGCTGGCAACAACAGCCAAGAGGCAAGAATGAGTATAAAAAAGTTTTGCAGTCATTGCAATGCGCATACATTGCATAAGCAAACCATTTGACCAGTTACATAGAGTCCGAGCAAGGGCGCTATGTCATTCGGAAGGGTTGGAGAAGAATGGGCAAGATTACCGATTTTTTGAAAAAAGTCGTTTCGGAAATGCGGAAAGTCAGCTGGCCGAAACGTAAAGAATTAACGAAGTATACTGTAGTCGTTATTTCTACAGTCATTTTTATGGCTGTTTATTTCTTCGTGGTGGATATAGGTATCTCCGGAGTTATGAAATGGTATACTAATCTGTAATAAATAAAGTATGAATAGCGTGAAAATATCCCGTTTTGATGAATGAACGGGTTTTTTCAGCTTTAATTTAAGGGAGGGACGGACGCGCAGTCCTCAATGTCATGGAAATGGATAAAAATTGGTATGTTGTGCATACGTACTCGGGATATGAGAACAAAGTAAAGGCCAATCTTGAAAAACGTGTCGAGACAATGGGCATGTCGGATAAGATATTCCGTGTCGTTATTCCGGAAGAAGAAGAGACGGATATTAAAGATGGTAAAAAGAAAACAGTTATGCGTAAAACGTTCCCTGGATATGTCTTGGTTGAATTGATCATGACGGATGATTCTTGGTATGTTGTTCGTAATACACCAGGTGTTACTGGATTTATCGGCTCTTCAGGTGGCGGAGCGAAGCCTACTCCGTTGTTGCCGGAAGAAGTAGAGTTCATCCTAAAACAAATGGGTGTTAAAGAACAACGCATAGATATTGACTTTGGTGTGGGTGAAAGTGTGACGGTACTTGAAGGGCCGTTTGCTCACTTTGAAGGTAAGGTAGAAGAGATTGAAATGGATAAAGGTAAAGTCATCGTAACTGTCGACATGTTCGGACGGGAAACGAAGATGGAGCTTTCATTCGAACAAGTAGAAAAAATGGAGTGATGGGAAATGTGATTTTCCCTCTTGCAAAATCTGTGTAATGGTGGTATCATTTCAAAGGTCAGACTTAGTCTGTACGGATTAACCAATTCTACCGACATCGTCGGCAGGCACATATTTGAGTGGGAGGGGCAACCCAATTACCACATCACGGACTTAAGGAGGTGTGTCTCGTGGCTAAAAAAGTTACTAAAGTAGTGAAATTGCAAATTCCAGCTGGTAAAGCAAATCCAGCACCACCAGTAGGGCCGGCATTAGGTCAAGCAGGTGTTAACATTATGGGATTCTGTAAAGAATTTAACGCTCGTACAGCAGATCAAGCTGGTCTAATTATTCCAGTAGAAATCTCAGTATTCGAGGACCGTTCATTTACATTTATCACAAAAACTCCGCCGGCAGCAGTATTGCTGAAGGTTGCAGCAAACGTTCAAAAGGGTTCAGGTGAGCCTAATAAAAACAAAGTTGCTACAGTTAAGCGTGATAAAGTTAGAGAAATCGCAGAACAAAAGATGCCAGACTTAAACGCGGCGTCAGTTGAAGCGGCGATGGCAATGGTCGAAGGTACTGCTCGCAGTATGGGATTCAAAATCGAAGACTGATAGTAGTTCTTCACGATAAAGCAACGGTTTGAAGGTGAGGGCTGCGGTCGATTGTGATTCGCAGCCTTCATTAAGTGGGAGGTTTAATCCGTTAAAACCACAAATGAGGAGGAAATTCTGATGGCTAAAAGAGGTAAAAAATTCGTAGATGCAGCGAAGCTTGTAGATCGTACTGCTACATACTCTGCGAAAGAAGCAATTGAACTTGCTAAAAATACAAGTACTACTAATTTTGATGCAACTGTTGAAGTAGCTTTCCGTCTTGGTATTGATACTCGTAAAAACGATCAGCAAATCCGTGGGGCAGTTGTACTTCCAAACGGTACTGGTAAAACTCAACGCGTATTAGTATTCGCTAAAGGTGAAAAAGTTAAAGAAGCAGAAGCTGCAGGCGCAGACTATGTAGGCGATGCAGAACTTATTGCTAAAATTCAACAAGGTTGGTTCGATTTCGACGTAATCGTTGCTACACCTGACATGATGGGCGAAGTTGGTAAGATTGGTCGCGTACTTGGACCAAAAGGTCTTATGCCAAACCCGAAAACTGGTACAGTAACATTTGACGTAACGAAAGCTATTGAAGAAATCAAAGCAGGTAAAGTTGAATACCGTGCGGACAAAGCTGGAATTATCCATGCGCCAATCGGAAAAGCATCCTTCGATAACGAGAAGTTGGAAGAAAACTTCTTGACGATCTTTGAAACTATTCAAAAAGCTAAACCAGCTTCAGCAAAAGGAACATTCATGAAATCAGTAAACGTTACGACAACTATGGGTCCTGCTGTTAAAGTAGATCCGTCAAGCGTTACTATTAAAAAATAATTGACAAGCACAAAGTGATCTGCTAAGATTACGCTTGTTATGATGATAACCATTTGTACCGAAGACAGCAGGTGTGGCTTGCCACTTAATGCTCCTGCCGAGGACAAGACGCTCTTTTTAAAAGATGACGACTTTTCTGCCCTCATGTCTTAGACATTGAGGGCTTTTTATATCGGTATAAGTGACCCTAATTACCAGGAGGTGTCAACATGAGCAAAATTTTAGAAGCTAAACAAGCAGTCGTATCAGAAGTCGCTGAGAAATTACAAGCAGCAGCATCTGTAGTAGTTGTCGATTACCGTGGTCTTACGGTTGCGCAAGTTACAGAATTGCGTAAACAATTACGTGAAGCAGGCATCGAGTTCAAAGTTTATAAAAACTCTATGGTGCGTCGTGCGACAGTAGTTGCAGGATTAGAAAGTCTGAACGAAAACCTTACAGGTCCAAACGCTATCGCTTTCTCTACAGAAGACGTAGTAGCGCCAGCTAAAATCTTGAATGATTTCGCTAAAAAGAATGAAAAGCTTGAAATTAAAGCAGGTGTGATCGAAGGAAACGTCGCAACTGCTGAAGATGTGAAAGCATTGGCTACTCTACCTTCTCGCGATGGTCTATTGTCTATGCTACTCAGCGTTCTTCAAGCGCCAGTACGAAACTTTGCACTTGCTACAAAAGCAGTTGCAGAACAAAAAGAAGAGCAAGGTGCTTAATTTCGCATTTTGACTATGACCGGAACAAACTAGCCGGTTAAATACAACTTTCCAGGAGGAACTTAAAATGACTAACGCACAAATTTTAGACGCAATCAAAGAAATGACAGTTCTTGAACTAAACGACCTTGTTAAAGCAATCGAAGAAGAATTCGGCGTAACAGCAGCAGCACCAGTTGCAGCAGCTGGAGCAGTTGCAGAAGCAGCTGAAGAGCAAACTGAATTCGACGTAATCCTTGCATCAGCTGGAGATCAGAAGATCAAAGTTATCAAAGCTGTTCGTGAAATCACTGGTCTTGGCTTGAAAGAAGCTAAAGCTCTTGTAGACGAAGCTCCTAAAGCAGTTAAAGAAGCAGCAACTAAAGAAGAAGCAGAAGAAATGAAAGCTAAACTTGAAGAAGTTGGCGCATCTGTAGAAGTTAAGTAATTTCTACTTCCCTGAGAAAAGCCCGTCTATTTGACGGGCTTTTTTCTTCAT
The DNA here is from genome assembly GCF_002743115.1 of Sporosarcina sp. P17b. Classification (NCBI taxonomy): domain Bacteria; kingdom Bacillati; phylum Bacillota; class Bacilli; order Caryophanales; family Caryophanaceae; genus Sporosarcina; species Sporosarcina sp. P17b. The sequence continues at coordinate 85,130 of NZ_PDYP01000003.1, read as the reverse complement.
ATACAAATAGTATAACTCTACGCAGGAGGTGTATGTATGGGAGACCATTATTACTCGAAAAATCCCCAAGTTTCAAGTGCACCCAAGCTGTGGAAAGCCGAGATTCGTAACAAAGTCTTTTCATTTACAACGGATGCCGGTGTATTCAGCAAAGGGAGTATAGATGAGGGGTCAAAATTATTGGCTGAAACGTTTAAAGAACCATCCATTGGGGGAGACTTGTTGGAAATAGGTTGCGGCTATGGACCGATTGCGTTGTCTATCGCATCGGATTTTCCGGAAAGACTTATCCATATGGTGGATGTGAATGAACGGGCATTAGCTCTCTCGAAAACGAACGCTCAACAGAATCGAATTTCTAATATAAAAGTTTACGAAAGTAGTGGCGTTGATCAGGTTGTATCAAATAACTTCGCTGCAATTATAACCAATCCACCTATTAGGGCGGGGAAGCAAACGGTTTTTTCTTTCTATGACGGAGCTTATGAGAAGTTAGCTGCGGGCGGAGAATTATGGGTTGTCATTCAAAAGAAACAAGGGGCTCCGTCTACAATGGATTACTTGAAGAACTTGTTTGGTAATGTAGATACGGTTGCTAAGAAAAAAGGCTACTTTATTTTAGTATCAAAAAAGATTGACAGGATGAATATCTTGTAGTAGCATTATTAAATGCATAAATATTTATATTGCAGCTGTATGCCCTTTTGTGTGATGTAGTAGAGGAAAAGGTATATTGATGTTTGGATAAAGATTGTGAAATCGAAAATGAGCTCTCGTCGGAACTCGTTTTCTTTTTGTTTTTTCGAAGTCACAGCGGAATTTCTGATTTTGCAAAAACTAATATTGTCTTAATGAGGGGTGAATGAGTTGACAGGTCATTTAGTTCAGTATGGTCAACATCGTCAGCGTAGAAGTTTCGCGCGAATCAAAGAAGTACTCGATCTGCCGAATTTGATTGAAATTCAAACGGCGTCTTATGAGTGGTTCTTGGAAGAAGGGTTACGTGAAATGTTCCGGGATATTTCTCCTATCCAGGATTTCACAGGTAACTTGTCCTTGGAATTTATTGATTACAAACTGGGTGAACCAAAATATCCAGTAGACGAATCAAAAGAACGCGATGTGACATATGCGGCACCACTTCGTGTAAAAGTACGTCTTCATAACCAAGAAACAGGCGACGTGAAGGAACAGGACGTTTTCATGGGAGATTTCCCACTCATGACAGAAAACGGAACATTCATTATTAATGGAGCGGAGCGTGTTATCGTTTCTCAGCTCGTTCGTTCACCGAGTGTTTACTATAATGATAAGACGGATAAAAACGGTAAGCGTGGATTTGGCGCTACTGTTATTCCGAACCGTGGAGCATGGCTTGAATATGAAACAGATGCAAAAGACGTAGTGCATGTCCGTATCGACCGCACTCGTAAATTGCCAATCACTGTTTTATTGCGTGCACTAGGATTCTCTACTGACCAAGAAATTATCGACCTAATCGGTGATAATGAATATTTACGGAATTCATTAGAGAAAGATAACACTGAAACCTCGGAAAAAGCAATGCTTGAAATCTATGAGCGACTTCGCCCGGGTGAACCACCAACACTTGATAGCGCAAGAAGTCTTTTGTATTCACGCTTCTTCGATCCGAAACGCTATGATTTAGCGAATGTTGGTCGTTATAAAATGAATAAAAAGCTTCACTTGCAAAATCGTTTGTTCAACCAAACAGCTGCTGAAACACTCGTTGATCCGGAAACTGGAGAAATATTAGTGGAAAAAGATCAGCTAATCGACCGTCGTACATTGGATAAATTACTACCATTCTTATCTCAAGGTATAAATACTGAGTCGATTGAACATGTAGGATCTGTTTTGGAAGAACCAATGGTTATCCAGACACTGAAGATCTACGCGCCTAAAAGTGAAGAAAAACAAGTGATCAATGTCATTTCCAATGCTGAAGTAGACGAGTCTATTAAAAATATTACTCCAGCGGATATTGTAGCTTCTATCAGTTATTTCTTTAACTTATTACATGGTGTAGGAAATACGGATGATATTGACCATCTTGGTAACCGTCGTTTACGTTCTGTTGGTGAATTACTTCAAAACCAATTCCGTATCGGTCTTTCTCGTATGGAGCGTGTGGTTAAAGAAAGAATGTCCATCAATGACACTCAATCTATCGTACCTCAACAATTGATCAATATCCGTCCGGTTATTGCATCTATTAAAGAGTTTTTCGGTAGCTCTCAGCTATCTCAGTTCATGGACCAAACAAATCCATTGGCTGAATTGACGCATAAGCGTCGTCTTTCTGCACTGGGACCTGGTGGTTTAACACGTGAGCGCGCAGGGATGGAAGTTCGTGACGTTCACTACTCTCACTATGGTCGTATGTGTCCAATTGAAACGCCGGAGGGTCCGAACATTGGACTGATCAACTCATTATCTACATTCGCGAAAGTGAATCGATTCGGCTTTATTGAAACTCCTTATCGTAAAGTAGATCCTGAAACAGGTCGCGTTACATCTCAAATCGATTATCTGACAGCAGATATTGAAGATAACTATGTAGTAGCGCAAGCAAATGCACTACTTGAAGAAGACGGTTCATTTACTAATGAAGGTGTCGTAGGTCGTTTCCAAGGGGATAACACTGTATTCCGCCGCGAGCAAATGGACTACATGGACGTTTCACCTAAGCAAGTTGTATCTGCAGCTACTGCATGTATTCCGTTCTTAGAAAATGATGACTCCAACCGTGCGTTGATGGGTGCGAACATGCAACGTCAAGCGGTTCCTTTATTAAATCCTGAAGCACCGTTTGTTGGTACAGGTATGGAGCATATTTCTGCACGCGATTCAGGTGCGGCGGTTGTTTCTAAACACCACGGTATCATCGAGCACGTAGAAGCAAAGGAAATTCGTATTCGTCGTATTGAAGAAGTGGGCGGTAAAGAAGTCAAGGGTGACCTTGTAGTTTGTCGTCTATCTAAATTCATTCGTTCGAACCAAGGGACTTGCTATAACCAACGTCCGATTGTAAAAGTCGGCGACCGTGTAAAGCCGCTTGATATTCTTGCGGATGGCCCATCTATGGAACAAGGTGAACTTGCGCTTGGACGTAACGTTCTAACAGCATTCATGACATGGGATGGTTATAACTACGAGGATGCGATCATCATGAGTGAGCGTCTGGTAAAAGACGATGTATTCACATCTGTTCATATTGAAGAATATGAATCAGAAGCACGTGATACGAAGCTTGGACCAGAAGAAATCACACGTGATATTCCAAACGTCGGAGAAGATGCATTGCGCAACTTGGACGACAGAGGAATTATCCGTATTGGTGCAGAAGTTCGTGATGGCGATATCCTAGTCGGTAAGGTAACACCTAAGGGAGTTACGGAATTGACTGCGGAAGAACGTCTTCTACACGCAATCTTTGGAGAGAAAGCACGCGAAGTACGTGATACTTCATTACGTGTACCTCACGGAGCAGGCGGAATCGTATTAGATGTTAAAGTCTTTAACCGCGAAGATGGCGATGAGCTATCTCCTGGAGTTAACCAGTTAGTTCGCGTGTATATTGTACAGAAGCGTAAAATCTCTGTTGGAGATAAGATGGCAGGACGTCATGGTAACAAGGGTGTTATTTCCCGTATTTTACCTGAGTCGGAAATGCCGTTTCTTCCAGATGGTACGCCAATCGATGTCATGTTGAACCCACTTGGTGTTCCATCACGTATGAATATTGGACAGGTTCTTGAGATGCACCTTGGTATGGCCGCACGTAGTTTAGGTATTCACACAGCTTCTCCTGTATTTGATGGTGCAAACGAGGAAGATGTTTGGACTACAATGGAAGAAGCGGGTATGAACCGTGACGGTAAAACCATGCTATACGATGGTCGTTCAGGTGAGCCGTTTGATAATCGCGTATCAGTTGGTGTTATGTACTTGATCAAACTAGCCCACATGGTAGATGACAAGTTGCACGCACGCTCAACTGGACCGTACTCACTTGTTACGCAGCAACCACTTGGCGGTAAAGCCCAGTTCGGTGGACAGCGTTTCGGGGAAATGGAAGTATGGGCACTAGAAGCATATGGTGCCGCTTATACATTGCAAGAAATCTTAACAGTCAAATCCGATGACGTCGTAGGTCGTGTGAAAACATACGAAGCGATTGTTAAAGGTGATAGCGTACCTCAACCAGGAGTACCAGAATCATTTAAAGTACTAATCAAAGAACTTCAGAGTTTAGGGTTAGACGTAAAAATGTTGACGGAAGACTTTGAGGAAATTGAGCTTCGTGATCTTGACGATGAAGAAGACTTGCAACCAACTGATGCATTGAACTTGATGAAAGAAGATCAGCCAATCGCCTAAACAAAAGCGAAAAGCGCCGTTTAGCCTCGACAGGCGTTGGAAGGGTAGCAGCGAAAGGGTCACTTTCCTTTCGAAGGTATCCTGAAACGACCCGAGAGGCTGGCGCTTGCAGCTGGATGTCATTAAAAGCGAAAAGCGCCGTTTAGCCTCGACAGGCGTTGGAAGGGTAGCAGCGAAAGGGTCACTTTCCTTTCGAAGGTATCCTGAAACGACCCGAGAGGCTGGCGCTTGCAGCTAGATGTCATTAAAAGCGGAAAGCGATCTGAAAGATAAATAAAACAAACACAACCAAATAGAAGAGGGCTTCGAGCACCCTCTTCTATTCTATTCAGTAAGAAGAACAACTTACGTGAATGCACTACTACAAGTTAAATTGCCTGATAAGCCATTATGGCGATTAGACTAAAGGGAGGTTGGCTCCTTGATCGATGTTAATAATTTTGAGTATATGAAAATTGGCCTTGCTTCACCGGACAAGATTCGTTCTTGGTCATATGGAGAAGTGAAAAAACCTGAAACTATCAACTACCGTACATTAAAGCCAGAGAAGGACGGATTATTCTGTGAAAGAATCTTCGGACCAACGAAAGACTGGGAATGTCACTGTGGGAAATACAAGCGGGTTCGCTATAAAGGCGTCGTTTGTGATCGTTGTGGCGTAGAAGTAACGCGTCAAAAAGTCCGTCGTGAACGTATGGGTCACATTGAGCTTGCAGCACCTGTCACACATATTTGGTATTTCAAAGGAATTCCTAGCCGTATGGGCTTGATTCTAGACATGACACCTCGTGCGTTAGAAGAGATTATCTACTTCGCGTCTTACGTAGTAGTCGAACCAGCTGATACACCGCTTGAGCGTAAGCAATTGCTTTCGGAGAAAGAATACCGTCTATACCGTGAAAAGTATGGTTCTAAATTCCAGGCAGCAATGGGAGCGGAAGCAATCGAGCAACTACTCCGTGCGATAGACTTGGATAAAGAAACGGATTCATTGAAAGAAGAATTAAAAACAGTACAAGGTCAACGTCGTACACGCGCAATCCGACGTCTGGAAGTTGTGGAATCATTCCGTAACTCTGGAAATCGTCCGGAGTGGATGGTATTGGAAGTGCTTCCTGTTATCCCTCCTGAATTGCGTCCTATGGTACAGCTTGACGGCGGACGTTTTGCAACTTCTGACTTGAATGATTTGTATCGTAGGGTTATTAACCGGAACAACCGTCTAAAGCGACTATTGGATCTAGGGGCACCTGGTATTATCGTTCAGAACGAAAAACGTATGCTACAAGAAGCGGTAGATGCACTTGTAGACAACGGCCGTCGCGGAAGACCTGTAACAGGTCCAGGTAACCGCCCGTTGAAATCTCTTTCTCATATGCTGAAAGGGAAGCAAGGACGTTTCCGTCAGAACTTACTTGGTAAACGTGTAGACTACTCTGGTCGTTCAGTTATCGTAGTAGGTCCTAGCTTGAAAATGTACCAATGTGGTCTACCTAAGGAAATGGCGATCGAGCTATTTAAGCCGTTCGTTATGAAAGAATTAGTGGAACGTAACTTGGCACATAATATTAAGAGTGCGAAACGGAAGATTGAACGTCTTCATTCCGAAGTGTGGGATGTATTGGAAGACGTCATTAAAGAACATCCGGTACTTCTTAACCGAGCACCAACACTTCACCGTCTGGGAATCCAGGCATTCGAACCGATGTTGGTCGAAGGACGCGCTATTACATTGCATCCACTCGTTTGTACGGCGTATAACGCTGACTTCGATGGTGACCAAATGGCCGTTCACGTACCTTTATCTGCTGAAGCACAAGCTGAAGCGCGCTTACTGATGCTAGCTGCCCAAAACATTTTGAACCCGAAAGACGGAAAACCAGTTGTAACTCCTTCACAGGATATGGTTCTTGGAAACTACTACTTAACAGTCGAGCGTAAAAACGCAACTGGAGAAGGCTCTGTGTTTAGTGACCCGAATGAAGCGTTAATCGCGTACCAAACAGGACACGTTCACTTGCATTCTCGTATTGCAGTTCAAGCTGGAAGTATTAAGAATCCGACGTTTACGGATAAGCAAAACAGTCAGCTGTTGTTAACAACAGTAGGTAAAATTATTTTTAACGAGATTCTACCTGAAACGTTCCCGTACATTAACGAACCGACGAATCAGAACTTACAAGTTGAAACACCTGACAAGTACTTTATCGACGGCACAGTAAATGTTAAGGAACACTTGCAACAAGCAGAATTGATCACGCCATTCAAAAAAGCGATTCTTGGGGAAATCATCGCGGAAATCTTCCGTCGCTTCCACATTACAGAAACATCTAGAATGTTGGATAGAATGAAGAACCTAGGATTTAAATATTCTACTCGTGCAGGAATCACAATCGGTATTTCTGATATCGTAGTTTTGCCGAATAAAGCTGAAATCCTTCATGAAGCACAAGAAAAAGTGGACAAAGTCACTCAACAGTTCCGACGTGGTTTAATTACTGAAGAAGAACGTTATGACCGTGTTATCTCTTATTGGAGTCATGCGAAAGATGTTATTCAGAATAAGCTGATGGATTCGTTGGATATCGAAAACCCAATCTTCATGATGAGTGACTCTGGAGCCCGTGGTAACGCGTCAAACTTTACACAGCTTGCTGGTATGCGTGGACTGATGGCCAACCCGGCTGGACGGATCATCGAACTTCCGATCAAATCTTCATTCCGTGAAGGTCTGACAGTACTCGAATACTTTATCTCTACACACGGTGCGCGTAAAGGTCTTGCCGATACAGCACTGAAGACTGCCGACTCAGGTTACCTGACACGTCGTCTCGTAGATGTAGCGCAAGATGTTATCGTTCGTGAAGAAGATTGCGGAACAGACCGTGGTCTGGCAATCACTGCGTTAACTGAAGGAAATGAAATTATTGAAACATTGTTAGAACGTATTGAAGGTCGTCATACGAAGAAGACAATCAAACATCCGGAAACGGGTGAAGTTATTCTTGCGAAAAACGGTTTGATTACTGCAGATATAGCAAATACAGTAATTCAAGCGGGGATCGAAGAAGTGACGATTCGTTCGGCGTTTACGTGTAATACAAAACATGGCGTATGTAAAAAATGTTATGGTATCAACTTAGCTACTGGAGAAACGGTAGAAGTAGGAGAAGCAGTAGGAATCATTGCGGCTCAATCTATCGGTGAACCAGGAACACAGTTAACGATGCGTACATTCCACACAGGTGGAGTAGCAGGAGACGATATTACACAAGGTCTTCCACGGATCCAAGAGATTTTCGAATCTCGTAATCCAAAAGGTGTCGCGGTTATTTCTGAAATAGCAGGTACTGTTATTGAAATTGATGAAGTCCGTGAAGGTTTGAAAGAGATCACTATTGAAGGTGAAGTTGAAACACGTAAATATCCTACATTATACAACGCGCGTTTGAGTGTAGAAGTAGGAGATGTAGTTGAGCGTGGACAAACTATTACTGAAGGTTCTATTGATCCTAAACAATTGATCGTAGTAAAGGACGTTTCGACGGTACAAGAGTATCTGTTGAAAGAAGTTCAAAAAGTTTACCGTATGCAAGGTGTAGAAATTGGGGATAAGCACGTTGAAGTGATGGTTCGTCAAATGCTTCGTAAAGTTCGTGTAATTGAAGCGGGAGATACTGATCTTCTTCCAGGTTCGTTACTTGATATTCACCAATTCTCTGAAGCTAATGCAAAAGTGTTGTTAGCAGGAAAAGTTCCAGCTACTTCACGTCCGGTAATTCTTGGTATTACAAAAGCTTCACTTGAGACAGAGTCCTTCTTGTCAGCCGCTTCGTTCCAGGAGACAACAAGAGTTCTTACTGATGCAGCCATTAAAGGTAAAACAGATGAGTTGCTAGGTCTGAAGGAAAACGTTATTATCGGGAAATTGGTCCCTGCAGGTACTGGAATGCAGAGATACCGCCAGATCAAAATGCAACATGATGAAGCAGAAGAAACAATTACAGCTGAATAAAAATAAACGGGACATCGTTCCCGTTTATTTTCTTAAATTTGTTGACAAGATGTTCTAGAGATGATAATATACAAAAGGTTGATAGTTGTTGATCGTTAACTTGTTGGAAGGAATATATATTCTTTCGAATTAGTGCAAGGCGTAAAGCAATTCATCATTATAAAATAACAGTAAGCAGAGATCTCTGGTGTTACTGTCACCCGTTTTTGTGTGTGCACGCACAAAAACTTTGTTTTTACTTAAAAATGAACCACCTGGGTGTGTGGTATTATAAAAAGCTTGGAAGGAGGAACAACCTAATGCCTACAATTAATCAATTAGTCCGTAAACCTCGTAAGTCGAAGACGGAGAATTCTAAGTCACCGGCTCTAGGAAAAAGCTATAACAGCTTTAAAAAGTCAATGACAAACGTGAACTCACCACAAAAAAGAGGTGTTTGTACACGTGTTGGTACTATGACTCCTAAGAAACCGAACTCGGCACTTCGTAAGTATGCTCGTGTTCGTTTAACTAATACATTGGAAGTAAACGCATATATTCCAGGTGAAGGCCACAACTTGCAAGAACACAGTGTGGTACTAATCCGCGGAGGACGCGTAAAAGACTTACCGGGTGTTCGTTACCATATCGTACGTGGGGCACTTGATACAGCTGGAGTTACTGGCCGTATGCAAAGCCGTTCAATGTATGGAGCTAAAAAGCCTAAAGTTAAGAAGTAATACAAAACTAACGATATTGAAAGGAGGAACTAATTATGCCTCGTAAAGGTCCTGTAACAAAACGTGATGTACTACCTGATCCGATTTATAATTCCAAGCTTGTAAGCCGCCTTATCAACAAAATGATGGTAGACGGTAAAAAAGGTACTTCTCAAAAGATTCTTTATGGAGCGTTCGAAATTGTTAAAGAACGTTCTGGACAAGAGCCAATCGAAGTATTCGAAGCAGCTTTAAACAATGTAATGCCAGTTCTTGAAGTTCGTGCTCGCCGTGTTGGTGGAGCTAACTATCAAGTGCCGGTTGAAGTGCGCCCTGAGCGTCGTTCAACTTTAGGTCTTCGTTACCTTGTAAACTATTCACGTACACGTGGAGAAAAGACAATGGAAGAACGCCTAGCGAACGAAATTCTTGATGCATCAAACAACACTGGTGCTTCTGTTAAACGCCGTGAAGAAATGCATAAAATGGCTGAAGCCAACAGAGCATTCGCTCACTATCGCTGGTAAGGTCGGATAAACAACAGTAGTAATCCGAAACGGAAGGAGATTACAAAATGGCTAGAGAGTTCTCACTAGAGAATACTCGTAACATTGGTATCATGGCTCACATTGACGCTGGTAAGACAACGACAACAGAGCGGATCCTTTTTTACACAGGTAAAATCCACAAGATTGGTGAAACGCACGAAGGTGCATCACAAATGGACTGGATGGAGCAAGAACAAGAACGTGGAATCACGATTACTTCAGCTGCTACAACTGCAGCATGGAAAGGTCACCGCGTAAACATCATCGATACACCTGGACACGTAGACTTCACAGTTGAAGTTGAACGTTCACTTCGCGTATTAGATGGAGCTGTAGCGGTACTTGATGCACAATCAGGTGTTGAACCACAAACAGAGACAGTTTGGCGCCAGGCGACAAACTATAAAGTTCCACGTCTCGTATTCGTAAACAAAATGGATAAGACAGGTGCTGACTTCCTTTATTCAGTCGGAACACTACGTGACCGCCTACAAGCGAATGCACACCCTATTCAATTGCCGATCGGTGCGGAAGATAACTTCTCAGGAATTATCGACTTAATCGAAATGAAGGCAACTATGTATCCAAATGATCTAGGAACAGATGTTACAGTTGAAGAAATTCCTGCTGAACATCTTGAACTAGCTAAAAAATACCGTGAGAGCCTAATCGAAGCTATTGTAGATTTCGACGAAGATCTTATGGAAAAGTATCTCAGCGGTGAAGAACTTACAACAGAAGAAATTACAACGGCTATTCGTAAAGCTACGTTGGCAGTTGAGTTCTACCCTGTTGTTTGTGGTACTGCTTTCAAAAACAAAGGTGTACAACTAGTACTGGATGCGGTAGTAGACTACTTACCATCACCACTTGATGTACCACCAATGATGGGCTTCAACCCTGAAACAGAAGAAGATGAAGTGCGTGAATCAACTGATGAAGCACCATTCTCGGCGTTGGCATTTAAAGTTATGACTGACCCTTATGTAGGGAAACTTACATTCTTCCGTATTTATTCAGGTGTCCTTCAAGCAGGTTCTTATGTAACAAACTCTACAAAAGGCAAGCGTGAGCGTGTAGGACGTATTCTACAAATGCACGCAAATAGCCGTGAAGAGATTTCTGAAGTACACGCGGGTGAAATCGCTGCTGCTGTTGGTTTGAAAGATACAACTACTGGAGATACACTATGTGATGAGAAGCAATTGATCATTCTTGAATCAATGGTATTCCCTGAGCCGGTTATCTCTGTAGCAATCGAACCTAAAACAAAAGCGGACCAGGATAAAATGGGCCAAGCTCTTGGTAAGTTACAAGAAGAAGATCCAACATTCCGTGCGCATACAGATCAAGAAACAGGAGAAGTAATCATTGCAGGTATGGGTGAACTTCACTTGGATATTATCGTCGACCGTCTACGCCGTGAATTTAAAGTGGAAGCAAACGTGGGTGCACCACAAGTTTCTTACCGCGAAACATTCCGTGAGTCAGCTGAAGTCGAAGGTAAATTCGTACGCCAATCAGGTGGACGTGGACAATTTGGTCACGTGTGGATCGAATTTGGTCCGAACGAAGAAGGTAAAGGCTTCGAATTCGTAAACAACGTTGTTGGTGGTTCTGTTCCTCGTGAATACATCCCAGCAGTTGAAGCGGGAGTTCGTGATTCATTAGATAACGGTATTTTAGCTGGATATCCTTTAATCGATGTCAAAGCCCGCCTGTTTGACGGATCTTACCATGACGTTGACTCCAACGAGATGGCATTTAAGATCGCTGCGTCAATGGCTTTGAAAAATGCTGCATCAAAATGTAAACCTGTAATCCTTGAACCAACAATGAGAGTAGAAGTTATCATTCCGGAAGAATACATGGGCGATATCATGGGTGATATTACATCACGCCGTGGCCGTGTAGAAGGTATGGAAGCTCGTGGTAACGCACAAGTAGTTCGTGCAATGGTTCCACTTGCTGAAATGTTCGGATATGCAACATCACTACGTTCAAACACGCAAGGACGCGGAGTATTCTCGATGGTGTTCGATCACTACGAAGAGCTTCCGAAGTCTATTGCAGAAGAAGTAATTAAGAAAAACAAAGGTGAATAATAAAGTTCATCCTTGTTTCCTATAAACAATACTTGTAAGATATGGATAGTCGAGAGGACGCTTTCGGCTTCCATATTATAAAAAAACTAACTTTTTTAAATTAAGGGAGGACCTCTAAAATGGGTAAAGAAAAATTCGACCGCTCCAAGGAGCACGCAAACGTAGGAACAATTGGTCACGTTGACCATGGTAAAACAACTTTGACTGCTGCAATCGCAACAGTTCTTTCTAAAGCACAAGGTGGAGAAGCAAAGTCATACGCTGACGTTGATAACGCACCTGAAGAAAAAGAGCGTGGAATCACGATCAGTACTTCACACGTTGAGTACGAAACTGACAAGCGTCACTATGCACACGTTGACTGCCCAGGTCACGCTGACTATGTTAAAAACATGATCACTGGTGCTGCACAAATGGATGGCGGAATCCTAGTAGTATCTGCTGCTGATGGCCCAATGCCACAAACACGTGAGCACATCCTTCTTTCACGTCAAGTAGGTGTTCCTTACCTAGTTGTCTTCATGAACAAATGTGACATGGTAGACGACGAAGAACTTCTTGAATTAGTTGAAATGGAAATCCGTGAACTTCTTTCTGATTACGATTTCCCTGGCGACGATATTCCAGTAATCAAAGGATCTGCTCTTAAAGCTCTTGAAGGAGAGCCAGAGTGGGAAGAAAAAATCCTTGAACTAATGCAAGCAGTAGATGACTATATCCCAACACCAACTCGTGATACTGACAAGCCATTCATGATGCCTATTGAGGACGTATTCTCAATCACAGGTCGTGGTACAGTAGCAACTGGACGCGTTGAGCGTGGAGTAGTTAAAGTTGGAGATGTTGTTGACATCATCGGTCTTACTGAAGAACCAAAAGCTACTACTGTAACTGGTGTAGAGATGTTCCGTAAACTTCTTGACTATGCAGAAGCTGGCGACAACATCGGTGCTCTTCTTCGTGGTGTAGCTCGTGAAGATATCGAACGTGGACAAGTTCTTGCTAAGCCAGGAACAATCACTCCACACACTCAGTTCAAATCTGAAGTTTATGTTCTATCAAAAGAAGAGGGTGGACGTCACACTCCATTCTTCTCTAACTACCGTCCTCAGTTCTACTTCCGTACAACTGACGTAACTGGTATCATTCAACTTCCTGAAGGCGTAGAAATGGTTATGCCTGGAGATAACGTTGAAATGACAGTTGAACTTATTTCTCCTATCGCGATTGAAGAAGGTACTAAATTCTCAATCCGTGAAGGTGGACGTACAGTTGGAGCTGGCGTTGTAGCAACAATCACAAAATAATTTGTTTTGATCCCGCCCTTGAGGCGGGATTTTTTTATTTTTAAATATTTGTATTGTGTATTGGAAAGTGTTTTTAAGAACTTCGCAAATAAGAGTGAAATAAAATCTTAAAGTGGCCTTCAAATCACGTGCAAATCGTATAGAAAGCTGTTAGTATAGTAAACGGATTAAAAGTTAAACTAATTTCTTCAAAAGGGTTGCACAATCCTTTTATATTATGTATAATGTTGAATGTTGGTCTTTGACTGCGATGAAGCGAGAGGTTACCGATACACCCGGCCGCTTTGCCATGGCGCGTGTAAGGAAAATTTTCGTGGAGAATTGTCTAGAGAATAGGCGAAAAGGGAGGGAAAATAATGGCAAAACAAAAGATTCGTATTAGATTGAAAGCTTACGATCACAGAATGATCGATCAGTCAGCTGAGAAGATTGTTGAAACGGCTAAACGTTCTGGAGCTAGTGTTTCAGGTCCAATTCCGTTGCCAACTGAAAGATCAGTTTACACGGTATTGCGTGCTGTTCACGTATATAAAGATTCACGTGAGCAATTTGAAATGCGTACGCACAAACGTTTAATCGATATTGTGAATCCAACACCACAAACGGTGGATGCACTTATGAAGCTTGATTTACCATCAGGCGTCGACATCGAAATTAAACTATAAAACATAAATTAAACAATATTACAGGAGGTGTGACTAATGACCAAAGGAATCTTAGGAAGAAAAGTCGGAATGACGCAAGTATTTGCTGAAAACGGCGATCTAATCCCAGTAACAGTGATTGAAGCTACTCCAAACGTTGTACTTCAAAAGAAGACAATCGAGACAGACGGCTACGAGTCAATCCAACTAGGATTTGATGATAAACGTGAAAAGCTTTCAAACAAGCCAGAACAAGGCCACGTTGCAAAAGCTAACACTGCACCTAAGCGCTTCATTCGCGAAGTTCGCGGAGCTGACGTTAGTGCATACGAAGTTGGTCAGGAAGTCAAAGTCGATACGTTCGCAGAAGGCGAAGTAGTAGACATTACAGCAAAATCAAAAGGTAAAGGTTTCCAAGGGGTTATCAAGCGTCACGGATACTCACGCGGACCAATGTCTCACGGATCACGTTTCCATCGCGCACCAGGTTCACTTGGAGCAGTTGATGCACAACGCGTATTCAAAGGCAAAAAACTACCTGGACGTATGGGTGGCAAAACCATCACGATCCAAAACGTTGAAATTGTACGAGTTGATCTAGAGCGCAACTTGATATTAGTAAAAGGTAACGTTCCTGGAGCACGTAAATCACTTGTACAAGTGAGAAGCGCAATCAAAGGGAACTGAGTAAAACAGAAAGGAGGAAACAGGAATGCCTAAAGTATCTGTAGTAAGTCAAACAGGCTCTGCTGTTGGTGACATCGAATTAAACGATGCGATCTTCGGAATCGAGCCAAACCAAGCAGTATTATTTGAAGCAATTGTTCAACAACAAGCTTCTTTACGCCAGGGTAACCACAAGGTTAAAACTCGCGCGGAAGTAGCAGGCGGCGGTCGTAAACCATGGCGTCAAAAGGGTACAGGTCGTGCTCGTCAAGGTTCAATCAGATCACCACAATGGCGCGGAGGCGGTATCGTATTCGGTCCATCACCACGTAGTTACAGCTATAAAATGCCTAAGAAAGTACGTCGTTTAGCTCTTCTATCCGCTCTTTCAACGAAAGTAGCAGCTCAAGAACTAATCGTTCTGGACAACTTAGCATTTGATGCACCAAAAACGAAAAGCTTTGTAAAAGTGCTTGAAGACCTTTCAATCACAAAGAAGGCATTATTCGTTACAGCTGACCAAGAAGAAACAGTAGCATTGTCTGCTCAAAATCTTCAAGGAATCAGTGTTGTTACAGCAAGCGGCATCAATGTTTTAGACTTAGTCGGACATGATCAGCTTGTTATGACAAAAGCAGCAATAGAAAAAGTCGAGGAGGTGCTTGGTTAATGGAAGCACGTGATATTCTGAAACGTCCGGTCATTACCGAGCGTTCTTCTGAACAAATGGAAGACTTAAGAAAATATACATTCGAAGTCGATACACGCGCGAGCAAAACTCACGTGAAACAAGCTATCGAAGAAATCTTCGGTGTTACAGTAGAAAAAGTCAACGTTATGAACTACAAAGGTAAGTTCAAGCGTATGGGGAAACATGCTGGTTATACAAACAAGCGTCGTAAGGCAATTGTTACACTAACTACTGATTCCAAAGATATCGAACTTTTTGAAATGTAATTAACTCATAATAAATGAAGGAGGGAACACAAAATGGCGATTAAGAAGTACAAAGCTACCTCCAACGGACGTCGTAACATGACTTCTTCTGACTTTGCTGAAATCACAGTAAACAAACCAGAAAAATCATTGCTTGAACCAATCAAGCGTAAAGGCGGACGTAACAACCAAGGTAGAATGACAGTTCGTCACCAAGGTGGAGGACACAAGCGCCAATACCGTGTCATCGATTTCCAACGTCGGAAAGATGGCATTCCAGGACGCGTTGCTACGATCGAATATGATCCAAACCGTTCTGCAAACATCGCATTAATCAATTATGCAGATGGAGAAAAAAGATACATCCTTGCTCCTAAAGGATTGACAGTAGGTTCCACAATCGTTTCAGGACCTGATGCGGATATCCGCGTAGGAAACGCTCTACCATTAGAGAACATTCCTATGGGTTCTACGATTCACAACATTGAAATGAAACCAGGCAAAGGCGGACAATTAGTTCGTTCAGCAGGAACTTCAGCTCAACTACTAGGACGTGAAGGCAAATATGTCATCATCCGTCTACAATCAGGAGAAGTTCGTATGATCCTTTCTACTTGCCGTGCTACAATCGGTCAAGTTGGTAACGAACAACACGAACTAATCAACATTGGTAAAGCAGGTCGTTCACGTTGGTTAGGCAAACGTCCAACTGTTCGTGGATCTGTAATGAACCCTAACGATCACCCACACGGTGGTGGTGAAGGACGTACGCCAATCGGTCGTCCAAGTCCTGTTACTCCTTGGGGTAAACCAACTCTTGGATTCAAGACACGCACGAAGAACAATAAATCAGATAAACTTATCGTTCGCCGTCGTAAAAAATAATGTTATTGCACTGCGGTTCAGTAGATGGACCGTAGTACATACTCGGAAGGAGGTTCCAGAATGGGCCGCAGCTTGAAAAAAGGACCTTTTGCAGATGACCATTTACTAAAAAAGGTTGACGCACAAAAAGATTCAGAAAAGAAACAGGTTATTAAAACTTGGTCACGCCGTTCAACAATCTTCCCGACATTCATCGGATTGACAATCGCAGTATATGATGGACGCAAACACGTTCCTGTTTATGTAACAGAAGATATGGTAGGTCACAAACTAGGTGAATTCGTACCTACGCGCACATACAGAGGCCATGGTGCCGACGATAAGAAAACAAAACGCTAATTTGAGAGGAGGTTATTCTGATGCAACAAGCTAAAGCATCTGTACGCACAGTCCGTATTGCTTCTCGCAAAGTTCGTTTGGTCGTTGATCTTATTCGCGGCAAGAATATAGGTGAAGCTATGGCTATTCTACGACTTACGCCTAAAGCGGCATCTCCAGTCGTGGAAAAACTATTGAAATCAGCAATTGCAAACGCTGAACATAACTACGAAATGGATACTGAGAACTTAATCGTCAGTGAAGTATTCGTAGACGAAGGACCAACAATGAAACGTTTCCGTCCACGTGCACAAGGTCGTGCAAGTGCGATCAACAAACGTACAAGCCATATCACATTAGTGGTATCTGAAAAGAAGGAGGGGTAATCAGTGGGCCAAAAAGTACATCCTAATGGACTACGTGTAGGCGTCATCCGTGACTGGGACTCAAAATGGTACGCGGAAAAAGATTATGCGTCCTTACTACATGAAGACTTAAAGATCCGTGAATACATCGAAAAGCGTCTTATCGAAGCATCAGTTTCAAAAGTTGAAATCGAGCGTGCTGCTAAGCGTGTTAACATTACAATCCACACTGCAAAGCCAGGTATGGTTATCGGTAAAGGTGGTTCCGAAGTAGAAACTCTTCGTAAGCAACTTAACGAAATCACAGGCAAGCGTGCACACATCAACATCGTAGAAATCAAACGTGCTGATTTAGATGCTAAACTAGTAGCTGAATCAATTGCTCGTCAATTAGAAAGTCGTGTATCATTCCGTCGTGCTCAGAAACAAGCGATCCAACGTACAATTCGCTCTGGTGCAAAAGGAATTAAAACACAAGTGTCTGGTCGTCTCGGCGGTGCTGACATCGCTCGTGCAGAACACTATAGTGAAGGAACTGTCCCTCTTCATACATTACGTGCAGACATAGATTATGCACATGCTGAAGCTGATACTACTTATGGTAAGCTTGGCGTAAAGGTATGGATTTATCGTGGTGAAGTCCTTCCAGTAAAAGTTAAGAAGAACTCTGGGGAAGGAGGCAAATAATATGTTAATGCCTAAACGTGTTAAACATCGTCGTGTATTCCGTGGTAAAATGCGTGGTGAAACTAAAGGTGGCGCTACTGTCCAGTTTGGTGAGTTTGGTCTTCAAGCTCTAGAATCAGGTTGGATCACTAACCGTCAGATTGAATCTTCTCGTATCGCTATGACTCGTTATATGAAACGTGGCGGTAAAGTGTGGATCAATATTTTCCCACACAAACCATATACTAAAAAGCCTCTTGAAGTCCGGATGGGTTCCGGTAAAGGTGCTGTAGAAGGCTGGGTTGCAGTTGTGAAACCTGGTAGAGTAATGTTCGAAATTGCAGGTGTTTCAGAAGAGGTTGCTCGTGAGGCACTTAGACTCGCATCGCACAAACTTCCTGTTACAAGCAAGTTTGTAAAACGACAAGAAATTGGTGGTGAGTCTAATGAAAGCTAATGAAATTCGTGACTTAACAACTGCAGAGATCGAGCAAAAAGTGAAATCACTTAAAGAAGAGCTTTTCAACCTTCGTTTCCAGTTAGCGACAGGTCAATTAGAAAACACTGCACGCATCCGTGAAGTACGCAAATCGATTGCGCGCATGAAAACTGTAATACGACAAAGAGAAATCAGTGCAAATAACTGATGAAGGAGGTTGCAGCCATGACTGAACGTAATCAGCGCAAAACATACACAGGCCGTGTAGTTTCCGACAAAATGGATAAAACTGTTACGGTAATGGTAGAGACATACAAAAAACACTCTTTATACGGTAAACGTGTAAAGTATTCTAAGAAACTTAAAGTTCATGATGAGCTAAACGAAGCTAAAATCGGCGATGTTGTTCGTATTATGGAAACTCGTCCATTATCAGCAACTAAGCGTTTCCGTCTTCTAGAAGTCGTTGAAAAAGCGATCATCATCTAATAGGTTTTTAACTCAGATTTTGGAAGGAGGTAACCTCGATGATTCAACAGGAAAGTAGAATGAAAGTTGCTGACAACTCTGGTGCACGTGAAGTACTAACAATTAAAGTACTAGGTGGATCAGGTCGTAAAGTAGCTAACATCGGTGATGTAGTTGTTGTTACAGTTAAGAAAGCAACACCAGGTGGCGTTGTTAAGAAGGGTGACGTTGTTAAAGCGGTCATCGTTCGCACGAAAAGTGGAGTTCGTCGTAAAGACGGTTCATACATTACATTCGATGAGAATGCTTGCGTTATTATCCGTGATGATAAAGGGCCACGTGGAACTCGTATTTTCGGACCAGTTGCTCGCGAACTACGCGACAACAACTTCATGAAAATCATTTCACTTGCTCCAGAAGTTCTTTAATTCTAATGACAGAGCCAGTCAAGGAGGTGCGATAAATGCACGTTAAAAAAGGCGACAAAGTAATGGTGATCTCTGGTAAAGATAAAGGTAAAACAGGTGTGATCCTAACAGCTTATCCGAAAAAAGACCGTGTGCTAGTTGAAGGTATTAATATCGTCAAGAAACACACAAAGCCGAACCAAGAAAACCCACAGGGCGGAATTGTAAGCCAAGAGTCTACAATCCACGTCTCAAACGTGATGGTAATCGATCCTAAAACAGGCGAGCCGACTCGTGTAGGTTACAAAGTGGAAGACGGTAAAAAAGTACGTATTGCAAAAAAATCCGGTGAATCATTGGATAAGTAAGTATTGCATGAAAGGAGGTCCGACTGATGAGTCGTTTGAAAGAGAAGTTTTCTAAAGAAATCACACCTGCTCTAATGAGCAAGTTTGAATATACATCTGTTATGCAGGTTCCTAAAGTAGATAAAATCGTTATCAACATGGGTGTTGGTGATGCTGTCCAAAATACAAAAGCACTTGATGCAGCTGTTGAGGATCTTGCAACTATTTCAGGTCAAAAACCAGTCATTACTAAAGCGAAAAAATCTATCGCAGGATTCCGTTTACGTGAAGGAATGCCGATCGGAGCAAAAGTAACGCTTCGCGGTGAACGCATGTATGAGTTCCTCGATAAATTAGTTACAATCTCATTACCACGTGTACGTGACTTCCGTGGCGTTTCTAAAAAAGCGTTTGACGGTCGCGGTAACTACACTCTTGGAGTGAAAGAGCAACTTATTTTCCCTGAAATTGACTTCGATAAAGTATCAAAAGTACGTGGGATGGATATCGTCATCGTGACGACAGCTAACACTGATGAAGAAGCACGTGAGTTGCTTGCACAGTGTGGCATGCCGTTCCAAAAGTAAAATAATAGGGAGGCGAAAACGTGGCTAAGAAATCTATGATCGCTAAACAGAAACGTACGCCAAAGTACAAAGTACAAGAATATACACGCTGCGAACGTTGTGGTCGTCCACATTCAGTATATCGCAAATTTAAACTTTGCCGTATTTGTTTCCGCGAACTTGCATACAAGGGACAACTTCCTGGCGTTAAAAAAGCCAGCT
Source organism: Sporosarcina sp. P17b (assembly GCF_002743115.1). Taxonomy (NCBI): domain Bacteria; kingdom Bacillati; phylum Bacillota; class Bacilli; order Caryophanales; family Caryophanaceae; genus Sporosarcina; species Sporosarcina sp. P17b. The sequence goes on along the minus strand of NZ_PDYP01000003.1, from coordinate 65,124 downwards.
GGTAAACCCCTAATTAGGGAAGGAGGTTAATTCAAATGACAATGAGTGATCCGATTGCAGATATGCTTACACGCATCCGTAATGCGAACATGGTTCGCCACGAGAAGCTTGAGGTACCTGCTTCAAACGTAAAGAAAGAAATCGCCGAGATCTTAAAACGAGAAGGTTTCGTTCGTGATGTGGAATACGTGGAAGATAACAAACAAGGCATCATCCGCATTTTCCTAAAATACGGTCAGGATAACGAACGCGTTATCAATGGCTTGAAACGTATTTCTAAACCAGGACTTCGTGTATATGCGAAATCAAATGAAGTTCCTAAAGTACTTAACGGCTTAGGTGTTGCACTAGTTTCTACATCAAATGGTGTATTAACAGACAAAGAAGCCCGCGCTAAACAAGTTGGCGGAGAAGTAGTCGCTTACGTTTGGTAATTAGCTACAATTGAATGGAGGTGCAATAGAATGTCCCGTATTGGTAATCGTCAGATCGAAGTTCCTGAAAACGTTACTGTAACAATTTCAGATGACAACTTCGCAACTGTTAAAGGTCCGAAAGGTGAGCTTTCGAGACAATTAGATAAAGAAATTACGATCAACATGGAAGGCAAGGTCATCACATTGACACGCCCTTCTGATTCTAAAGATCACCGTTCAATCCACGGTACTACACGCTCTGTACTTAACAACATGGTTGTGGGAGTATCTGAAGGATTTGAACGTAAGCTTGATTTAGTTGGGGTTGGATACCGTGCTTCTATGCAAGGGAAGAAACTTGTATTGAACGTAGGTTATTCACACCCAGTTGAATTCACACCAGAAGAAGGTGTAGAAGTTGAAGTTCCAGCGAATACGAAAATTATCGTTCGCGGATACAACAAAGAACACGTAGGTGCTCTTGCTTCTAACATCCGTCAAGTACGTCCACCAGAGCCGTATAAAGGTAAAGGTATTCGTTATGAAGGCGAAATCGTTCGTCGTAAAGAAGGTAAAACAGGTAAATAATACCGCTTGAGGTATTTGGAAGGAGTGACTCCGATGATCACAAAACAAGATAAAAACGCTGTCCGTAAAAAGCGTCACGCACGTGTGCGTACGAAAATCAGCGGAACTGCAGAGCGTCCACGTCTAAACGTTTATCGTTCAAACAAGCATATCTATGCACAATTGATTGATGACTTGAATGGTTTAACAATCGTTAGCGCTTCTACAAGAGATAAAGAAGTTGAGGCTGGATCTACAGGTAACACTGAATCAGCAGCTAAAGTCGGCGAGCTTATTGCAAAGAAAGCTGTTGAAAAAGACGTCAAAGCGGTAGTTTTCGACCGCGGCGGATATCTTTTCCACGGCCGTGTAAAAGCATTAGCTGACGCTGCACGCGAAAATGGTCTGGAATTTTAATTAAGAGGGAGGGACATATTTCATGCGTCGTAATGATCAGAACAAAAGTGAGTTCGAAGAACGCGTAGTAACGATCAACCGCGTTGCGAAAGTTGTAAAAGGTGGACGTCGTTTCCGCTTTACTGCACTTGTCGTAGTCGGAGATAAAAACGGTCGTGTCGGTTTTGGTACTGGTAAAGCACAAGAAGTTCCAGATGCAATCCGTAAAGCAATTGAAGATGCGAAGAAAAACTTGATTGTAGTGCCAATGGTCAAAGGTACAACTCCACATGAAGTAATCGGACACTTTGGTGCAGGACAAATCCTGATCAAACCAGCTGCTCCGGGTACTGGTGTTATCGCAGGTGGACCTGTCCGTGCGGTACTTGAACTCGCAGGCATCACGGATATTCTTTCAAAATCTCTTGGATCAAGCACACCGATCAACATGGTACGTGCAACAATCGAAGGGTTGCAGAATTTGAAACGCGCAGAAGATATTGCTAAATTGCGTGGTAAATCCGTAGAAGAACTGTTAGGTTAAGGGGGGAAATACGATGACGAACAAACTTGAAGTCACCCTTACGAAAAGTGTTATTGGTTCTAAACCAACACAGCGTAAAACAATTGAAGCATTAGGCCTTCGAAAGTTAAATCAAACAGTTGAGCATCAAAACAACGATGCTATCCGTGGAATGATCACAAAGGTTAGCCACTTAGTAAACGTTAAAGAAATTTAAGTACTATTTTACAATAAGGAGGTGCCGATAAGATGAAATTACATGAGCTAAAACCAGCTGAGGGATCTCGCAGAAACCGCAAACGTGTTGGTCGTGGGATTGGATCAGGAACTGGTAAGACTTCCGGTAGAGGTCATGACGGTCAAAACTCTCGTTCAGGCGGCGGTGTACGTCTTGGTTTCGAAGGTGGACAAATTCCTCTTTTCCAACGACTTCCTAAGCGCGGGTTCACGAACATCAATCGTAAAGATTATGCCATCGTTAACCTTGACACATTAAATCGTTTCGAAGAAGGCACGGAAGTAACGCCGGAACTGCTAATTGAAACTGGAGTTGTAAGTAACGCTAAATCTGGTATCAAGATTCTGGGTAACGGAACACTTGATAAAAAGATTACAGTACGTGCTAACAAATTCTCCGCTTCTGCAAAAGAAGCAATTGAAAAAGCGGGCGGGCAAACAGAGGTGGTATAATGTTTCAGACAATCTCTAATTTCATGCGTGTGAAGGAGATCCGGTCTAAAATAATTTTCACCCTCCTAGTGCTCATCGTGTTTAGACTAGGGACATTTGTTCCGGTTCCAAACGTTGATGCAACTGCTTTACAACAATCAGATAACCAGTTTATCGGATTCTTGAACACATTTGGTGGAGGAGCACTATCTAACTTCTCGATCTTTGCAATGGGGATTATGCCGTACATTACGGCTTCCATCATTGTGCAGCTCTTGCAGATGGATGTTGTTCCAAAGTTTACTGAGTGGTCAAAACAAGGGGACGTTGGAAGACGTAAACTTGCACAATTCACAAGATATTTCACGATTGTTCTTGCCTTCATTCAGGCGCTTGCTATGTCATTTGGTTTCAACCAAACGTTTGGCGGCACACTGATTCAAGACAATAGCATATCCACTTATATCACAATTGCGATTGTATTGACTGCCGGTACTGCTTTCCTTCTATGGCTAGGTGAACAAATTACTGCAAAAGGTGTTGGGAATGGTATTTCCATCATTATCTTTGCAGGGATTGTTGCCGGCATACCGAATGCTGTTAACCAGTTGTATGTAACGCAAATTCAAGACGCTGGAGATGCACTATTTATTAGAATTGCAACGATGGTATTACTATTGATCGTAATCGTAGCCATTGTAGTCGGAGTTATTTACTTCCAAGAAGCATTGCGTAAAATTCCGATTCAATATGCGAAACGTGTATCAGGACGTAATCAGTCTGTTGCAAGTCAACAAACACACTTACCTTTGAAATTGAATGCTGCGGGTGTTATTCCAGTTATCTTTGCGGTGGCATTCTTCATCACGCCACAACAAATTGCTCCGTTTTTCGGTGAGAACAGTGTAACCAAAACTATTATTCGGATCTTCGATTATACGAATCCGATCGGTATGATTTTGTATGTAACACTAATTGTCGCGTTTACGTATTTCTATGCATTCATTCAAGTGAATCCAGAGAATATGGCAGACAACCTGAAAAAACAAGGTGCATATATTCCGGGAATTCGTCCAGGGGCAAACACTCAAAAGTACTTAACAAGTACTCTGTATAGACTAACGTTCGTCGGCTCGATTTTCCTAGCTGTCGTAGCGGTTATGCCGATCTTCTTCATCAACTTGGCGAATCTGCCTCAATCCGCTCAAATCGGCGGAACGAGCTTGCTCATCGTAGTAGGGGTTGCCCTCGAATCAATGAAGCAATTGGAATCGCAATTAGTGAAGAGACATTACAGAGGCTTTATGAAATAAAAGCAATAGCCTGACCTATTGTAAACAAACGGAGGGCAAGGACGTATGAATATCGTATTAATGGGTCTGCCTGGTGCTGGTAAAGGTACACAAGCAGACAAAATTGTCGAGAAGTACGGAATCCCTCATATTTCTACAGGCGATATGTTCCGTGCTGCCATCAAAGATGGCACGGAACTTGGAGTTAAAGCAAAATCGTTCATGGATCAAGGAGCATTAGTTCCTGATGAGGTTACTATTGGTATCGTACGTGAGCGACTAAGCAAACCGGATTGTGACAATGGATTCTTACTTGATGGTTTCCCTAGGACAGTTCCTCAAGCTGAAGCACTTGATGCTTTACTTAAGGATCTAGGAAAAAGCATTGAGTACGTATTGGACATCGAAGTCGATACGGATGAATTAGTTGCAAGATTATCTGGCCGTCGTATTTGTAAAGTATGTGGCACATCGTATCACTTGATCTTCAACCCGCCAAAGGTAGAAGACGTATGTGATAAAGATGGCGGCGAACTTTACCAGCGCGCGGACGATAATCCGGACACTGTCATGAATCGTCTGGAAGTAAATATGAATCAGACAGCTCCTTTACTCGACTTTTATGGCGAAAAAGGTGTATTGACTAAAATTAATGGTCAACAAGACATTAATCTTGTATTCAAGGACTTGGATGCAGTTTTGCAACAAGATCAAAAGTAATCAATCCTTTTCGGGCACATCTTCATCATTGTTCGGAAAGTAATGGATGAAAACGAACTGCAAAAGCGTTAAGTTCCTGTTATAAGATAAATGAGAGCATTTCATTTATTGCTCAGTAGTCCCTGCATGCATTATATTGTCATTGGCAGTATAATATATAATTGGCACTGCTACGAGAACAATAAAGGATCTCATTCGCAAATTATGCGAAACAGCGAAATGTGGCAGACGTCTTTCGAACATCACTCATGCTAACTGGACATATGTTGAAGGAAGCCTTATGAAGGCGACTGATGCCGCTCGATGGTGAAAGCCTTTATTGGATATAGAAGGGAGACAGGATTGATGGCGAAGGACGACGTAATTGAGGTAGAAGGAACTGTTCTTGAAACGTTGCCGAATGCGATGTTTAAAGTGGAGTTAGAAAACGGACATACTGTGCTTGCACACGTGTCAGGTAAAATTCGTATGCACTTTATTCGTATTCTGCCAGGCGACAAGGTGACATTGGAACTTTCACCTTACGATTTAACACGTGGTCGTATCACATACCGTTTCAAATAAACTTTTGCACTCCCGAAATATTGAAGGAGGTTGGGTAGGATGAAAGTAAGACCATCTGTAAAACCGATCTGCGAAAAATGTAAAGTTATTCGTAGACGCGGCCGAGTAATGGTAATCTGTGAAAATCCAAAGCACAAACAAAGACAAGGCTAAAACACAAGGAGGTGCACAACTTATATGGCACGTATTGCTGGTGTAGACGTTCCGCGCGATAAGCGCGTTGTCATTTCATTGACATATATATTCGGTATTGGTAAAACAACTGCACAATCAATTTTGAATGCAGCTGACATTTCTCAAGAAACTCGCGTTCGTGATTTAACTGACGCTGAACTTGATAAGATTCGTGAACAAATTGACGGCTTGAAAGTAGAAGGAGATCTTCGTCGTGAAACTTCTCTAAATATCAAGCGTTTGATGGAAATCGGTAGTAACCGTGGAATCCGTCACCGTCGTGGATTGCCTGTTCGTGGACAAAACACGAAAAACAATGCACGTACGCGTAAGGGTCCTAAACGCACAATGGCTAACAAGAAAAAATAATAGGTAAAGGAGGGTTCTTTCCAACATGGCACGTAAACAACAAACTCGTAAACGTCGTGTAAAAAAGAATATTGAGACTGGTATTGCACATATCCGTTCAACGTTCAACAACACTATCGTAACTATCACGGATAGCCACGGTAATGCACTTTCATGGTCTAGCGCTGGTGCACTTGGCTTTAGAGGTTCCCGTAAGTCCACTCCATTTGCTGCACAAATGGCTGCTGAAACTGCAGCAAAAACAGCAATGGAACATGGTTTGAAATCATTGGAAGTAACAGTTAAAGGCCCTGGTGCTGGTCGTGAAGCGGCTATCCGTTCACTACAAGCTGCTGGTCTTGAAGTTACTGCAATCAGAGACGTAACTCCGGTTCCGCACAATGGTTGTCGCCCGCCAAAACGTCGTCGCGTATAATCGGTTTGAATCTATTGGATTAAGAAAGACAATTTTTGTTAATACTGTTGAAATAGGATATCTATTATCAGTGAATTCAATAAGGTTAAACCAATATAGAGACGTTTTGAGGAGGGTAATTAAATGATCGAGATTGAGAAACCAAAGATTGAAACAGTAACGATCGGTGAAGATTCACAGTTCGGTAAGTTTATTATCGAGCCACTAGAGCGTGGATACGGAAATACCTTAGGGAATTCCTTGCGCCGCATTCTCTTGTCTTCATTACCAGGAGCTGCTGTGACATCTATTCAAATCGATGGTGTACTTCATGAATTCTCTACAATTGAAGGTGTCGTCGAAGACGTATCTACAGTTATTTTGAATGTGAAGAAGCTAGCTCTCAAAATTTACTCAGATGATGAGAAAGTTATTGAGATCGATGTGAAAGGTGAAGGCGTCGTGACGGCTGCAGACATCACACATGATAGTGATGTTGAAGTATTAAATCCAGATCTCCCGATTGCTACTCTCGGTAAAAATGGACATTTACGTATGCGTATGTATGCTGTACGTGGACGCGGATATGTTCCTTCCGATCAAAACAAACGTGAGGATCTAGCAATTGGTGTGATTCCAATTGACTCGATTTACACTCCTGTATCACGCGTTAACTTCCAAGTAGAAAACACTCGCGTCGGACAAAGTACCAACTTTGATAAGTTGACACTCGATGTATGGACAGATGGAAGCATTGGTCCTAAAGAGGCAGTATCACTTGGAGCTAAAATTCTTACAGAGCATTTGAATATATTCGTTGGTATGACTGACGAAGCACAAACTGCAGAAATCATGGTAGAAAAAGAAGAAGACCAAAAAGAGAAGGTTCTGGAAATGACAATTGAAGAACTAGACCTTTCTGTCCGATCTTATAACTGCTTGAAGCGTGCAGGCATCAATACGGTTTTAGAACTTGCTAACAAGTCTGAAGACGAAATGATGAAAGTGCGAAACTTAGGCCGTAAATCACTTGAAGAAGTGAAGGCTAAATTGGATGAGCTAAACCTTGAGTTACGCTCTGAAGAATAACTGACATATATTGAAGGAGGGTAACTTCAAATGGGATACAGAAAACTTGGACGCACAAGTTCACAACGTAAAGCAATGCTTCGCGACCTAACGACTGATCTAATCATTCATGAGCGCATCCAGACAACTGAAACGCGTGCGAAAGAATTGCGTAAAGTAGTTGAAAAGATGATCACTCTTGGAAAACGTGGAGATCTTCATGCACGTCGTCAAGCGGCTGAATACATTCGTCGTGAAACAGTGGTTGTTGAAAACGAAGAGGGCGAAGAAGCAACAGTGTTTGCACTTCAAAAACTTTTCGATACAATTGGACCACGTTATGCAGATCGCCAAGGCGGTTATACACGTATAATGAAAATGGGACCTCGCCGTGGCGATGGCGCACCAGTAGTTATTATCGAATTGGTGTAATTCCAACACTTCGAGGGTGTGTCTGTCACGCACAGCACACCCTCTTATTACAAATACGAGATTTATACGACATAAAAGCTGAGTGTTATGATCCGCGAGCAATCGACTGGTCTAGCTCTACGTACCTCATCTGAGATGTCGGCATGAGCAACCGGCATTTTCGTTTTCAAAGGCGCATTCCTTAGATGAGGTACGCGCTTTTTTTTTATACATAAGAATAGTTCTATACATACGATATACTTATCAAATAATACATTTAAGAGGAGGAGCCTGAATGAAGGAAATTGCGTCGATGCATCACGTAGAGTTTTCTTACGATATGGAAGAAGAGGATTCTTCACATATCCCAAGTAAAGCATTACAGGATGTGTCTTTCACTTTGTATGAAGGAGAATGGTTGGCAGTTGTAGGACATAATGGTTCTGGCAAGTCCACGCTGGCGAAGCTGTTGATCGGCTTGATGTTTCCTTCTTCAGGTGATGTGAATCTCTTTTTAGAACGACTTTCTGAAAACAATCTTTGGGAAACCCGTTCGCGCATGGGGATCGTCTTTCAAAATCCCGATAACCAATTCGTCGGCTCAACGGTACAGGATGATGTGGCGTTTGCACTGGAAAACAATGGCGTGCCGTATGACGTGATGGTTAAACGAGTCCACGAGGCCCTAGAGCAAGTGAAGATGACGGATTACATCAATCATGAACCCCATCATCTCTCAGGGGGCCAGAAACAACGTGTGGCCATTGCAGGCGCATTGGCTTTGCAACCTGAGTTGCTTATTTTAGATGAAGCTACTTCTATGTTGGATCCCCATGGACGTGAAGAAGTAATAGAAATTGTTAAGAAGTTACGTTCTGAAATAGGCTTGACTGTGTTGTCGATTACCCACGACTTAGAAGAAGTGTTATTAGCAGATCGGATTTTGGTTATGAATGAAGGACAAGTCTTAATGATCGGTACACCGCAAGAGATCTTTCAGCAAGGAACTGAACTTGAAAAGGTCGGCCTCGACTTACCGTTCGCTCTGCGTGTTTCAGAGCTATTGAGAACAGCTGGTGTAGAATTGCAAGGTAATCATATGACAGAAGAAGAGTTGGTGAATGAATTGTGGACATTTCACTTCAGCAAGTAGGTTACTTATATGCTAAAGATTCACCGTTTGAGAAACGAGCCTTGCAGGATGTGACAGCTACAATCCCTTCAGGCTCATATACGTCGATCATTGGTCATACAGGCTCTGGTAAATCTACATTATTGCTTCATTTGAATGGATTATTAAAGCCATCTGAAGGTACCGTCATGATAGGCAATACTAAAATTACAGCTCAAACAAAAGGTAAACAAATGAAGGAAGTTCGGCATCAAGTAGGAATTGTGTTTCAGTTCCCTGAACATCAGTTATTTGAAGAAACAGTTGAGAAAGATATTATGTTCGGTCCTATAAATTTTGGTGTGCCGAAAGAGATAGCAAGAGCTCGAGCGCATGAACTCGTCAAACTTTTAGGTTTGCCGGATGATGTGCTTCAGAAGTCTCCTTTTGAGCTGTCAGGCGGCCAAATGCGGCGTGTGGCGATTGCGGGTGTCCTAGCATTCAAACCGTCTGTTCTAGTCCTTGACGAGCCAACAGCGGGACTTGATCCTAAAGGGCGTAAAGAAATCATGGAGCTGTTTTATCATCTGCATGAGACCGAAAACCTGACGACCATTCTTGTTACCCATAGTATGGAAGATGCCGCACGATACAGCGATAGAATTCTTGTGATGCATGAGGGAACGTCGGTTATGGAAGGAACACCTGAAGAGATATTCAGTCAAGAAGAGGAACTTCATTCATTTCGACTCAGTGTACCGCGTTCGATACGTTTTCAGCGTGAGATCGAAAAGATGAGTGGACAACGTTTTGATCAAATTGCGCTTACTGAAGACATACTGGCAAATGAACTAGCGAAAGTCATTGCAAGAAAAGAGGAACGGCCATGTTAGAGAAAATGATTATTGGTCGTTTTATTCCAGGGACGTCTATTGTGCACCGAATGGATCCGCGTTCGAAGTTACTCTTTGTCTTTTTATTTGTAGTAGCGGTGTTCTTAGCGAACAATGTTGTATCTTATGCAATATTGCTAGTCTTTACAGCATTTGTCATCGCACTCGCAAGAATTAGACCCTACTTTTTGGTCAATGGATTAAAACCGGTCATCTTTTTGATTATTTTCACTCTCCTCTTACATATCTTCTTTACGCGTGAAGGGCCCATCATATTTGAATGGAAGTTTATCAAAATTTATGAAGAGGGACTGCGAATGGGTATTTTTATATCTATCCGATTCCTAGTACTTGTGTTGATTACGACAGTATTAACATTGACCACTTCACCAATTTCGATCACAGATGGATTAGAGACATTGCTCAACCCTTTTAAAAAGTTGAAGTTACCGGTGCATGAACTTGCATTGATGATGTCCATTTCGCTCCGTTTCATCCCAACTCTTATGGATGAAACGGATAAGATTTTAAAAGCCCAGCTTGCAAGAGGATCAGATTTAAGCAGCGGTTCGATTAAAGAACGAGTCCAGGCCGTCATTCCGTTACTCGTGCCGTTATTTGTCAGTGCCTTTAAACGCGCAGAAGATTTAGCAGTGGCAATGGAAGTACGCGGCTACCGTGGTGGGGAAGGCCGTACGAGATTCCGCCAGCTATCGTGGCAAATGAGAGATACAGCTGTCTTGATCGCATTTGTAATCTTGGTGGGTGTATTGCTGTGGGTAAGGAAGTGAATAATTTGAAACGAATGAAAGCAACTGTTGCGTATGATGGAACGAATTTTGCTGGCTATCAATCCCAACCAGGCATGCGGACAGTTCAAGCCGAAATCGATAAGGCGCTTGTTAAATTGCATAAGAATCCAACTTCACACGCTGTGGCGAGTGGACGCACCGACGCCGGCGTGCATGCATTAGGTCAGGTCATCCATTTCGATACGCCACTTGATTTAGGCGATCGCTGGCTAATGGCTTTGAATGTGCTGTTGCCTAAAGATGTACGTATTACGGCTGTTGAACAGACATCTGAAGACTTCCACGCACGCTATGGTGCAAAAGGAAAGACGTATCGCTATAAATGGTCGTATGGGGAATTGCAAAGTCCATTTGAACGCAACTTCGCTGTTCATTTAGGTAGATGGAATCCAGATGTGGAACGAATGAATGCAGGAGCTGCTTATTTGATCGGTACACATGACTTCACCAGTTTCTGTTCGGCGAAGACTGCTACTTCGAATAAAGTTCGCACAATCCGAAAGCTGACAATTGAACGGTATCAGGATGAGCTGATTCTTGAAGTAGAAGGTGATGGGTTTCTTTACAATATGGTGAGAACAATTGCTGGTGCTTTGCTGGCGGTAGGCATCGGTTGGGACGAGCCGGAAGATATCCAGAAAATTCTCGAGGCGAAAGATCGTCAAAGGGCAGGGAAGACAGCGGCAGCACACGGTTTGTACTTACTAGAGGTCACCTATTAAGCTCATGGCAACTAATCCTGGCGTATTCATAAAAACGCTTGACTTTATGGACAATAAAGGATAACATGATAAATGGTATTTCAATAACCCCACAAACAAGCCCCGGAAGTTTATTTGTGTTTAGGGATAGAGAAAACAAGGGAACAGATTTGATATTTTAGGAGGATACACAATATGCGCACAACATTCATGGCTAAAGGTCACGAAGTCGAACGTAAATGGCTAGTTGTCGACGCTGAAGGACAAACGCTTGGTCGTCTTGCTTCAGAAGTTGCAACTCTTTTACGCGGTAAACATAAACCAACGTTTACACCACATGTTGATACAGGTGATCACGTGATCATCATCAACGCTGAAAAAATCCAATTGACTGGTAACAAGTTAAAAGATAAAATGTACTACCGTCACTCTGGTTACACAGGTAGCATCAAGTCACGTACTGCTCTTGAAATGCGTACTAACTACCCTGTGAAAATGCTTGAACTTGCGATTAAAGGAATGCTTCCAAACGGTCCTCTAGGTCGTCAAACAATCAAGAAATTACACGTATTTGCTGGTCCTGAACATCAGCATGCAGCACAAAAACCAGAAGCTTTTGAGCTTCGCGGTTAATTAAGAGGAGGAAACCCACTTGGCACAAGTACAATATATCGGCACTGGCCGTCGTAAAAGCTCAGTAGCTCGTGTACGTCTAATTCCTGGCGAAGGCAAAATTGTCGTCAATAATCGTGACGTAGAGGACTACGTACCATTCGAAACACTTCGTGAAATCATTAAACAACCACTAGTTACAACGGAAACACTTGGAAGCTACGATATCCACGTTAACGTTAACGGTGGAGGTTACACTGGTCAAGCAGGCGCAATCCGTCACGGCGTAGCTCGTGCATTGCTTACTGTAGATCCTGATTTCCGTGCAGCACTTAAATCAGCAGGATTCCTAACACGTGATCCACGTATGAAGGAACGTAAGAAACCAGGTCTTCGCGGCGCTCGTCGTGCTCCACAGTTCTCAAAGCGTTAATTTATATTTTCAAAAGCTCTTCTCATTATTTTATGAGGAGGGCTTTTTTATGTTTAGCATTAGTTGTACTTTTATGTGTAGATATCTTGCCAACCCCTTATGTAAGCGGGAACACTTGAATCTTCACCGAGAAACTGTACAATAAATTAGTAGCAGTAACTCCAAATTACTTTCCAAAACATTTTACTTAAGAAAATAGACCACCCTTCATTTCCAGTTGTATTAGCTATTTGAGAGGCTCACAGATCAACCCCTGATGTTATGAGTCATTAATGAATCAACTGCGAGTAGACCATTTTATAATAATCTTGTTACCATATCATATGATTCAAAATTAGTGACATCTTAACAGAAAAATTATTCCTGCCGCTTATAATAGTTTTATCTGTGAAGTGTTACGCGGTCAACGTTTATGCTAAATAGCATTTGGGTAAACTGTGACAAGTTGAACTTATATATTTATAGGTGTTTTAGTTCAATCGAATGATATGGATAAAAAAACCTGAAGATCGATTGAAAGATTATAGTAGGCCAATGTGGGAATTTTCATTTTATAGAATATTCTATAGCTTAATTCGTATGAAGAAAAGAGTATTGCTGCAGTATATTATATTATTTTAGGAGGTTGAACAATGCGATTACTACCGCGTGAAATTGATAAGTTAATGATCGTTGTTGCGGCAGATCTTGCCAGAAGACGAAAGGATCGGGGACTTAAATTGAATCACCCAGAAGCTATGGCTCTTATTACATATGAGGTATTGGAAGGCGCCAGAGACGGCAAAACAGTTGCAGAACTCATGGCTTATGGCGCGACGATTTTATCTCGTGAAGATGTAATGGATGGTATTCCAGAAATGATTGATGATATTCAAGTAGAAGCAACGTTCCCTGATGGGACGAAGTTAGTCACAGTGCATAATCCAATCAGATAAAAGATGTATAAATAGGAAAGGGGACGTAACGATGATACCAGGCGAATATTTTTTAAAAGAAGAACCGATCATTTGTAATGCAGGTGCTGAAAGTATACATGTGCAAGTTATTAATCATGGCGACAGACCTATTCAAATCGGTTCCCATTACCATTTTTATGAAGTGAATAATGCATTAAAGTTTGATCGGGAAGTGACATACGGTAAACGTCTCAATATACCCGCAGGCGCTGCTGTTCGTTTTGAACCAGGTGATGAGAAAGAAGTGCAGCTAATTGACTATGCTGGAGAAAGAAAAGTTTATGGATTCCATAATAAAGTAGACGGAGCATTGGAAGGCGGGAATGCAAAATGAGTTTTAAAATGGATAGAGAGCAATATGCTCAAATGTATGGACCGACAACCGGAGACTCTGTCCGACTAGCAGATACAGATTTGTTCATCCAAATTGAAAAAGATTATACGAAATATGGAGAAGAAGTTGTGTTCGGTGGCGGTAAAGTTATTCGTGATGGAATGGGACAACATCCTTTCATTACGCGCGAAGAAGATGAACGGGTACCGGATACAGTCATAACAAATGTGGTTGTGCTCGATTACACAGGAATATATAAAGCGGATCTAGCAATTCGAGACGGTAAAATTTCAGGTATCGGTAAGGCGGGTAACCCCCTTGTACAAGACAAAGTAGACATTATTATTGGAACTTCCACTGAAGTTATTTCGGGAGAGGGTAAGATCATTACTGCGGGTGCAATTGATACGCACGTGCATTTCATTAATCCAGCACAAGTAGACGTAGCGCTCACTGCAGGGACAACGACGCTGATCGGCGGTGGAGCTGGGCCTGGAGATGGTTCTCGGGCTACGACAGCCACACCGGGTGCTTGGCATCTTCATTCTATGTTGAAAGCTTTGGATGGACAACCGATCAATATTGGTTTAACGGGTAAAGGGCATGCAGCAGCGGGAGCTCCTTTAGCGGAACAAATAATTGCAGGTGCAATTGGTTTGAAAGTTCATGAAGATTGGGGTGCGACACCGTCCGTTCTCGATCATGCATTACGGATTGCGGATGAATATGACGTGCAAGTCGCTCTTCACGCGGATACATTAAACGAATCCGGATTTTTTGAAGATACGATCAAGGCGATTGATGGTCGCGGTATCCATATGTACCATACAGAAGGTGCGGGTGGCGGACACGCTCCAGATTTAATTAAATCTGCTGGTATGATGAATGTGTTGCCTGCTTCTACGAATCCGACATTGCCGTATACGATTAACACAATTGACGAGCATTTGGATATGGTAATGGTTGCTCATAACTTAAACCCTTCAGTGCCTGAAGATATCGCATTTGCAGATTCACGCATTCGCAATGAAACGATTGCAGCAGAAGATGTCTTACAAGACTTAGGTGTCTTTAGTATGACAAGCTCCGATTCTCAGGCAATGGGCCGTATCGGTGAAGTTGCACTTCGTACATGGCAAGTAGCTCACAAAATGAAAAAGCAACTTGGAGTTATGGAAGGCGATAGTGAGCATTCAGATAATAATCGAGTAAAGCGCTATGTCGCTAAATATACGATTAATCCAGCCATTGCTCATGGTATATCGGAATATATCGGTTCAATTGAAGTTGGAAAAATGGCCGATCTTGTACTATGGGATCCGAAATTCTTTGGGGTTAAACCGGAAATGATTTTGAAAAGTGGTATGGCAGTCTATAGCTTAATGGGTGATGCCAATGCAACGATTCCGACACCGCAGCCGATGATTTATCGTCCGATGTATGCAACGCTCGGTAAGGCATTGTCTCAAAGTTCCATTACGTTTGTTTCGCAAATTGCCTATGATCAAGGAATAAAAGAGAAGCTAGGACTTGATAAAGTAGTGCTGCCTGTCCGTAATATACGCAATCTGACGAAAAAAGATATGAAGTTAAATGCAGCGACACCACATATTGATGTGGATCCACAAACGTACGAAGTGAAAATTGATGGAAAACTGATTACATGCGATCCGATTGACGTAGTGCCAATGGGGCAACGCTATTTCTTATTCTGAGGTGAAGAAAATGATTGTAGAAAAAGTTTTAATGAATGTTAGGGATTTAGATCCAAGTGAGTATGAAAGCCGTCATAAAGAGAAAGTGTACTTAGAAAGTGCACACTTAATGAAAAGAATTCAACGCGTGGAAACTGATCATGGACGTGAAATTGGCATTCGATTAAAAAACCCACGTGATTTAGAAGCGGGAGATATTCTGTTTATGGATGATAAGAATATCATTCTGATTGATGTGCTTTCAGATGATTTAATTATTATTAGCCCACGCACGATGCTTGAAATGGGGACGATTGCTCATCAGCTAGGCAATCGACATTTGCCTGCGCAGTTTGAGGATGAAGATATGCTCGTGCAATATGATTATTTAGTTGAGGATTTGTTGAAAGAAATGGGTATTCCATTTAAGCGAGAAGAACGAAAAGTAGCCAAGGCTTTCCGTCATATCGGACATAGCCATGACTAATCATGCACTATCCTTGCTGCAGCTATGCGATTCCAGTTTCCCGATCGGCTCTTTTAGCCAATCATTCGGACTGGAGACATATATTCAGAAGGACAAGGTTACAGACGCCAATACGTTTTCCGAATGGCTACATGTCTATGTGCATGAACAACTTGCTTATGCAGACGGCTTGGCTGTAAGACTTGTTTATGATGCATTGGATAAGGAAGGTTTTGATAAGATTTGGGAATTGGATCGCATATTGACTGTGCAGAATCTCGCCCGCGAATCACGTGATGGTACTCAGCGCATGGGAGATCGGATGTTAGACATTGCAAAATCCATTTACAATATACCGATGTTATCTATTTACGCGCAGAAAATTCAGGACAAAGAAGCTTTTGGCCATCCGGCTATTGTATTTACAATGATTGGACATCACCTTCAAGTCGAAAAGAATACAACAATTCTATATTATTTATACTCGACGGTTGTTAGTCTTGTGCAAAATGCCGTGCGGGCTATCCCGCTTGGACAAACTGCTGGACAGAAGATTATATACACGTTTCAACAACAACTTCAACAAACAACAGACAAAATAATGGAGTTAGATCAAGAAGAGTTTGGTATCGTATCTCCAGGACTCGAGCTTTCACAAATGCAGCACGAACGTGTTGGCATACGTATTTTTAGTTCATAATGAACGCAATGAAATTGATATTAAGGATGTGCTTAGAATGGGACCAATTAAAATAGGTGTTGGCGGACCAGTTGGTGCAGGAAAAACTATGCTGGTCGAAAAGATTACACGCGCTTTAGAGGGCGAAGTAAGTATGGCGGTTATTACTAATGATATATATACGAAAGAAGATGCCAAGTTTTTAGTTGCGAACGGTATTCTTCCAGAAGACCGCATTGTCGGAGTAGAAACAGGAGGTTGTCCACATACGGCAATTCGTGAAGATGCATCGATGAACTTCGCGGCAATTAATGAATTGAAGGAAAAACATCCCGATGTTGAGCTGATTTTTGTAGAAAGTGGCGGGGATAACCTAGCAGCCACATTCAGTCCGGAACTCGTTGACTTTTCCATTTATATAATTGACGTGGCGCAAGGTGAAAAAATCCCACGTAAAGGTGGGCAAGGAATGATTAAGTCTGATTTATTTATTATTAATAAAACAGACTTAGCCCCATATGTCGGCGCAAGACTTGAGGTAATGGAATCTGACACAAAGATATTTAGAGGAAAGAAACCGTTCTTTTTCACCAATTTAAAAGACGATCAAGGACTAGATGAAGTGGTAGAGTGGGTCAGAAAACATGCTTTATTAAAAGGACTAGGACAAGATGTCTGAATGGACAGGCGTTCTTGACCTCGTCATGGAAAATCGGCTAGGCCGCTCCGTGGCGAAAACTGTCTACTTCCAAGGCGCATTTAAAGTGATGCGTCCTGTCTATTTCAATAAGAACAGTTATCCATGCTATTATTTATTGAATCCTGGCGGTGGCTATTTAGATGGAGATCGGTATCAAATGAAAGTCACGCTTGGTGAAGGGGCGATGCTGACGCTAACGACTCAGTCGTCGACGAAAGTATATAGAACACCAACCAAGCCAGCGTACCAAGAGACGATTTTTCGTATGAAAAAAGACAGTTATCTAGAGTACTTACCGGATGCACTGATTGCATACAAAGATGCTAGTTGTTATCAGAAAAATAGTATATATATGGAAAAAGGGGCGACCTTGCTGTATTCCGATATATTGACTCCCGGCTGGTCGCCGGATGGTGAGAAATTCAGTTACGACATGCTTCGTTTGAAAACAGAGATTTATATGGATGATCAGCTTGTTGCTTTTGACCATATTAAACTCCATCCGGCATCACAAGATATGAATGCGTTAGGCTTTATGGAAGGATACACACATTTAGGTTCGTTAATTGTCGTTGGTGAAAAAACGAGTGATGCTCTATTGGATCGATTGTATGAGGCGATTCAACGAGAAGATGGGGAGTTTGCATTTGGATTATCCAAGCTTGCTGTTCCCGGCTTCACGATTCGCATATTAGCAAACTATACACAGGTTATAGAGCGAATTATTTCAGTCTGTCACCATATAATTAGCGACGAATGGTATCAAACGAAACCAAGTTTTTTACGGAAGTACTAGGACCTACCCGACAATTCAAAAGAGTTGTCGGGTTTTTTTACCAATTGAAGTAAAGCTATATTTATAGTTGCTACGCTGAAGTTTATCAAATAGTGGAAGTATTAAAGACCATATTTCAAATGATTGAAATATGGAATTTTGGGTATCATTATATATATGCACTATAAAGTATAAGGTCGAAACCTTACTCTACTTCCTAACTACACATAATAGGTAATATCGTTAATTGATTTGACAATCACCAATTCCTGAGATATATTCGAATATCATTTGTAATGAGAAGAGAAAAATATAAGTGGGCAGGAATGTTAGAGAAATTAAACTTTAGGCTAGATCGCTTGAATTAGTAGCGATGGATGAAGTAAGATAGCTTATTCTATAAAAAGAGACTTCATACTATTTTGGAGGTGTTTCCTGTGGTTGATGACTTTGAAGCGGAAAAAGTTTTTGAAGACAGGCCGTACGAGCGAATTCAGTTTAAGCTCATATTAGAAGGACGTAAGTATAAAGGTGACTATCATGAAGGTGAAATCCAGTGGCTTCATCCACATCCCAAGCAAGATGTCGGCGAAGAAGAAGTTATTGCCATAGAGGACAAAGTGTTAGAACTGTTGTCTGAGCAAGGAATTAGAAATGAAGCAGATGATATTGAAATCGAACGTTCCCTTAGCAGAAATCAAACCCGTCCACTTCAGTTATTTAAATTGAAGATCCAAGGCGAGGAGTTTAAAGGGACATTTATTAATGGCGAAATCGAATGGTTTCATCCTAAACCAAGACGTAAACTAAAAGATGAGCGCGTAAAGAAAATTGAAGAAGATGTTCAGAAAAAGCTAAAAGAACATCTAGAATAAAAAATGAAACTGCGTGACTGTTTTGTACTTGAGACAGAGTGCAATCTCAATTTGTTTGACCTTTCTGACAAGATATGCCTACAATGGATATACAAATGAAATAGTCGTTACCGCTAGGGGTGCTCTGTGGAGCTGAGAGAAGCATATTGCTTTAACCCTTTAACTTGATCCGGTTCATACCGGCGTAAGGAAGTGGTGCAGATGTTACGTAGCTTCTTTTTGGGGCTCAGTGACGTCTCTCCGCCACTTCTGGTCAAGAAGTGGTTTTTTCATTTACTACGAAAAAGGGGAGAATATACATGAAGTTCACTGAGCGTTTATTAGAGAAGACATTACCGATTTGGAGACAGAATCATAGTCATCCATTTGTCCAAGAGATTGGAAATGGTACGTTGGATCAGGAGAAGTTTCGATTTTATATGGTGCAAGACTATTTGTATTTAATTGATTATGCGAAAGTATTTGCTATAGGCACAATGAAAGCGACCGATGTCGAGATGATGGGGAAATTTGCTGCGTTACTTAACGGTACACTAAACACAGAAATGGATCTTCATCGACAATATGCAGCCCGCTTTGGTATTACTGAAGAAGAGCTTGAGAATGCCGAACCATCTCCAATTGTCCTTGCCTATACGCACTATATGCTGCATGTTAGTCAAAATGGTTCTTTGGCGGAAGTCGTCGCTGCATTATTGCCGTGTGCGTGGAGCTATTGGGAGATCGGCAAAGAGCTTGCTGAGTTGCCTGGTGCGTTGGATCATCCGTTGTACGGTGACTGGGTTCGCATGTATTCATCGGAAGACTTTGGCGAGTTAGCTACTTGGTGCTTAGAATTAATGGACGAAACTGCAAAAGGAAAGCCTGAATCAGAATTAGTGAGGTTAGAAGAAATCTTCCTTAATACGACTCGTTATGAGTATATGTTCTGGGATATGGCTTATACGAAACAAATGTGGCCCGGTGTAAAACAAGAGCAATCGATGACAAATTAATCTACAAAAGACGTCCAACTATTTCGGTTGGATGTTTTTTATTTAGAATCGAAAGGTTGTAAACGGCGCATGCTATTCTTGAAGGAGGTGTGCGCCATCTTTGCGAAAATAGGTTTAGCACTTGGAGTTTTATTGACAAGTGGGTCGCGCACTAGTGATGCGCCAATTGCTACACTTAGTAAAGTGGAAGTGCCGGCATATGCGAAATGGTCAAGGCTTGCTATCAAGCAAACGATGCTCAAGTATCCCCAGGCAGAGATCAAGGATTATTTGCATATCGCTACCAACTCAAAGAAAGTCACGAGTGTGGAGAAGTTTCAACTTTGGTTAAAAGAAGACGATCGAGAATTCGGTGTGATCGTGACAGTCACCTATTCAGCTGAAACAGATAAATTTATTCGCATTGACTTTCAAGAAATACCTGTTAAATAAATCAATGCCCCTATACCATATATTCTGGCGTAGGGGCGTTGATTTATTCAGGGTCTTTTTGATAAAAGAAATTGTGGGTCAAGATGTCGTTGGCATATCGCTTGTGATAGATATGCGTGGCGGATGGTGTACATGGAAATAACTATGCCTAATTAACCGAATCTTATTTAATCTGAAAGTAAACGACGTATCATTTCCTGTCCCGCATCTTTCGGATAGGATCGATACAGGTGACCAGATAAGCGAACGGGATCACCAAAGAAATACCGTTCGTATTGTGTTTGTCGTGTGCCGAACGAACTCATCGTCAAATCCCAAGCTAGACGAAACAGTTGTACACGTTCAACCGCAGTTTTTGTAGCTCCTTGTAGATACTTTTCGAGATCAGGCTGAATAGCGGAATGAAAATCCTTATCGGTAGGTAACGCAATCATCCCACTTGCTCCGATTAGCTGAATGATCTCACTGAAACGCGGGTAGACTTTCGGGAAAATATTGCTTGCTACTTGAAGCGGTATTGCACTGGGACACATATATCCCCATTGATCGAGTGCAGCATCGGCTTCCGATTTATCTCGCAATGCTTTCATCGTTTCGAGCCCAATAATTATTTCAGATAGCTTTTCTTGAATGTGGAGATATTCTGCTATATTAATGGTTTGGACGAGCTGCTCTGCCAAATTCAGCATGAACTCCGTTTTGACAATCTGTCTCGTAATGACTTGATGCGTGGCAAACGGATGGAATGAACTCTTTGAAAAAAATTCTGAAGCTACTTCCGGGTTGTGATGAAAGAATACACGCTCCCATGGGACCAGAACATTATCGAAAATAACTACAGAATCCATCTCTTCAAAACGCGAACTAAGTGGGTAATTGAATGTAGAATCCCCACCGACAAATGATTCCCTGCAAAGAAAACGCAAACCTTTTGTACCGGAAGGAATGGAAAAGGCGAAAGCTTCATCAGGATCTCCAAGAAAAGAAGGTGTGCTGAATACCAGTACTTCATCCGTCACGCCACCCTGAGTTGCAAGTAGCTTAGCTCCTTTAATGATGAGTCCTTCAGACGTCTTTTTAATAATCCTTGCTGAGACAGGTTCATCTGACATATTAAAAGCACTCTGAGATCGATTGACCTGTGGCGTAATGAAGGTATGAGTAAAAGATAGGTCCTCTTCTCGCGCTCGTTCATACAGCGCTTGAATATGTTCTGGAAAGCAGTTTTCCTTACCGAGCAAGTGAGGGGAAGATGAGGCAAAGCTCATGATCACCGTATTGAGGTAATCGGGACTTCTACCAAGCAAGCCGCAAGAAAGTCTTGCCCATTCTTCTGTCATGATTCTGCGGTTTTGCAAATCGGTTTTGGTTTTAGGTTGTAAGTAAGAAAGTCCAATTCGCTCATTTGTGACTGGCGAAGCATATGTCATGAGAGATCTATGTGAAGGTGACAGTTGTAAATCATATAGAGAAGCCTTTGTTTCTATAAGCCCCTTAAAAGCTGGATGTTCAGAGATAGGTCCTTTCAATTGTTGCCCATCGAGCCAAATTTCCGCGTTCTGCGCATTCATTCTGCGTACAAAATCATTGCCATTTATAGCACCCATACCATTCCTCCTGAATTTTCTAGTTGCTATAGTATATTATGGCATCTTCATGAATGATCAAAATAGTTCTCGTTTTGAACAATAGACAATAGTTTTGATACAATACAGAAAGAGTACATAGGAAATTTATCTGGGCCAGGGAAAGGTGTGTATACAATGAATGAAGAATTGGTAATGAAGTATATCGTGTCGTGTACAAATCTATATGGGATTGTGCCTGTTGAAAAAGTTATTGAAATCTACAATAATCAAAATGAAGAAAGTATTTCATTGAATGAAGTGGAAAGTCTTTTGCAATCTACGCAAATGAAACAAAAACTTGAGGAGAGTTTCGTCTATATTCAATCAAATGAATTTGTAGCTGAGGCGACAAGCGAAGAAGATGAAAAGGAAAATCTAAAACGAAGTGCAGCTGAAAAGCCATATTATGTACCGGGAAAAGAAGAACTGCTATGTTACATTGACGAAGAGTATTTTCAAGAAACTCCCGAGCAATTACTGGTAAAGAATATGTTGAAAGAGGACTTCGGTGATCAATTGGATGTCGATGAAGAAGTCTCTGAACTAGTATATAATCTGCAAGTAAGTGGCGGCGACTTCATGATGGAACTATCCTTGTTTATAGCTGGTCTAGAACTGCCTATCAAAAAATCTGAGCGTTATATCCCTGCGATTGTCGAAGTAGCAGACACTACTAGATTGTGGGAAAATCGTGGACATACTATGAAAGAATTACAGCAACTCTAATTAGTTCGTTTCAATAGACAATGCTCAACCTAGCAAGATAGAATAAAGGTACATTAAACACACATTAAACATTTTGGAGGATATGACTCATGACTTTAAAAGAATTGACTGCAAAAGAAGTTCAAGAGCAATTGGAAAGTGGTAAAAAACTGAATATCATCGATGTACGCGAAGATGACGAAGTAGCAGAAGGTATGATTCCAGGTGCAGAACACATCGCCCTCGGTAATCTACCTGTCGAAATGCACGACTTGAATGCAGAAACACCCTTCATCCTCGTATGCCGTTCAGGTGGCAGAAGTGGCCGTGCTCAAGAGCTTATGGCAGACGAAGGATTTGACGTAACGAACATGGTAGGCGGCATGCTAGCATGGGAAGGCGAAACAAAGTAATAAGTTAAACCAAAGCTGTCGTAAGAAGTGAAAACTTCTTACGACAGCTTTTTTATTAAAAGGGATAGAAGTTGAATTGCACTGTAACGATGCATCCCGTCTTCTAATTCATTAATCCGCTGACGTGTAGACATAACCTCAAAAGTCCAAGCGTATAGTGAAAGAAAAAGGCGGTGTCTGTATGAAAAAGTGGCTTGTAGCAGGGTTACTCATAATTTTCTCATTAGGTGGAGTGTTATACGGCGTCAAAGCATCTGATCGTGGCTTCTTTCTGCCCTCTGAGCTTGGTGGGGTAAGTATCCTCATTGACCCTGGTCATGGTGGGGAAGACGGGGGGGCTTCGGCAGGTGAACTCATTGAAAAAGATATTACATTAAACATTTCCCATGAAGTGAGTAAACTTTTAAAGAAAAAAGGTGCAACTGTAGAAATGACGAGAGAGAAAAGTGGCGATGCGATTGCAGAACATGCACCATCCGAGAAGTTCACTTCGTTGAGAAGCAGAAAGTTCGCAGACTTGAAACTACGTGAAAGCATGGCAGTCGATTCGAAGCCGGATATGTTTATCAGCGTCCACGTTAACGCGATCCCAGAAGAGCGCTGGAGAGGGGCGCAAGTATTCTATCATCCGGGTGGCCATCCTGAAGGTAAGCAACTGGCGACATCAATCCAAAACGAATTGCGCGATCAATTGAAAAATACAGAGCGGGAAGCTATGAAAATCACGGGAGTCTACTTATTGAAAAAAGTACCAGTACCGGCTGTGTTGGTTGAAACAGGTTTCTTGTCCAATCCAGAGGAAAGGAAATTATTGTCGAATAAATCTTATCAGAAAAAAGTAGCAGCTGCGATTGTAGATGGAATCGTAAAATATCAACTTGCTGATGAACAATGAAGCATATGACGTTTGAGTGAATAGTGAATATGATATACTGAAAAGGAGTGAATGAATTCAGTAGGGAGTGTCGAATGTGATTAATGAACAACAAGTTCGTGAACTGATTGGCGCATTGGAAGATCCGTTTTTACATAAAACATTGGCAGAAACAAATGGAATTGTGGATGTAACCATAAAACCTGAGAAAGAACATGTCAGTGTTAAAGTCGCGATTGCGAAAGTGAATACCGGAGAGCAATTGACGCTACAATCAAAAGTGGTTGAAGTATTGAAAGAAGCAGGAGCCGACTCGGTTGGCATTCGTTTTGAAGAATTGCCTAAAGAAGTATTGGAACAATTCCGCGGCACGGTGACGGAAGCGGAAACGCAGGATATCTTATCACCTTTATCTAACATTGAATTTATTTCGATTGCATCTGGTAAAGGCGGCGTCGGAAAGTCTACGGTCTCTGTGAACTTGGCAGTGGCTTTAGCAAGACGCGGCAAAAAGGTCGGATTGATCGATGCAGATATTTATGGCTTTAGTGTACCAGATATGATGGGTATTACGGCTATGCCTGAAGTACGTGAAGATCGCATCATGCCAGTAGAACGTTTTGGCGTAAAAGTCATTTCAATGGGCTTCTTTGTTGAAGACAACGCACCCGTTGTTTGGCGTGGACCTATGCTTGGAAAAGTGTTGGATCAATTCTTCCGTGATGTGGAGTGGGGCGAGCTGGATTACTTATTGCTCGACTTGCCACCAGGAACAGGTGACGTAGCACTTGATATTCACCAAATGATCCCTGCGTCTAAAGAAATCGTCGTTACGACTCCACATCCAACTGCAGCATTTGTAGCAGCGCGTGCAGGAGCGATGGCGTTACAAACTGAGCATGAGCTACTTGGTGTAGTTGAAAACATGTCTTGGTTCGCATCTAAAGCAACAGGTGAGAAAGAGTATGTCTTCGGTCAAGGTGGAGGTGTCCGTCTTTCTGAGGAGCTTCGTACGGAACTATTAGGACAAATCCCTCTTGGTCAGCCTGACTGGAACGAAACGGAATTCGCACCTTCAGTTTATGCAGAAGATCATCCGATTGGAAAGATCTACTTAGAAGTTGCTGATACAGTAATCAAAAAAACTAAAAAGTAATAAATAGCAGACGAAAAAGGTTATTTTCCTTCTTCGTCTGTTTTTTTATCTTTTCCTCCATCTTTTCCACTGTCCTCAGCAGCCCCTTTACCAGCTTTCATAATCAGTTCTTGCCACTTTGCTTGCATGAGTGGGCTATTGATCGTATCTTCCACAGCCTTCTCCATTTCTTTCTTGAGTGTCGCTGAATTAACGATCTTCTCCATCTGTTTCATCATGTCTGGCTGTCCGAAAAACTTCTCCATTTCTTTTTGAAATGAAGCATCTCCCATCAAATCTTTCATAATATCGGCTTGTTGCTTTTTCATGCTCTTAGCTACGCTTTCAGTAAACTTAGGATCTTCAAAAGCTGTCTTCCAAAAACGCTCTCCCTCTTTAGAAAGTAAGACGTTTTCAATACTTTGCTTCACTTCTGGTTGTTCGAGTACGAGTAACTCCCTGAACTCAGGATCAGTCATTATTTTCCGGAGTGCTTTTTTTCCATCTTCCGTCTGGATTGCATCTGTCATCATCTTCTTCATTTCGTCATAGCTTGGTGACGCCTGACTTCCTCCGCTGCAACCCGCAAGGAATAGAAGGAATAGAAAAATGCCTGCAAATTTTTTCATTCCACTCAACCTTCCACTTGTATTTTCATTTATTGTTCACAATATAAGAAGGAATATGCATGATTCGTTCAATGAAATAGATTTTTTTGTCGATCGTTGATACACTAGGATGGACATGATAAAAAGGGGAACAGTGCTGTGACAATACGAAATTGGGTTAAATTTTTCTTGCGCGCAATGGCAATTGGTGGATCAATTACAGCGGTTGTTGGTCTAATAGTACGTTGGGACTTCTTCTATGGATATTTACAGGCAGGCGAGATAGGGCAATTTCTTGGTGCCTTTTTATGGATGATTTTTTTAGGCTTTACGATGAGTGTAGTTGCGCAAATGGGCTTCTTCGCCTATTTGACTGTTCATCAGTTTGGCGTCAATATGTTCCGTACGTTAACTTTGTGGAACTGGGTGCAAATGCTAATCATAGTCGTTGTGCTGTTTGATTTAGTATTTTTCCGTTTCCAATTAACGAAAGCAGATACAAGTCGGACGTTTCTGTATATTTTCTTACTCATTACTTTGATCGGTGTATCAGTAGTGACAGCGTACTTTAAAGCGCAATGGACGAAAAAACATGCGCTGACTTCTGCGTTGTTTTTCATGATCGTCATTACGACGCTGGAATGGTTGCCGGCGCTTATGGTTACTTCCGGTAACAAAGATGAATGGGTAACCATTCTTCTATTCCCACTGCTTGCGGTAAATGCATATCAATTATTAATATTGCCTAAATACAACAGACAATCCGATATTGATAAAGAGAAGTTGGACAAACGCAGAAATGAAAGAAAAAAGACAAAGAAAAAAACAGTTAAATCCTAAAAAAAACTGACAGGAGATTTCTCTCCTGTCAGTTTTTATTGTGGGATTTTTTTCGTTTTAACAGTGGATCGGAATAAGAGATCCTCTACGGATTGAAAAGTACGACTAGCAATCAAACGCTGAATATCAGCAGTGGCCACTTGCTCATGATGATCATATGGAACGGTAATGATTTCACCTTTGGAGGCTTTTGGTAATGTACCACCAGACCATTGTACAGTAGACCCAAGTGCATTGATTTCTGCCTTGCTCAACTGCTGTAACAAGTCTAAAGGGAATTCCTCATCTGTCGTACGGAACCAAAGCGGACGTTTGTTGAACAGTTCTTCAAATGTTTGTAGTTGCTTACTCAAAAGTTTCGGATCACTTTCATAGTGTTGACCTTCGGTACCGAGTAAAGCGATAGGTAACGAGCGCTTGTTAATTTGTTCTGTAAGGTGGGGAAAGCGTGAAGCCCAGTCACTATCGATGAAAAGAAGGGGATACGGTTGTGATAAATGTTCGAGAAGCTCCTCTACTTCTTTTTCACCGAAAGAAATATTAATCGTCAACGCAGAACCTTGTGTACCTTTTACTATCACTGCCGGTTGTTCTGTTAATCGGAAAACCGTCTTCAGAGTAGAAGTAGGCTTGGCCAATTGTGGGATAAACGCTAAGAACACTGCAATCAAAACGAAAGAGAAGAGAAGTTTTTTTATCATGCCAATCTCCTTAATTATGTGAAGTCTAAACTATTGTATGAAAACCTCTTGACGTCTATGACTAAGCCTATTATAATTAAAAATGCTTGAGGGATTAAAAGTACTTGTTGCAAACAGTTAGCAAGCATGCTATAATGATTTTTGTCGTCAAACATAATATGTTTATTATTATTCCGCAGTAGCTCAGTGGTAGAGCAATCGGCTGTTAACCGATCGGTCGTAAGTTCGAGTCTTACCTGCGGAGCCATTTTTTTATGCTTCCATAGCTCAGCAGGTAGAGTGCTTCCATGGTAAGGAAGAAGTCGCCGGTTCGAGTCCGGCTGGAAGCTCCATGAACACTTTAATGGCCCCTTGGTCAAGCGGTTAAGACACCGCCCTTTCACGGCGGTATCACGGGTTCGAATCCCGTAGGGGTCACCAATTAAC
Source organism: Sporosarcina sp. P17b (assembly GCF_002743115.1). Taxonomy (NCBI): domain Bacteria; kingdom Bacillati; phylum Bacillota; class Bacilli; order Caryophanales; family Caryophanaceae; genus Sporosarcina; species Sporosarcina sp. P17b. Next base: position 37,763 of record NZ_PDYP01000003.1, on the reverse strand, counting down.
TTTTATAGCAAAGTAGCAATGCGAAGCTTATCGCATAATCCTGTTAAAATTGGGAGAAGCGAGTAGTGCAAGGAAGCAAGTGAGAGAAGGAAGGAGCGTACTTAGGTACGTGACTGACTAAGCGAGTGAAGCCTGACGCAGCAATGCGAAGCTTATCGCAATTTTAACAAGGTGGGGTAGCGAAGTGGCTAAACGCGGCGGACTGTAAATCCGCTCCCTCCGGGTTCGGCGGTTCGAATCCGTCCCCCACCACCATTTTTTTACTTTAACGAAAATATAACCATCTATACATTGGGGTATAGCCAAGCGGTAAGGCAACGGACTTTGACTCCGTCACTCGTTGGTTCGAATCCAGCTACCCCAGCCATTTAACTAACATACTTATAATTTCATAATACATATGTCGAATCCTTGTTATTTATAAAATAATATAGGGTTTTTTTGTGAAGAAAAACAGTAGTTCATATAGAACAATTCAAATAATCATGTATAATAATCTATAACACGTATAGGTAGTTTCTCTTGTTTTAACAATGAATATGACTGAATATAGGGATTGTGATATAGCTATGGAAGAGTCTTTAAATAATATGAAGAAATTCGTGGAGTCAAGTAGTGAAAAAGAATTACAAAAAACACTTAGTGATATAGCTTATACATTAGAGCAAGCAGCTATAGTTGCAATTACTGACTCACGCGGGACGATTCAATATGCCAATGAACATTTTGAAAAACTCTCGAAATATTCGAGTGAAGAATTAATTGGCTCGAATCAGAGTATAGTAAATTCAGGCCACCACGATGCAGCCTTTTTTAAAGATATGTGGTCTTCGATTGGCTCGGGTAAAACTTGGCGCGGTGATATATGTAATCGTGCGAAAGATGGATCCACTTATTGGGTCGATACAACAATTGTCCCGTTTTTAAATGATAAAGGTAAACCTTATCAATATATTGCAATTCGCTATGATATTTCAGAGAGAAAGCAGATGGAACTAGAAATACGAAAAAGCGCGGAGCTTTATGAAATTATTACAGCTAATGCATCTGATTACATTGCCGTGATTGATCGGGAGGGCAATTTTTATTATGCATCTCCATCTTTCCAAAAGCTTCTCGGACATACAGAGAACGATCTATATTCTCGTTCATTTTTTTCTTACATATATAAAAAGAATCGACAAAAGGTAGAAAAGAAGATTTCGCAGTTTGTAGGGTATCAACGTCAAACAATGAACTTAGAGTTTTCTTTTTTAGATAGTAAAAATGGATTGCATATTATGGAAGCGAAAATTGATGAAGTGGATGAAGCACTCGAATATGAAGATAAGCTACTAGTCGTCATGCGAGATGTCACAGAACGTGTGAAGTCAGAAGCGAAAATTAAGTATCTGGTCTATAACGATCAGTTGACTTCCTTAATGAATAGAAATTCATTTAGAGAACAGATGGCTTTGGCATTTGAAAGAGCACGCACCCGCAAACAAGTATTTGCACTTGTCCATATAAATATTGATCGACTCCGTTATGCAAATGATTTACTTGGGCATGAAGCGGGAGACTATTTATTGGCGATGGTCGGAGAGCGACTAAAAAAGAGAACGGGACCTGAAAGTTTGTTGGCTCGTATTGCAGGAGACGAGTTTGCATTCATTATCACAGGACTGAAAGATGAAGAGGAGTTCTATAATCATGCGGAAGATATTCGTACCTTTTTAGAGAAACCGATTCAAGTAGGCAAGCAAAGTTACACATTGTCTATTAGTTGCGGTATTTCTATGTATCCTGAACATGCAAATCAACCCTCCGATTTGATTACTAAAGCCACTTTGGCATTAGGCAAAGTCAAGTTGCGAGGTGGCGGCGATAGTGAAATGTATGAGCCGGGTACTTCAAAGATGTCGTTAGAGCGAATATTACTTGAAAATGAATTACGTAAAAGTGTCCAACAACAACACTTTTATCTGGAGTATCAACCAAAAGTTTTACTGGATACCGGTAAGTTAGCAGGTGTTGAAGCACTCGTACGTTGGAATCATCCAGATCTGGGCATTATACCCCCTATGAAGTTCATTCCATTGGCTGAAGAAACGAAGATTATTGTGCCGCTAGGAGAATGGATTTTACGTGAAGTTTGCAAGCGTGCGCAGATTGAAGCAGCAGCTGGTGAAACGTGCCGATTTGCTGTGAATGTCTCAACTGTCCAAATGAAAGAAGAGGGTTTTGTAGACTCTGTCTTGAATATAATTAAGGAATATCACGTGCCACCTGAAATGCTCGAGTTGGAACTGACAGAAAGCTCGTTTATGGATACGGATGGTATGAAGGATGCCATTCAGAGGCTACGAAGTGAAGGCATTACTATTGCGATCGATGATTTCGGTACAGGCTATAGTACATTCAGTTATATAAAAGAACTTCCAGCTGATACGCTGAAAATTGATATGGCGTTTGTACGCGATATTTTAGAGAATGAAAATAGTCAGGCCATTGTCAAAGCGATTGTGACACTTGCTGATACAGCGGGATTGAATGTGGTAGCAGAAGGAATAGAATTACCTGAGCAGGCAAAAATGCTCTATAATTTAGGATGTCGTGAAGGACAAGGCTATTATTACGGTCGCCCGATGTCATTAGAAGATTCACTACAGATTAGAGAACGTCGTTCAGTTTTTCAAAATAAAAATTAATATGTAGGAGGAACATTATGCGAAAACTAGATATTTCTTTAATTGGAGTACCCGTCGATCTTGGTCAAAGCCGACGAGGAGTGGATATGGGACCAAGCGCCATTCGATATGCAGGGGCTGTTGAGCGTCTTCAAGCACTAGGTCATGACGTTACGGATCAAGGGAATATCTCTGTTTCACCAGTACACGACCTAACATGCAATGAGGCGGGATTGAAGAACTTGTCAGAAGTGACGGCAGCGACAGAAGAACTCGCTGAAAAAGTTTCCGCGATTGTGAAAAATAAAAAGTTTCCACTAGTACTTGGTGGCGATCATAGTATTGCTATCGGTACACTTGCAGGATTGGCCGAACACTATAAAAACCTCGGAATCATTTGGTATGACGCACATGCAGATATGAATACAAGTGAGACATCTCCTTCAGGTAATATACACGGCATGCCGCTTGCAGTTAGTATGGGGCTAGGACATGAGCAACTAGTGAATGTGCATAGTGACGGAGCGAAAATAAATCCTGAGAATGTAGTAATTATTGGTGCGCGGTCGGTTGACCCGGGTGAAAGACAATTAATTAAAGAAAAAGGCGTGAAAGTATTCACAATGCATGAAGTTGACCGTTATGGCATGTCAGCGGTAATTCAGCAAACGTTGGAGTATTTTGCTTCGAGAGAAGTAGATGGCGTTCATTTGTCGTTAGATTTGGACGGTTTGGATCCATTGTATACTCCAGGAGTCGGAACGCCGGTGCCTGGTGGAATCACATATCGCGAAAGTCATTTAGCTATGGAATTGCTAGAAGATGCAAATGTAATCACATCTGCAGAATTCGTTGAAGTAAACCCTGTGCTAGATGAGTACAATAAAACCGCAGATGTAGCAGTCGGACTTATGGGATCTTTATTTGGTGAAAAACTACTATAATTTGTTGAAGTGATTGAAGCCTATAGGTTTTGATCACTTTTTTCTTTGTGGAAATGACTATCACTCTCAGTGTGAATAATGATAAAGTAGGGATGGACAAAATAAATGAAGAAAAAATGAAACCAAATGAAGTATCTAACGTATATAAAGGGACAGCCGCATAAGAGCGGAAGGTGAAGCCTATTGGACGAATTGATTAATAAACGAGTAAAAGAAGTATTAAACGGTAATCAAGAAGCTTTTGAAGAGATTGTTATTCATTTTCAACACCGATTATATCAAGTGTGCTATCGAATGTTGAATAATGCAGCGGAAGCGGAAGATATTGCACAAGAGGCTTTTGTGCGTGCCTATGTAAATTTGGAAACGTATGATCAAAAGCGGAAGTTTTCTACTTGGCTGTATCGTATTGCGACTAATCTATGTATTGATCGTATTCGTAAGAAAAAACCCGATTATTATCTAGATGCTACGGTGCCAGGAACAGAAGGCTTGGATATGTATTCACAAATCGCAACGGATCATCAGCTACCTGAAGAAGAAGTAGAGAAGATGGAAATGAAAGATCGTGTTCAATATGAAGTAAACAGGCTGCCCGATAAATACCGTACGATAATTATTTTGAGATATATGGAAGACCTACAGTTGCAGGAGATTGCTGACATTTTAGAGATGCCACTTGGTACAGTGAAAACACGAGTACATCGTGGACGTGAAGCACTTCGACAACAAATGGGGAGTATGTAGGAGGTTGGATTCATGGAAAAATGTCCTAAACATGTTGTCCATTATATGCATGCGTTTTTAGATGGTGAAATCACTAATGAAGAAGAGCAGATTTTGAACGAACATTTAAAGTCCTGTGAAGAGTGCAGAGATATATTCGAGGAATTACAGCAAACCGTTACCTTGTTTACAAGTATAGATGTAGTGGAAGCACCTGCTGGATTTGTCAGTAACGTGAATGCGCGATTACCCAGACAGACCATCAAGAAAGGTCCGAAGAAGTGGTTCCGTCAGCATCCATTTATGGTGGCGGCTGCGTTGTTTTTATTGCTTATGAGCGCATCATTCTTCTCGAGCTTTGAAAATGAACAACAGTTTTCATTTACTAAACAACCTAATATAGTGGTTGAAGGGGAGACTGTAGTTGTACCAGCGGGTGAGACGGTTGTCGGAGATCTTGTCGTAAAGAATGGAAACCTTCGAATAGAAGGAGAAGTAGACGGCAATGTGACCGTGATACGCGGTTCGAAGTATATGGCCTCCACTGCCGTCATTACAGGATCAAGCGAAGAGATTAATGAAATATTCGATTGGCTATGGTATAAGATGAAATCTGTCGCAAAAGATATTATCCCTGCCTCGAAAGAACAAAAGGTCGAAAAGGAATAAGAATAAGTTAAAAAGGTGATGCGGCTTCCAGGCTTACGCATCACCTTTTTTAATTCTCATTCGTTTATACAACACCTTTTAGTTGGGCATGTTAGTTGGGAATTATGCTATACTAGATAAATAAGAACTTTTTTAAAAGGTAGGGGAAGCACATGCCGGGTTTGGAGCAAGTAACAACATTAGCACCAATAGGAATACTGAAAAATATTGTGGATGTGCTTCTTGTTTGGTTCGTACTCTATAAATTAATTACTATTATTAAAGGGACAAAAGCCGTTCAATTACTGAAAGGTATTTTCGTGATTTTGATTGGTCGTTATATCACGGAATGGCTTGGTTTGAAAACTCTTCAATGGATGATGGAAGAAGTGCTTCGCTTCGGTTTCTTGGCTGCTATCATCATATTCCAGCCCGAATTACGTAGAGCGCTAGAACAATTAGGACGAGGCAGACTCTTTGCGCGGACTGCAATGCAAGAAGAAGAAGAACGTGACCGTCTGATTGATGCATTTGTCAAATCCGTTAGCTATATGGCTAAGCGGCGTATTGGTGCGTTAATTACAATTGAAAAGGAAACAGGTCTTAGTGAATACATCGAAACAGGCATCCCTTTGAACTCACATATTACATCCGAACTTCTTATCAATATTTTCATTCCGAACACGCCATTGCATGACGGGGCTGTTATTGTGACGAAAAACCGTATTGCAGCTGCAGGTTGTTATTTACCCTTATCAGAAAGTCCGTTTATTTCAAAAGAACTCGGCACACGGCATCGTGCGGCGCTTGGAATTAGTGAAGTAACTGATTCGGTAACCATCATTGTTTCAGAAGAAACGGGTGCGATTAGTGTGGCGACAGACGGAGAAATCAACCGTAAACTAGATATAGAAGAATTTGAAAAAATATTACGTATTTCATGGTTTGGTAACACTACAGGACAAACAGATACTTCTCTATGGAAGTGGGGGAAGAGAAAAAATGGATAAATTCATGGACAGCCCCTGGTTTCTGCGATTGACCGCATTGTTTTTGGCGATTATGCTGTTTTTATCAGTAAAAGCTGAAGATCAATCCAGCCGAAATACTATGGGCGATGTATTCGATCTTATACAAGACGTGCCCGTAGAAGTATACTATGATACCGAGAATTTAGTTGTAACTGGCGTTCCTGATATGGTCAATATGACAATTGAAGGTCCTGCTCAAATTGTACAGACTACGAAGTTATTAAAAGATTTCTCATTGAAATTGGATTTGCAGAATTTAACGCTAGGTGAACATAACGTTCGTATACAAGCAGAAAACTTATCCGATAAACTGGATGTTCGACTTGACCCTGCAACGGTTAGTATCAATATTGAAGAAAAGGTAACTCAATCATTCCGTGTGGATCCAGAGATGAACACTAGATTATTAGCTGAAGGTTATGAAGTGAAAAGTATGGATGTCCAGCCTTCTACGATTAATGTAACAGGAGCGAAAAGTGTTGTGAATGCAATTAATTTCGTGAAAGTTTCTATTACAAGTGAAGGTAGTTTGGATAAATCGTTTGAACAAAAATCTCGCGTTCGTGTATTGGATCGAGACTTGAATAAATTATCAGTTTCATTGGATCCGGAAGAAGTCACTGTCAAAGTGGATATTCAGGAATACAGCCGTGAAGTTCCATTGAAATTGCAGCAAATAGGACAGCCGACAGAAGAAGTAACTATTGAAAGTGCAGTCCCAGAAAATAAATCAATTCGTATATATGGTCCGAAGAGTGTAGTCGACGCTATTAAAGAAATTCCAGTAGAGTTGGATGTAACGAAAATAAATAAAACTGGAAAAGTGGAAGTAGACGTAAAAAAACCTGAAGGAATTACTCGAATAGTACCTGCTAAATTAAAAGTCCAGGTGAAGGTTTCAGGTGAAGCTTCGGATATATCAAAAAAGACGGACGATAGTAAAGAATCATAAAATCTTACCAAACGTGATCTACTTAGATAAGATCGAAAGGAAGAATAGAACATGACACAGTATTTTGGAACAGACGGCGTCAGAGGTGTAGCTAACAAAGAGCTAACACCCGAGCTAGCATTTAAACTAGGCAGAATCGGTGGATATTTATTCACTAAAGAAGTAGAAGAAAAAGCAGAAGTGTTAGTAGGTAGAGATACACGGATTTCTGGCTTAATGCTTGAGAATGCCTTAATAGCAGGTCTACTATCTGTTGGTGTGGAGGTCATGAAACTGGGCGTCATCAGTACACCAGGTGTTGCCTATTTAACACGCGTTATGAATGCTCAAGCAGGGGTCATGATTTCAGCATCACACAACCCTGTTGAAGATAATGGAATTAAGTTCTTCGGAGAAAGTGGCTTTAAATTAACAGATGCACAAGAAGAGGAATTTGAACAACTATTAAACGCGGAAGAAGATACATTGCCTCGTCCGGTTGGGGGAAATGTTGGGACCATTACGGAATACTTTGAAGGCGGTCAAAAATATATTCAATATCTGAAACAAATCGTGGATGAGGACTTTGAGAATATCCATGTTGCACTGGATTGCGCGCACGGTGCGACTTCAGTTTTGGCGACACATGTATTTGCGGATTTGGATGCAGACTTGACTACAATGGGCGCTTCTCCAAACGGCTTGAATATTAATGATGGAGTTGGATCTACACACCCTGAAACCCTTGCGTCACTTGTAGTGGAAAAGAGTGCAGATATCGGACTGGCATTTGATGGCGATGGGGATCGTCTCATTGCAGTTGATGAAAAAGGAAATATAGTCGATGGTGATCAGATTATGTTCATCGTTGCTCGATATTTACATAGCAAAGGTAGATTAAAAGGAGACACAATTGTCTCTACAGTGATGAGTAATCTGGGTTTCTATAAGGCTTTAGAAGAATTCGGCATGAAGAGTGTCCAAACAGCTGTTGGTGATCGCTATGTTGTAGAAGAGATGCGCAAGAATTCTTATAATCTTGGTGGAGAACAATCCGGTCACATTATTTTCATGGATTATAATACAACGGGTGATGGTTTACTGACGGCATTGCAATTAGTTAATATTATGCAACAAACAGGTAAAAAATTATCTGAATTGGCATCTGAAATGACCGTGTATCCACAGAAACTCATCAATATTCGTGTTAATGATAAATATGCTGTTATGGATAATATGCGTATTGTTGGAGTTATTAACGAAGTGGAGAAAGAGATGAATGGACAGGGAAGAGTACTTGTACGCCCTTCCGGTACAGAGCCTCTTGTTCGTGTAATGGTCGAATCTGAAACAGAAGCACAATGTGTGGCTTATGCAGATCGAATTTCACAAGTAGTGAAAGAAGAAATGGGTCTAGAATAAATATGCATTTGAGCTGGTAGTAGTACGTTCTATATTACCAGCTTTCTTTTTGTACACAGGTGAATACGGGGAATCAGAAGTAGAGGCCAAATGGGAATGCTTCCGCTGAACGGAGGGGAAAATAGTGAGTCAAAAGAAATATCAGAATATGCTCGCACAACGTACTGAGAATATCTTTGAAGAGTGGAAAGTTCGTGGTAGTTTAACGGAACGAGAGTTGTATTATTTTCTTCATAAATTGAAGGGAACTTCTGGGACAATCGGATTGCAACAGTTGTCTCTCTTTTGTGCATCACAATTAGAAATCCTGACGTCTTCCAATGATCAGAAAATTCCTGTTTCTTCATTGGAGAATCTGAAGAATCGTATACGTGCGTATTTCGATGATACTGTTGCCGTGAAAAAAGAAGAATTTCAATTACCCGATCGCTACGTCAACCGTCTAGATCAAGAAACCTTTATTCTAATTATTGATGATGACTTGGAGTTTGTATCCTATTTAAAAGAGTTACTTGAGAAGCTAGGTGCTCAAGTAATAATCTCATTAAATGGGAAGCGTGGAATTGAACAATTTTACTCCATGAGACCAAGTATTGTAATTATAGATGCAAAATTACCTGATATGACTGGCTTTGAGGTGCTTGATCAAATTGCAGAAACAGCGCGTCAAAAGAACACAACGTTAGCTATATCTAGTGAAGAAGCAACGAAAGAAATTCTGATCGAGACCTATCGTCGGGGTGCTATGGACTTGATATCCAAACCATTTGATATGGACGTCTTTTTCCCTTATTTGTTCAACCGCCAAATGCGTCAACATGCGATCAGTAGTAGTATGATTACAGACAGTTTGACAGGTGTAGGTAATCGCCGTTACTTCGACGAAACGATTAATACGTTGGCTAAAAAGGCAGATCAATCGGAAGCGATTTTCTCGCTTGTCATAGTGGACTTAGATCACTTTAAACAAGTAAATGATTTGTACGGGCATCCAGCAGGCGATGAAGTACTACGGAAGTTTGGAGAAATCATTAAAAATGAAAAACGTGAAGGCGATTATGTGTTTCGCTATGGCGGTGAAGAGTTTGCTTTGTTGTTTGATAACATTAAAGCGGAAGACACAGTACATGCCGTTGAACGGATTCGGGATAAATTTAATGAAACTATATTCACTTCAGGTGACGAAACCTTCCAAGTAACCTTCTCGGCAGGCAGTGCGACGTATAAAGGGAATACCGCAAATCTGATATCCGCTTCTGACCAAGCACTTTATGAAGCCAAACGTTCAGGGAGAAATCAAACTGTCATCTACGATCAGAGAAAACGGGTTGTAAAAAGAAAGTTGATTGTCATTATTGTAGACGATGATTCGTTTATCAGACAGATTCTTCAACAAACTTTGCTAGAGTTAAAATCCTCTGAGATCGATATTACAGTCAAGACGTATGCTGACGGCCCTTCGTTTTTAGAGGATGACTGGTACAGTCAAGATGCCTACTTTATCGTACTACTTGATGGGGTCATGCCGAAAATGGATGGATTGGAAGTGTTGAGTCGCTTAAAGAGTGACCACGCCAAAACAAATGTCACAGTGTCTATGATGACTGCCAGAAAAAGTGCGAATGATATTAAGGCAGCTCTTTGGCTTGGTGCGGATGATTATATTATTAAGCCTTTCCAACCGACAGAAGTACTTGGACGAATTGATAAGCTGGCTAATCGTTTATTTGACAAAAGAGAATAGAAGGAGGTGCCCACTTTGACATATGTAGGAAAGAAAGTGTTAGTTGTAGATGATGAAGAAATTTTGCGTATGCTGCTCACGGATACTTTAGAATTTGAAGGATTTCAAGTAGAAGAAGCAGAAGACGGGGAAGAAGCCTTTGAAAAGATTCAAAGCAATCAGTATGATGTCATTCTTTTGGATTATATGATGCCGCGTATGACAGGTTTGGAACTATTGGAGCGTCTACAACCGCTGAAACTGGAAACCCCTGTTATTATGCTTACTGCGAAAGCACAACAAGCAGATCAGGATGCCGCTTTAGCGAAAGGGGCCACTTACTTCATGCCTAAACCGTTTAGCCCGAATGAACTGATTGAATTGGTTAAATCACTATTTTAATTTCACTACATATCTATACAAAAAAGAACGTCCTTCCAAACTGGAAAGGACGTTCTTTTTAGTTGTTCTCAGGGTATAAAATTCTTCCGTCTGGTTGATCTATAGTTTGTATGATAATAGTGGACAACTCACTAAGTGGGTAAGGCTTCGTCAAATATTCGCTGACATGAAATTTCTCCATCAGTAATGGTTCTTTTTCCATAGAAGAGGAAATGACAATAGGTATCGATTGAGTTCTAGCGTATGCTTTCATTTGTTTAATTAACTCCCAGCCGTTTTCACCTTTATCTAACATTAAATCAACGACGACTGCCACGGGCTGCATTTTTTCAATACATACGAATGCTTTGCTTACTTTGGAATGATGAATTACTGAAAATCCATTACTTGCTAACTCTTCTCCTAGCAATAATGAGATATTTACATCATCCTCCACAATTACGACCAAAGGTTTATCAGTATCAATCTGTTCTTTAGGCAATAGCTGTTTTAAAGGAAGTGAGAAGAAAATAGTCGTTCCTACATTTTCCTCGGAGTCTACCCAAATTTGTCCATTATGGTCTTGTACGATCTCCTTACAAATAGATAGTCCAAGCCCTGTGCCGCCTATTTTTCTACTGTAGCTATTATCAAATCTATAGAATTTCTCAAATAGATGCTCGGTATTATCTGAAGGAATTCCAATACCTTCATCTGATATGGAAACTACCACTGTATCCTGTTGATTTAAAAGAGTGATATTTACTTTTCCGCCATCAGGGGAAAATTTAATAGCATTGCCGATTAAATTCATGAATACTTGAAGAATTCGATCATAATCAGCTCGCACTATAGAAGAGTAGGTTAAATCCTGCACGTTTATAGTATGAATTGGTGATTGAATGAGTAAATTAGCCACAGCTTTTTCAGCTACTTCCATGACGGATAAATCTTCGAGAGTATAGGATTGACGACCTGATTCCATTCGCTGAATATCTAAAAAGTCATTGATAAGTGAAGTCAGTCTATTTGCTTCGCTGTGTATCGTTTCAAGATAACGTTTTTTGCGTGTGTCATCCATGTCCTTATTTAGCAAAAGCTCAGAGAATCCAAGAATACTGGATAATGGCGTTCGTAATTCGTGACTGACAGTCGACACTAGTTCGGTCTTCATTTGATTGACTTCATGTTCATGTGTTATATCACGGTGTACAAAGATAGTTCCGACCTTTTCTTCTTGAATAATAATTGGGACACTATATACTTCCATGACACATGATCTTTCAGATGGTAATGAGAGTATATATTTGTTAGTAATAGATTCAGTCGATTCGGGTTTGAGTGCATTTTCAAGAAATGCTTTGTGTTCAATAGGATTATTGATACGATCCAAGAAATACTCTGTCCATTTTTCACGTGACCACTGTCCATGTTCTGTTTCAGGTTCCATGCCAAGTAACTGAAATAAGGCCGCATTGTACTTATCATTTTCACTTGTATTTGAAACGAAACGAATACCTTCATTTATATTATCCAATATACTTTGATTCAATTGACGTTCATGACTTATGAGCTCGTATTGCTCAATCCGGTCTACTCCAATTGCTATTCGTTTTAGCAAACCGTATAAATCGTCTTGATCATCCTCGGTAAATGGCTTACCGATGCGCGAAATGATGGAGACTACGCTGAGTTCGTTTGAGGTGTTGTAAATGCCTGTCACGAAATCATAGACAAATGTAGTGTTGTCAGCAATACCTTTTTCATAATCTGCTTCTCGTTTGATAATGAAATAGGGCTCTGTTTCAAGACGGACTTTCATATATTCGAGACGTTCTCGTTTAATTTCATTGAAAAGATTTTCTGAAACACCCTTTAGCGCATGAATGTCGCTTTTAGGAAACCATAGAAAACTTAAGTCGGATTGATAGATTTGATTTAGGTAGTTGGAAGTTTGATCGCACACTTCTTGCTTATCTAACGAGAATGACAAAAGATGACTCAAGCCATTGTAACGTTCTAAACGTAAACGAGAAAATCTAGCTTCTGATAAGGCGAATTCCATCTTTGTTTGACGATGAAACAATTCATCCTGTTGTGTGATTAACTCCTCATTTTGAGAAAGTAGTTCTTGTTCATTCATTTGAATGCGCTGCATCATTTTATGAATGGATTGGGAAAGTGCGCCGATTTCATTATCTGCTTGTATAGGCTGGAACAGGACTGTACCCTCTGTTTCATACTGATCTGCTGCGCGTGTGATCTCTTCAACAGGCTTTACTACACGGTTGATAACGTTCCACACCATGTAGATGGGAATGAGTAAGAAGATAAAGCCGAGTATTGTGATAAGTAAAAAGAATACTTTAGATTGTTGTTTTATTCGATCATATGATCCTGTAAGCTTTTCTTTTGATGAGTCTTCGTATTTATTGGCATATGTAATAAAATTATTAACGGAAAGATTTGCCCCACTCTTTGCCAATTCACGCAAGCCTTCATAATCGTCTCCTTCAACGAAATGAATAGCGGTTGGAAGTGTTACGTTTTCGTATTCCATCAAAAAATTGTCAATTTCACTAATGATTTTCTGTTCTTCTGCATTTAGGCGAAGCGATTTGAATTCACGGGAATAGGAGTGAATATCTTCAATTGCTTTGTAAGCAAAGTTTAGTTCTTCTTCTATTTGAAATGCATAGTAGCCCCGGATTCGGAAAAAGAGATCTTGGACTGAGTCTGATATATTTTCCACCAATTGTGTCTTTTTGTATGAGTCTTGCTGTTCGTCTTCCAAGTCATCCCAAGAGCTACTAGCATAAAAATACATGCTAGTCATTCCTATGATGGCAGTGACTATTGAAATAATAAATACTTTTATATAGTGTTGACGAATACCTTTTTTTTGCGCCATCCGATTACCCCTTCCTACCTACACACATACTCCTATTCTATCATTTTTTTCCACTACATGCTGATAGAACTTTCAGTTTAGGACAAGAAGTTTCAAATGAAAAACAGAGAACAAGCGCTAAAATTTGATAGGCTTGTCCTCTGTATATAATTTATTCGAAAATATATTTCAGTGCTAAAACTGCCTGGTCTACCGACTCCACTGTAACATGTGCTTTGCGGGATAGTTCTTTTAATGGGTGATGATGCTTTTCTTGGCGGATTAAAATGAGTGGTTTCCCAAAAGTTACTGCTGCACTTGCGTCCATAGCGGTGTTCCACTGCTTATACTGTTCGCCAAATAGCGCGATGACAACATCCGATTTCTTTAGTAAAATTTCAGTCCGTAAGTTATTAAGGCTAGAAGCAGCGACGTCTTTGAAGATTTTATCGGGCTGTTCTCCTAGAATCTCTTCTCCGATGTTGTCCGAACGGTCATGGTCTTCCATAGGTCCGACAAAGTCGACAGGTAATTGAAGATCTTTTGCTTGTTGTTTGACTTCTTCTCGCCAAGATGTATGAATCTCCCCAGCTAGGTATACTGTTAATCGCATAAAAACCCCTCCTAGTTTGATAGTCTTTATTGTATCATGCATTACATCTTCATTCATCCGAAGTACTTGAAGAAGGGAAGGTCATTCATATGGTACACTTAAATAAAAAAGAGGAGCGATTAGTATATGAATGGACAGAATCGATCAGATGTTAAACCAGGTTTACGCGTTGCGGTTATTTTGAAGAAGGATCAACGTAGTGGGGTAAAAACAGAAGGCATTGTTAAAGATTTACTGACAAACTCAAGTTTCCATCCCCACGGTATTAAAGTGCGGCTTGAAGATGGACAAGTTGGGCGTGTAGCAGAGATATTGGGTTAATAAGCTCGTGCAGAATATAAAAGCATTATCGAACACACAGCACCATGCTATGTGTTTTTTTATTTTCTATTCTATTTACCGGTTGACGTTCATACAATGGAGTATGGACAAACAATAATGCTCATTGTCTAAGAAAAAATCGGAGGAGGATGAATTATCGAAACACGAAAGAAATCAAGTGTAACTAAACGCGGCTTTTTGAAAACTACTGGGATTGCTACAGGGGCTTTGCTAGGTGGAGGTCTGATTGGCGGACTAGTTGGATATAAAAGCAAGAAATCCATGAATGTTGTAAAAGAGGACAAGTCTAAAAATGTGGAATCAGAAGTGAATACTCGCAGTAGAGTGTTTTTTACTAATCCAGAGGAGTTCGAAACATTAACCGCAGCGGTTGAACGAATCTTTTCTAAAGACGAAATCGGTTCTGGCGCGCTTGGATTAGGCGTACCATTCTTCATTGATAATCAATTAGCCGGTCCCTATGGCAGTAATACAGAAGAGCATATGCAAGGGGCTTTCTATCCTGGTGAACCGAAGGCAGGCTATCAGACCGATCTAACATGTGCGGAAATATTTAGACAGGGGATTGCGAAATTAGAGGAAGAAGCTAGTAGTTTATTCGGCAAACGTTTCGTTGAATTGGAAGAGGTACAAATGGATCGAATTTTGGCTTCTTTCCAAAACAATAAGGTAAGTATGGAAGGTGTAGACTCAGCTTTATTCTTCCGCTTATTGCGTTCTGCTACATTGCAAGGCGTCTATTCGAATCCGATCTATAATGGAAATCACACTATTGAAGATTGGAAGATGAACGGTTTTCCAGGACACCAAATGTCATTCCTCAATGAAATTGAAAATGAAAAAGCAATCGAAATGGAACCTTAAGCGATTGATAGCATAGTATTACAGACTTTACGATGATAGAGTAACAATCCTTTGTAAGTCATCTGACAGAATCTACAAAAATGGCAAAAAATAAAAAGTGATAATTAGTCTCCATGTAGACAGGAAAACCTCATCTTATAAAAAGATGAGGTTTTCTGCTGTTTTATTCTCCGTCTCGATACGTAACAGCTGTACCGGTTGCAATGCACATCATCATACCTTCACGAACCATCTCGAAATCCAAGTCTACCCCAATTACTGCGTTTGCTCCCATAGCACTCGCTTTCTGTGACATTTCGTCGATTGCCGTTTGACGTGCTTCTGTTAGCTTACTTTCATATGCAGCACTGCGGCCACCCACAATATCGGTGACAGACGCAAAAATATCCCGAACGATATTGGCTCCCATAATGGTTTCACCGGATACAATTCCATGATAAGTCTCAATCGTTTTGCCCTGTAGAACATTCGTTGTCGTGTGTAACATCCAATCTCCCCCTTCAATTTGTATATATACGTTATGATGTGAAAATAGGTTTCAATATAACTGCATAGTATGCAAAATCGTCACTAGAATTTCCTATGTCAAAGGGTGTGATTTCCCGGGAAATACTGTCGAGAAAAGTAGTTCTATTCTACGAATCACTAAATAAAGGTGCAAACTGCACTATTCATAAGGTAATATAGGTATATTGATTGAAAGGGGGGAGTTGATTAGATGACTGAGCAAATGTATCAACTTATTTCTATTATTGTCTACATGGTAGCTATGCTGCTAATCGGTTGGTATGCATTCAAGCGAACCTCGAATCTAACTGATTATATGCTAGGCGGGCGTTCTCTTGGACCAGCAGTCACCGCGTTAAGTGCAGGTGCTTCTGATATGTCGGGTTGGCTATTGATGGGCTTGCCTGGTGCTATCTATTTAAGTGGACTCGGTGAAGCATGGATCGCAATAGGCTTGACAGTGGGTGCTTATCTGAACTGGTTATTTGTTGCACCGCGTTTGCGTGCTTATACCCAAATATCGAATAACTCCATCACCATCCCGAGTTTTTTGGATAACAGATTGAAAGATACATCCCGTTTATTGAGAGTGGCTTCAGGAATAATTATTTTGGTATTCTTCACATTCTACGTATCTTCCGGAATGGTCGCGGGAGGGAAGTTCTTCCAGAGCTCGTTTGGATTGGACTACCATACAGGTCTCATCATCGTATCGGTCGTAGTTCTGGCTTATACATTGTTCGGCGGATTTTTAGCAGTTAGCTATACAGATTTTGTACAAGGTCTAATTATGTTTTTGGCACTGATTTTAGTACCAACGTTCGGAATCTTTGTTACAGGTGGTTTCTCTGAAACAGCAGCAAGTATACGTGAAGTCGACCCGGCGTTGTTTAACATTGTGTCAGGCGTCAGTGTTGTCACAATAATATCCTCAGTAGCATGGGGTCTTGGTTATTTTGGACAGCCACATATCATCGTACGTTTCATGGCGATCACTTCAGTGAAAGAGACAAAGAGTGCGAGAAGAATCGGTATTGGCTGGATGTTGCTGAGTTTGATCGGTGCGATCGCTACTGCGCTCATTGGTATAGCATACTTCCAGCAAAATAGTGTGGAATTGGCAGATCCTGAAACAGTCTTTATTGTTCTGGGGCAGATCATATTCCATCCGCTCATCGCAGGTATCATGCTGGCGGCTGTATTGGCGGCTATTATGAGTACGATCTCTTCACAGTTGATTGTGACATCATCGGCTTTGATTGAAGACTTGTATAAAGCGGTGATAAAAACTGACGCTTCTGAGAGTCGCTATGTGTTTTTAGGGCGTATGGCAGTACTAGTGGTGGCGATTATTGCAATGGTTCTTGCTTGGCCTAATAAAGAATCTGTTTTAAAACTTGTTTCGTTTGCATGGGCAGGTTTTGGAGGAGCGTTTGGCCCGATTATTCTCTTATCATTATACTGGAGAAAGCTCACGGCTAAAGGAGCATTATACGGTATGATTATTGGTGCTATAACGGTAGGGATTTGGGGAAGTATAGATTTCCTTCACGATGCATTGTATGAAATTGTTCCTGGATTTGCATTGTGTCTACTTGTTGCGGTTCTCGTAAGTAAAGTAACGTATAAACATGATCCGGTTATTCAAAAAGAATACGATGACACGTTGGAGTTACTAGAAGAAGAATAATACATAAAAGCCATCCTCGCTTTGCGAGGATGGCTTTTATAGTATTAAGCTAGTTTCACAATGGTTCTGCCACGTGCTTGACCTTTCAATAATGTCGGAAGGGCATCGGAAAGTTCATGTAAAAAGATTTCCTGTTGAACGAGTTGCTCTAAATTAGAAAGCTTCAAGTCATTTGCAAGTCGGTCCCAAACTTTTTTGCGAGTTTCCATCGGGCAATAGACCGAATCAATACCGAGCAAATTCACTCCACGTAAGATAAATGGGAAGACGGCCGTCGGAATTTTTGTTCCAGCGGTTAATCCGCTCACTGCCACCGATCCACCATAATCGATTTGACTTAACAAAGAAGCGAGTGGTTCTCCGCCAACCGGATCTACGGCTGCTGCCCACTTTTGTTTACCAAGAGCTCGGATCTTTCCGTCATACACCTCTTCGCGGGAAACAATCGAAGTTGCCCCAATAGACTTCAAATAAGCATGTTCCTCATTTTTACCTGTACTTGCTTCGACTTCATAACCGAGCTTCGATAAAAATGAAATCGCAAAACTTCCAACACCGCCTGTTGCTCCAGTTACTAGCACCTTACCTTTTTCAGAAGATAAATGATTTTCCTCTAAACGTTGAACGGACAATGCAGCCGTGAAGCCAGCTGTTCCAATAATCATAGCTTCCTTTAATGAAAGACCTTCCGGAAGTGGAACTACCCACTCTGATTTCACGCTAGCATATTCACTGTATCCACCAAAGTGCGAAACGCCAATTTCATAACTAGTTGCGATGACTTCATCACCCGGTTTAAATCGATCATCTGTTGAAGATTCCACTACCCCAGCTAAGTCGATACCGGGTATCATTGGGTAGCTCTGTACGATATTTCCATTTGGAATCGATGCTAAACTGTCTTTGTAGTTGATGCCTGAATAGTGGACGCGAATCAATACGTCACCTTCAGGCAGATCGTTTAATGTGAGCTGTTTAACCTGTACTGAAAATTCTTCTTCGTGCTTGTCTACTACAAGAGCGTTAAATAATTGTGTCATGTGAATCTCCTTCCTAAGTTGAACTTTACTGTACTTGTAGTGTAACGCAGTAAGTCCATTCGTTCAAAGTGTAGGATTTACTGCATTTATAACGCGTCCGTCACTTCGTCACCTTCAGGAAGATATTCGTATAAACCAATTTTCTTCAAGCCTTTTTTTATCTTTGTCGTGTAGCCAAGTTTTTCATTCGATAGGAAGGTAGCCTTAGAAATGATTAGTTGCTTCAATGTTGGCAATTGACTAGGATCAATTCGCTGCCAAAGTTGATACGATTCAATCAAGTCTTCCAATGTCAGATGTTTATAATCATCACCTTCAAATTTGGATTCAGGGGAAATCTTGTACCAGATGTCACCATTATCTCGAATCCATTTATCCTTTTGATAAGTAATTGCACGCTGTATATTACGCGCGGTTTGAAGATATCGCCAATCACCGAACTCTTGATAGGACATGAGCAAGATATTCATTCCGCCTAGAGCATGGTTCATGGATGTGTGTGTCGTGACTTTCTGATTAATCGGGAAGTAGTCCGCAATGTAAAACGCATCGCTAGCTACACGATTAATATTTCCTTTTTGTTGTTGAGAAACAAGTAGGTCCGCATAATCACGCAACGGTTCATTCGCAGAAGGAATTCCAAACTCCCCGCCAATTTTATAATAGAATAACGCGATTTGTTCATTGAAACGTGTATCGATGAACGGTGCGTGAATATCATATAAGTTTTTCAAATACGTACTTGTTACTTCTGTTTCCCAATAATCTTTATCTTGTTTAAAATTCTTCAAGTTGACGAAAGCGTTATAGACCAGATTTTCAAAGTACCGTCCTTTATTTTCATGGTAAAGGGTCAGTGCGCGATCTTCTTTCAGCATTAATAATGTACGACCGTAGTTTTGCCCCGTAATAGGCATAGGTTCTGTAGAGTCCGCTAGCTTATTATACGATCCATCTGCCGTGTACCACTTATTACGCTTCTTGTGGTTTTGGCTAGTTTCTCTCATCCACTTGAATATGTCTTCTTTTGAATTGAACAATTGTTCATCGGAGTCTACATACCAATGATCAGCAATTTCCCCTGTATTCGCTTGAAGTGTATAAGAAGATAGCAGTGTTTTACCCGCCAATGCATAGGAAAAGTTTTCCCGCTCGTCCAGAAGTTCGCGTGAGACACTTTGTTCGCCATTATCATAGCGAAGAGATAGTTGTTTGGATTGATACGCTTGCCCAATCATTCGTTCTTCTACCGTGCCGTCTGTCTTAATGAAGCGTAACACGCCTGTTGGATACGTTGTCATATCTGCATCAGCTAAATCCGTGTTTTCCCGCATGAGTGGATAGCGATCGTAGCGGAATAAATCAAAACGTGCGATATTTTGTTCTTTTTGAAGTACTTCTACCGTAATAGATGTTTCAGTAGGATTGGTTAGTTCCGAAAATACAAACACATCTTTATTAGGCAAATCACGGACTGTTAATTTTATTTCTGCACCTTCATTTCCAACAGCGTACGTATATGTGCTGTCACGCGAGAAACCATAGTTAGTTTGCGTAAAGTCTTTATATTCAAATGCCTCCTCAGAGCGCAAATAAAGAGGGTGCGTACTGAACGGTACATTTCCTAAATAGGTCTCGGGTACACTGGTAATATAGGTATCGGATTCTACCGGAGCAGAAAGTGTGTAGTGCTTTGATTGCTTAATGCGGTTGGTTTTCACTAGGATCCCGTGCAATGCTTTTGAAAAATACGCTCTCGAAACAATCGAGTCACCGTAATGAAGAAATTCCTCTATTTGAGGAAACGTGTATACAGGAATGTTCTGCAAAGTAGCTCTATCTGAACTAGATGGCCAACTAGTAGATAACACTTTCCCAATGTCTTTCTCCAGCTTAAAAGCAGTATTGAATGCTTCCCATAGCTCGGTCTTCGTCACGGGTTCATCAAATCCGAAATAGCCTGGACTACTAGGTTGAATCCATCCATTCTTTACAGCAGTTAATGCAAAGCGTCCTTTATCGGAACCCCACGTAATGTCTGAAAAACCATAAGATTTGTCTAGTAGTTCTGAACCGAATATTTTGGATAACGAAACAGCGACCTGTCCTTTAGTTAGGGGAGTTTCGGGATGGAATTGCATGTCGAAATTCCCGGTGATCACTTTCATTTCATCTAGTTGCATAATCTCATTTTTCGCCCAATGGTGGTTGGGAACATCTATATATTTTACATCTGTCGTTTGTGCACTGACAGACTGAATGGAAAAAAAGAGTAGTAGTGCTGTTAAAACAAGTGCGGTATTCCATTTTCTCACCTTCATTACCTCCAGCTGCATTTCAGTTCGATAATATAGTATACCCCAAATAAAATCTTAACAACAACGTGGGAAGCAAATGATTACATATGATACAATCTGAATAGAATGACTGCTTGAAAATTGAAAACAGCGGAGGTTTCTACATGAATAAAGAAGAATTTTTACAACGCTATGCAATTGATCGAAAAGGTACGAACTCCTTGAAATGGGACAAGCTTGAGGAACGTTTCGGTGATGCGGATTTACTTGCAGCATGGGTAGCGGATATGGAATTTAAAGCACCAGAGCAAGTGATAGATGCGATGAAAGAAAAAGTCGACTTTGGAGTATTTGGCTATACATATGCGCCGGATTCTTATTATGACGCATTCATTAAGTGGGAGCGTGATCAGCACGGATATGAAGTGAAACAGGAATGGATGCGCTTCTCTACAGGTGTCGTTACTGCGTTATACTGGTTCGTCAATGCATTTACAAAACCTGAAGATGCCGTGATCATCCTGTCGCCAGTCTATTACCCGTTTGCGAACGCAGTGAAAGATACTGGCCGTACTCTGATCAGTAGCGAACTCGTCAACTCGAATGGTGTCTATACGATCGATTTTGAAGACTTTGAAAAGCAAATAGTAGATCGTGACGTGAAGTTGTTCATTCATTGTACACCGCATAATCCTGTTGGCCGTGTATGGACGGCTGAGGAAGCTGAAAAACTGTTGTCTATTTGTGATAAGCATGACGTGCTAGTTGTATCGGATGAAATCCATCATGATATGACGTTTGACGATCATAAACACATACCATCTGCCATTGTCGCAGACGGTAAATTCGCTGACCGTGTCATAACTGTTACGGCCGCGTCGAAAACATTCAACTTGGCAGGTTTGTTGACATCACAGATTATTATTGAAAACGAAGTGTTATTGAAGCAATTCGATACGTTCGTGAAATCGGTAAATCAGACTGAGGTAAATATGCTTGGCATGACCGCTGCAGAGGCAGCATATAATCATGGCGCAGACTGGCTAGAAGGTTTGCGCGAAGTTGTTCAAGCAAATGCACGCTATGCAGTGGAACAATTTACTGCACATGCACCTAAATTAGTAATTACTCCACTTGAAGGAACGTACTTACTATGGATTGATTTACGCGCATATATCGAGCCAAATGGTGTGAAAGAATTCGTCCAAGATACATGTAGATTAGCTATCGATTACGGAGAGTGGTTCGGAGAAAACTCCAAAGGATTTATCCGTTTGAATCTTGGTACAGAACCGCACTATATTGAAAAGGCAGTCGACAGTATTATCGAGCATTTACCACAGCTATAAGGATATAAAAAGGATCACTACATCGTCAGAGAGACGTTGTGGCGATCCTTTTTTCTTAGACTTCTGAAGGCAGAAATCCGAGAAATGGTTTTAATTCATTCTCAAGAAATGGCTTTGCTTGCAGCATATTTCTAAACGCCGTATAGCGTGTGACTTGCTCAGTACTCGGTTGCTTGTCGTTTCGATAGGCTCGAATCAATATGTTCTTTGGTGTATGTTCCATATCGATGAATTCAACAAGCTGTGCTTCGTAACCGACTAAAGTTAACAGTTCGGCACGAATCGAATCAGTTGCAAGTGCAGCAAAACGTTCCTTTACTAGACCATGCTGCAGCATGACATCCAGTGCAGGAGCTTGAACTTGTGAAAATAGCTCATGCTGACAACAAGGAACGGATAGAATAACCGAAGCTCCCCAGTTAACGGCTTTTGCTAATGCCATATCAGTTGCTACATCACATGCGTGGAGCGTTACGACCATGTCGACTGCCGTATCCCCATCATATTCATTGATATCGCCTACTAAGAATTCGAGCTGATCATAATGCAGATCACGGGCAATTTCCTGACACTCTTCAATAACTTCTTTTTTTAAGTCCAATCCCGTGACCCGAATGTCGAGTCCTTTTTCGATTCGCAAGTAGTGATACAATGCGAACGTCAAATAAGATTTACCTGATCCGAAGTCTAAGATACGAATAGGGCGGTCCTTTGGTAAATGCGATAGAGTGTCATCGATCAATTCGACGAAGCGGTTAATTTGACGAAACTTATCGTGTTTTTGATTTTTGACTTTACCTTCTGGCGTTTGGACACCAAGACGGATAAGGAATGGGTATGGTGTACCTTCATGTAAAGCATAATTCTTTGTCCGATTATGTGCATAGTCAACGGTCTTCTCCGTGTTTAGGAAAATGCGTTTGATGGATACTTTCATTTTTTTAGAAATCTGAATCTGCATCGTTTCATCGGATAAATCAATATGAAACTGTTTGAAGTTTTCCAACGCATCATGAAGCGGCTTTGCCACATCTTCAAGTGCTATATTTTCGTGTTTTAGAACACGTTCATGCTGATATTCAAATTGAATATAAAATGCACCTTTTAATTCAAGTGGTTTTAACTTAATTCTCTTTACATCATTGGATTTCATTCGTGGTCGACTAATGGTCGCGCGGATGAATGTTCCATCTGTCATGCGTCGCTGGAGTAGTTCCAGCACGTCATCTACTGACATTGTTTGACACTCCTGTCTATGTTCAGTTCAATAGGAATCCTTGCTTTTGCAAGAATGCTTGAAGTTCGGCTCTTCTCGGTGCTTCAAGGAAGTCTGCCATTTCCTTTGTCCATGTAGTTTCACGTTGATTGGAGTCGCGGGTAGCGTAGTATTCTTTCATGATTTCATCATATGCTGGTAATAGATCATTGTATTTTTCTTCGTTATACGTATTTTCATGTAAGACTGCTTCTACAGGTAACCGTGGTTTGACACCATTGGATTCATTTGGAACACCAATCGACAAGCCAAATAACGGTACAACACCTTTAGGTAGTTCCAGTACTTCCGAAATTTCTTCCATAGCATTCCGTACGCCGCCGATATAGCAAATACCATACCCTTTTGATTCAGCTGCGATGACGACATTTTGCGAGAATAGACCTACATCAATTGCGCCTACCAATACATTCTCTGCTACGGTATAGTCAATTTCCTGACCGTGTAAACGTGCAGCGTGAGATAATCGGTTGTAGTCCATACAAAAGACCAATACGGCTCCTGCTGTATAGAATTGGCGGCGGTTCTTAGAAAGCTCCGCTAGTTGTCCACGTTTTTCAGTGTCCGTTACATACATGACGGTACAAGCTTGCACAAAGTGAGAACTTGCCGCGTGCTGACCTGCCTTAATTAATTCCATTACTGTTTCTCTTGAGATCGGTTCATCTTTGTAACGTCGAACTGATGAGTGAGACTTTAATAAATCGATTACCATACAATCCCTCCGCATTCGTTTTTATCAGGTCAAAACTTCCTGAAACTATTCTTTTATCCTACACCATTCTGACCTTTCAGGAAACAGAGAAGATTATCTGGACTGCTGTTGATCCCATACTAAGAAAGGTTTTGTTGCATCTGTTATTTTATTCTGAATGAATGGGACAGAACGTTTTTCTGGAGATAGTTGCTGATCCGGAAAGAATTCTATCAGAGGATCTGCAAAACCTATTGCTTGATGCGCCTCTTCTTTACTGCATGCATAAAATATTTGTCCGACAGTAGCCCAATATGACGCACCAAGGCACATCGGACAAGGCTCACCGCTTGCATATAATACACAATCTGACAAATCGTGCGTTTGTAAGTGTGCACACGCTTCTTGGATTGCCAGTAACTCAGCATGGGCTGTTGGGTCATTTACGGTTGACGGTGGATTCACACCTAAACCGATGATTTCTCCATCCTTCACTAGTATCGCAGCAAACGGACCGCCGCCATTCTGAACATTTACTACAGCCAATTCCACTGTATACGTTAGCCATTCTTGATGCTTCATTATGGTTACCTCCTGTCGAAGTAGTTGATTTCCCGAGAAATAGTGTCTGATTTTCTGCTTTCATCATACAAAATATTCGGAACGGAGACAAAGTATTCCATCGTGGGGGAAGTCGGGGAATGCCGTTTGGGAGGAAAGGTTTGTTAAGATAGAAGGAAATCATCTATCAAGGAGGGTATGTTCAGTATGAAACTTGATCACATTGTCTATTTCACTCGCGATCACGTTAAAAACGTAGTCAAAGAACAACGTGCAAAAGGCAATCAGGCAATAGTGGGCGGACAGCATGAGAACTGGGGAACCGCCAATGCATTATTGTATACCGATAATGTATATATTGAATGGCTTACAGTAGAAGATCTCGAAAAAGCGCAAGCCGCAGCCGCCGACCAACCACTTATTGCACAATACTTTTATGATCAGCAACAAGGGGACGGCTGGGCGACTGTATGCTTCTCAGTTGAAGATATGGAACAATGGAAGAAGGAACTAGATAACAAAGGTTTCACAACAACTAAGATTCTTCATGCTTCTCGAAAAACAGAGGAGGGAACAGTGCTTCGTTGGAAGATGCTCTTTATAGAACAAAGTGTATCAAATGAATTACCCTACCCATTTTTTATTGAATGGGAAGAATCAGAAGCACAACGACAGACCCGCCTTGAAAAAACGGGTGCACGTACAGCAACTCATACTCAACAGAGAATTTCAGAATGTGTTTTCCATGTAGAAGATCCATTACGCGAGACAGCGGAGTGGGCAGTGTTATTGTCAAAGAAAGTGGGAGATACACATGACATCCAAATCGGAGATGTTTTATTGCGCTTTGTAGAAAAACAAGACACAGTACAACGCTTGGCGGGGATTCATTGCACATTGAACGATTAGGCAACAGAACGAAGGGTAAACTATATGTAAAGACGTCGGAGGGATGCTAGCATGGATGTGTTAATTGAAAAAGCCGTAATTGTCGGCGTGCACGAACAAAAGGATTTGCATTTTGAATATGCAATGGAAGAGTTGAAGAACTTAGCTGAAGCAATAGATGTAGAAGTCGTAGGTGAAGTGTCACAAAATCTGGAACGAAAAAATCCATCCACTTATATTGGAAAAGGAAAGATTGATGAAATCCGGGACATTTATGAAGATGCGGAAGCAAATTTACTCATATTCAATGATGAATTATCTCCTTCTCAGTTGCGAAATCTTGAAAGGGAACTAGAATGTAAAATCATCGACCGTACGATGCTTATATTGGATATTTTTGCGAGACGCGCACGCAATCGAGAAGCACAAATGCAAGTCGAATTGGCACAACTACAATATACATTGCCCCGACTTGTTGGACTTCGTGCATCACTCAGCAGACAAGGTGGCGGTACGGGAGGCGGCTTGCAGAATAAAGGGGCCGGTGAAACAAAGCTTGAGCTCGATCGCCGAAAGATTGAAGATCAGATTGCTAAACTACGACGGGAACTTGAGCATGTAAGTGACCAACGTGATACGCAACGAAAACAACGAGTAAGAAGCGGTATACCTGTCGTATCTATCGTGGGCTATACAAACGCGGGGAAATCGACGTTGATGAATCGCTTATTGCAATATACGGATGTCGATGAATCCAAAGAGGTTAGTGAAAAGAATATGTTATTCGCAACGCTTGAAACCGCTGTTAGAAAGATCAAGCTCTCTGACAAAAAAGAATTCATTTTGACGGATACGGTAGGGTTCGTTTCCAAACTCCCGCACCATCTCGTCCAAGCATTCCGTTCGACGCTAGAAGAAGCTAAGAATGCAGATTTATTATTGCATGTCGTGGATGTTTCTGATGAAGAACATGGCCATATGATGGATGTAACCAATGAAACCTTAGAAGATATAGGCGTGAAGAGTATTCCTACCCTCAATATATATAATAAATCGGACTTGGCTGAAATCTCCTATCCACGCATAAAAGATCAAAGTATTTGGATGTCTGCTGGCGAAAATAAAGGTATCACTGAATTGTTAACATTGATTCAGCAAAACTTATTCCGTCAATATGTCACATGTAAGCTAATGATTCCATATGATCGTGGCGAAATCGTCGCACATCTTAATGAAAATGCCTCAATTAAAGATACTGCGTACGAAGAAGAAGGAACCGTTATCACAGTAGAGATGCCACAAAGTGAATGTGAACGACTGAAAGAATTTGTTCTGAAGTAAGTATAATTGAAGAAAGGCAAAAAAAGAGCTGCACGCGCAATGCGTGCAGCTAAAACCTTTTATCTTTATAAGAAGAGAAAGGGGGTGGGATGCTTCTAGTTTGCCCGATTGACGAGAATCTAAACCTCTTGACGAAAAATAAGATGAAATACTTAGAGCACTCGTTTATATAGACCAAGAATTTCACTTATTCATTTGGGAGAAAGGATACAAATCGGTAAATATTGGTCGCACTATGAACCCTTTTCTTTGGTCAACCGTACAACTACTTAAGAACAGTATATAAAAGGAGCGATGAATTCTATGAAAAAGTGGACAACGATTTTAACAGCAGGAACGCTAGCGTTTGTATTGAGTGCTTGTGGTCAAACAGCTGAGCCGAAAGAAGATCCAATGACAGGTGAAAAAGAAGAAGTAGTCGTAAAAAGTGAACTAACAGCCGGTGAAGTAATGGAAAAGGCAAATGCTGCTTCAGAAACTCAACATAGTCTGCATTCCGACATGGAAATTAAGCAGAAGATTCAAATGGGAGAAGATACGCATGATGTTGACTCAACAATTAGTATGGACATGATCTTAGAACCGTTGGCTATGCATCAAACGGTCAATACGCAATTAGAGGGTGAAGAAGTGGCTGTAGAGCAGTTCATTACAGAAGACGGTTTCTTCATGAAAGACCCACAATTGGGGAGTTGGATGAAGTTCGAAGATGATATGTACGAACAAATAACGGGACAAATTGCGGGTGCGCAAGAATCACCAGTAGATTTCTCTATGTATCAGGAATATGCAGATGATTTTACATTCGAACAGACGAATGATGAATATGTACTAACATTGAAAGGCTCCGGTGAAAAATTCACGACGCTTATGAATGATATGATGAAACAAAACATGCCAGCGGGAGCAGATGAATCCTTATTAGAAGAATCAGATATGAAAGTGGAAAAAGTGGATATGAAAATCACACTCGATAAAAAGACATTCTTTACGAAAGACTTTGATATGGATATGATTATGGTTCTGGAACAGCAAGGGGAACAAGCTAAAATTACACAAAACATTAAAGGGACTATGACAAAAATCAATGAAATTGAAGAAATCAAAGTGCCTAAGGAAATACTTGAAAGTGCAGTAGATATGAGTGATATGATGAATCAGCAATAAAAAAACGTTTTCCGTATTACACGGAAAACGTTTTTTTACTGCTTAAAGCAATTTATGGAACAAAACATAGTATTGAAGTCTCATTGTTTGGGTTCTACAAAAAGTATTGATAATGATTTTCAGTTAGCGGTTGACATCATATGCTAAACGCGTTAATGTTGTTCATGAGCGAATGATAATCATTTTCATTTAAGTGATAAAAGCTCAAATATTCGATATCGAGGTTCTTCATGAAGAAACGTTACTTAATTATAGCGGTTATACTTCTATCATTCGTTTCGCTGTTTGTTGGCGCAAGCCGAATCACACCAGCGGACCTATTAGACTGGCGCTCAGAAGAAACAGAGATTTTCTTAATTAGTCGAGTTCCACGATTAGTCGCGATACTGCTTGCAGGTGCCGGAATGAGTATTGCCGGTTTAATCATGCAACAACTTAGCCGAAATAAATTCGTTTCCCCAACTACGGCAGGCACATTAGACGCGACCAAGCTTGGAATCTTAGTATCTATGTTGATATTTACTAACGCAACACTACTTGAAAAAATGGCGGTCTCATTCACATTTGCCTTACTTGGTACATTCTTGTTCATGCAAATCCTTGACCGTATTAAATTTAAAGATGCGATATTCATTCCGCTTGTTGGATTGATGTTCGGTAGCATCTTATCTTCCATTACCACATTCTTTGCATTTAAAGCTAACGTGATTCAGAACATGTCTGCTTGGCTTCAAGGAGACTTTTCCATGATCATGAAAGGCCGTTATGAGCTTTTATACATCAGTATTCCTGTGTTAATCATTACATATTTATATGCGAATCGATTTACAGTGGCGGGAATGGGAGAAGATTTTGCCAAGAACTTAGGACTGGCTTACAAGAGTATAGTCAATATTGGATTAGTCCTAGTCGCATTGATTACGACAACTGTAGTATTGACAGTGGGACTGATTCCTTTCTTAGGATTAATCATCCCGAACATCGTCTCCATCTTTAAAGGAGATCATCTACAAAAGACGTTGCCACATACCGCATTACTAGGCGCGGTTTTCCTTCTTATCTGTGACATTCTGGGCAGGGTTATTATATTCCCGTATGAGATCTCGATTAGTTTAATGGTCGGTGTCATCGGAAGCGCAATCTTCCTGTTCTTGTTGTTTAGGGGGAAAGCTTATGCGTAACAGAACGAAGTTACTAATTTTACTAGCATTTTCATTGGTGTTTTGTGGATTATATTTATTCCATGACTTGAACGGTAGTTATGACTATGCGCTTCCTAGAAGAGCCATTAAAGTAGTCGCGATGGTTTTGACAGGTGTCGCTGTGGCATATTCCACCGTCATTTTTCAGACGATTACGCATAACCGTATCCTGACACCGAGTATTATGGGATTGGATTCATTGTATATCCTGTTGCAAACCGTCCTAATATTCTTTTTCGGATCAACATCATTCGTACTGATTAATCAGCAATTCAACTTCATGCTATCGGTTGGAGCGATGGTATTGTTCGCTTTGCTGCTCTATCACTTTTTATTTGGCAGAGGAAACCGTCCAATCTACTTCTTGTTGTTGGTCGGTATTATAGTCGGTACATTCTTTGGAAGTATTTCTACATTCCTGCAAGTGATGATTGACCCGAATGAATTCTTGCGCGTGCAAGATAAGATGTTTGCGAGTTTTAACAATATTAATGGGGATCTCGTCTGGTGGGCATTTGCCATACTGGTCATCACGCTGATTATCGGTTGGCGCTATATCAATGAGCTTGATGTCTTATCATTGGGTCGCGATACAGCGATAAACCTCGGTGTGCCGTATCAGAAAGTCGTCAAACTGATGCTGATCCTGTCCGCCGTGTTAATTGCGGTATCCACGGCACTCGTAGGACCGATTACATTCTTCGGATTAATCGTCGCCAATTTGTCGTATCAATTCTTTAAAACATTTAAGCATTCAATCTTAATCATGGGTGCTGCGTTGATGAGTATCATTGCATTAGTCGGCGGTCAGTGGATCGTCGAACGCATCTTCTCTTTCTCGACCACACTGAGTGTGATCATTAACTTTGTCGGTGGCATGTACTTTATTTACTTATTATTAAAGGAGAGTCGATCCTCATGATTCAAGTTCGTGAGCTAACGAAATTTTATGGCAAAAAAGCAGTCGTCGAAAAGGTCAGTGTAAATATACATCGTGGAAAAATCACATCATTCATTGGACCAAACGGGGCTGGTAAATCTACTCTTCTTTCAATGGTAAGTCGATTAATGGATGCCGACACGGGCGAAGTATTGCTTGATAAACATAAAGTAAAAGAAATGAAATCCAATGACTTTGCTAAGCGCGTTGCGATATTAAAGCAATCCAACTTCATGAACGTTAAGTTGACAATCCGTGAACTCGTCGCATTCGGCCGTTTCCCGCACTGTAAGGGCCGTTTGCAAGATGAAGATGAGCGGATGGTTGATCAGGCGCTTGAATATATGGGCTTGATCGACATGCAAGAAGCTTATTTGGATGAATTATCCGGTGGACAGCGTCAACGAGCTTTCATTGCGATGACGATTGCACAAGATACGGATTATATTTTACTGGATGAGCCGCTAAATAACTTGGATATGAAACATTCTGTACAGATTATGAAAATCTTGCGTCAGCTTGTTGATGATTTAGGAAAAACAGTGGTTATCGTCTTGCATGACATTAACTTTGCGTCCGTCTATTCAGACCGTATCGTTGCATTAAAGAATGGTAAAGTCGTCAAGGACGGTTTAACCAACGATATTATTACATCAGAGTCATTGCGTGAGATCTATGATATGGAGATTCCGATTCAACAAATGAAGAATTGCCGTATTTGCGTCTACTTTAACTCGTAAAATCAAATTGAAAAGTGAGGACTATAATTCAGATGAAAAAACTTACACTCTCCCTATTTGCACTAATCTTAATGCTTGCACTAGCTGCTTGTGGCGGTGCAAAAGAAGAAGAAAAACCTGCAGACAACGCAACACCTGAAGATAAGCCAGCTGAAGAAAGTACGGAAGTAACAATTGAACATGAACTTGGCGAAACAACACTTGAGAAAAACCCTGAAAAAGTTGTAGTATTCGACTTTGGAACTTTGGATACATTAGATGAGCTTGGAGTAGAGGTAGCAGGTCTTCCACAATCAAACGTACCTGGTTACCTATCTAAGTATGAAGATGAAAAGTATGAAAACCTTGGTAGTTTGAAAGAGCCTGACTTTGAAGCAATCAATGAAATGAAGCCTGATGTAATTCTGATCTCTGCTCGTCAAGCAGATTTGTATGACCAGTTGTCTGAAATCGCACCAACTATCTACTTGGGCGTTGATACATCTAACTATATGGAATCTTTCAAAGAGAACATGGGTAAAATTGCTACAATCTTCGATAAAGAAGATGAAATGAATACTGAATTAGCAAATGTAGATGCAAGCATCGAAGAAATCAAAGCTAAAACTGAAGGAATCGACAGCAAAGCATTGATCGTCTTGGCAACTGAAGGAAAAGTAAGTGCATACGGTCCAAGCTCACGTTTCGGACTAGTTCACGACGTATTCGGTTTTGAACCGGCTGATGACAAAATTGAAGTTTCTACACATGGACAAAATATTACGTTTGAATATATCTTAGAAACAAACCCAGATATTCTTTTCGTGATCGACCGCGACGCAGCAATTGGTAACGGTGCAACAGCAAAAGATTCGGTTGAAAATGACCTAGTGAAGAAAACAAATGCATTCAAGAACGAAAAAATGGTTTATTTGAATGGTGAATACTGGTACCTATCTGGTGGCGGACTTCAATCAATCAAAGAAATGATCAAAGAAGTAGAAGCTGGACTATAAGAATGAAGGTAAACCCGGGAGACTTAGTCTTCCGGGTTTTTTCATTTTTGTGTTGGTAAATAGATGTAGCGTGCTCAATGAACTGGCTTGAACGCTCTATCGGACTCCGTGAGTGCTCTATCGGTCTTCGCAACCGCTCTATAGGCCCACATAAATGCTCATAGCCCCAATTTCAACCTCAACCCCAACCCCAATCCCATCCCACCAAGCAGCACCTCAAAAACACTAGTCAAATACATAGACAAAGTGCTATAATGACACATGTAAAGACACCTAAAGATTACATAATGGAAAGGTAGAAGACAGGTGAAGAAGAAAGAGATTTCAAGGAATAAATTATTAGGCATCGCGGGTACGGGATGGATGTTCGATGCGATGGATGTCGGAATTTTATCCTTCATCATTGCTGCGCTCGCTGTTGAATGGAATCTAACTTCAACAGAGATGGGATGGATAGGCAGTGTGAACTCTATCGGTATGGCCATCGGAGCATTCGGCTTCGGTTTATTAGCCGATCGGATTGGACGAAAACATGTATTCATGCTGACGTTGGTGTTGTTTTCCGTAGCGAGTGGCTTATCCGCGCTGACGACGACTCTGTGGGCATTCTTGGCATTGCGTTTCTTAGTCGGAGCAGGATTGGGTGGGGAACTCCCAGTCGCATCGACGCTTGTGTCAGAAAGTGTTTCGGCAAAAGAGCGTGGGCGGGTAGTCGTTCTGTTGGAAAGTTTTTGGGCGGCTGGTTGGCTTATTGCTGCGTTGATCGCATATTTTGTAATTCCTGCATTCGGTTGGCGTGTCGCTTTGATCATCACGGCTTTGCCTGCTTTCTATGCAATTTATCTACGCCGAAATTTACCGGATTCCAAAAAGTTTGAAGAAGAAGGTAAAACGACAGAAACGACAGGTCATAAACTTAAACAATTACTTGCTCCGGCATTCAGGAAACGAACGATTATGTTGTGGATCGTTTGGTTTGCTGTTGTCTTCTCATATTACGGTATGTTCCTGTGGTTACCGAGTGTCATGGTGATCAAAGGTTTCAGTCTGATCAAAAGCTTTGGCTATGTATTACTCATGACATTGGCACAGCTTCCTGGTTATTTCAGTGCCGCATGGCTAATCGAGCGCATGGGACGTAAATTTGTTCTGGCTACTTATTTATTTGGAACGGCAATCAGTGCGCTTGCTTTCGGTAATGCGGAGACATTGACTACATTGATGCTAGCTGGTGCATTTCTATCCTTCTTCAACCTAGGTGCGTGGGGAGCACTCTATGCTTATTCTCCGGAACAATATCCTACAGCCATTCGAGCTACGGGGTCTGGAGTCGCTGCTGCTATTGGGCGCGTAGGAGGCATTTTCGGACCGCTTCTTGTAGGCTCGTTGTTAGCAGCAGGCTATGGGTTCGGAATCATCTTTGGCATTTTTTGTGCAGCTATTATGGTAGGAGTGCTAGCTGTGATCTTCCTTGGAACAGAAACGAAACAAACCGAATTGACATAGTATAAAGTAAGCCGTTTCCATTTAACATAAATGGGAGCGGCTTTTTCAATGGCTAACATTTTTGATTCTACGCAGAAACCTTTATAATTACAGAAAGGAGTGGATACGATGTTTCGCATACCAGATGAAATGGTGCGTATAGCTTTAGAACGTAGCGAAGGATTTCCGGTAGAAGGCTTTGTCCGTGGAGAAGGTCCGAAATCACCTACACTCTTATTGATCGGAGAGGCGCCAGGGGAACATGAAGCGATACATGGTGTTCCGTTCGTTGGACGTGCAGGTGATGAGCTGATGAAGTCACTTTCATCCATCGGTTTAACGCGTGAAGATGTTTATATGACTAGTTCATTCCGAAGTAGACCTTATAAATGGGGGACGAAGAAAGAACGAGATGGAACGTTAACGGAACGTAAATATAATCGTCCACCGACACAAAAAGAGCAACTGGCCCATGCGCTTGTACTTGATTTTGAAGTAGCAAATCTTCAACCTAAGCTCATTGTGACACTTGGTAATATTGGTTTGCAGCGATTGCTTGGAAAACATGCGAAGGTCACAGCCTTGCATGGACAAGTTCTTACGCAACCTGTTCAATATTTGGCGGCATTAGAAGATAAACAATATAGTTTAACGGATGAATCCTACACGATATTACCGACATTCCATCCAGCATCCGTATTTTATCGCCCATCTCTTAGACCCGAACTTGAAGCCGATTGGCAGCGTATCGGTGAGTATCTTCAAGGGCTTACGCAACATGCATTTGAATAAGGTAGAAAAGAGGGTACATCATGAGTGCTCAAGCAAAACCAAAAGGATCCATTAAAAACTTTATGAGTTTAGTTAAAATGTTACATTGGCCAATAGCCGTGACGGTCTTCGCATTGATACTTTCTCTAGTTGAAACAGCTGCAGGACTGGCTGTACCGTTAATTACTAAAGATTTAGTGGACTCTTTCACAAGTGAATTACTAAATTGGAAAACGGGTATCTTCTTGCTCGTCTTATTTGTAGTGCAAGCAATTGCCGGTGGATTTTCCTACTACATGCTTGCCTACATAGGCGAGACGGTAGTTGCGGACTTGCGCAATCAATTATGGCAAAAGGTACTCCGGTTGCCTGTACCGTACTTTGATCAAAATGAAACGGGAGAAACGATGAGCCGCATCACACAAGATACCACTGTATTAAAATCCCTCGTCTCAGAGCATCTAGTATCGTTCATTTCGGGTATGATCTCCATTATCGGAGCGGTCATTATTCTATTGGTACTGGATTGGAAAATGACGGTTATTATGTTAGTCAGTATACCCATCAGTATGGCGATTCTGTATCCGCTTGGGCGGTTAATGCATAAAGTTGCAAAAGCAACACAAGCTGAAATGGCGAAGTTTTCCGGGCATCTCGGACGTGTGCTTGGAGATATACGTTTAGTGAAAGCGTATCGCGCAGAACCTGCTGAAGGTGAAAAAGGAAAAATTGCCATTCAGTCTTTGTTTCGATATGGGATGAAAGAAGCGAAAATCCAAGCAGTAATTTCGCCTATTATGATGTTGACTATGATGGGTATCCTAGTAGTGATTCTTGGATACGGTGGAGCCCAAGTCGCAAAAGGCGCATTATCGGCCGGAACGCTCGTCGCAATTATATTCTTGTTATTTCAGATTATCGTACCATTTGCACAAATGGCTCAGTTTTTCACTTCATTCCAAAAAGCAGTAGGTGCAACGGAGCGAATTCAAGGGATTTTGCGAATGGATTCAGAGTCTGCAGAAGGTAACAGTATAACGAAAGCAGAAGAAGCCATTACGTTTTCAAATGTTCATTTTTCATATGAAGAGGGAAAGAACGTAGTGAACGGAATTTCATTCAAAGCTGAGCCAGGCACTGTAACGGCATTTGTCGGACCAAGTGGTGGCGGGAAGACGACGATCTTTTCACTGGTAGAAAGATTTTATCAACCTACATCTGGGGAAATACGAGTTGGAGAAAATCCGATCGATACTATTCCTTTATCTGATTGGCGAAAGCGCATAGGCTACGTCTCACAAGAAAGCCCGTTACTCAGCGGAACCATTCTCGACAATATTGCATATGGTCTTGAAGAAAGACCACCTATTGAACAAGTTATTGAAGCTGCAAAAGCTGCCAATGCTTATACTTTCATAAAAGATATGCCTGATCAATTCGATACGATGGTAGGGGAGCGTGGCATGAAGCTCTCTGGGGGGCAGCGCCAGCGAATTGCGATTGCACGTGCGTTACTGCATAATCCTAAGATTTTATTATTGGATGAAGCTACATCAAATTTAGATAGTGGTTCGGAAACGCATGTTCAAGAAGCGCTACGTCATTTAATGTACGGTAGGACGACTCTCATTATTGCGCATCGGTTAGCAACGGTGCTGCATGCAGATCAACTATTATTTTTAGAGAATGGCCAGATCACCGGTAGAGGAAATCACACAGAACTATTAAATACACATGATCTCTATCGTGAATTCGCAACAGGACAAGGCTTGGCATAAGAAGTGAAAGGAGAAGATAGTATGTATGAACCGATAGATCCATCGTTCTTTGATGCTCCTGTCTTAGAGCTTGCTCGCAATTTAGTCGGCCAATATATTGTCCATGAACAACCCGAAGGACTATCAGTAGTCAGGATTGTGGAAACAGAAGCGTATCATGGGGCCGAAGACCGTGCTGCACATAGTTACGGTAACCGTAGAACGAAACGTACGGAAGTGATGTTCGGAGAGCCGGGATCCGTCTATACATATCAGATGCACACCCATGTACTGATGAATGTCGTGAGCGCACAAGAAGGTACACCTCATGCGGTCTTATTACGTGCGGGTGAGCCGATAGAGGGAGTAAGTCATATGCAGGCAAGGCGCGGCATACACATTAAGAAAGTGACGGATCTTACGAATGGGCCAGGCAAGCTTTCCAAGGCGCTTGGAGTGACGATGTCATACTATGGGCATCATTGGACGCAAAAGCCTCTCTATATCGCAGAGGGCTTACCTCAAAGCGAGATAGAAGCCGGGCCACGAGTAGGGATTGGGAATACAGGAGAAGCTGTACATTATCCTTGGCGTTTTTACGAAAAAGACAATCCGTTCGTCTCGAAATATAGAAAATAGGCTAACGAACATTTTAGATGTATCTAGCTACAGAGAAGAATAGGGGAAATCATGAAGAAATTATTAAAAATGGGCAGTGCTTTTATTGGAATCGTTGTAGGAGCAGGATTTGCTTCTGGCAATGAAATCATTACGTATTTTACGAGCTTCGGCTATTTAGGCATGATTGGCGCAGTAATTTGTACGGCCCTGTTCGCGTATTTAGGAATGACATTAACGCGTCTTGGAAGTAGAATGCAGACACCATCGCATAAAGACGTAATCTACAAAATCAGCGGACGTTATCTAGGCGTCATCGTGGATGGCATTATTATCTTCACGCTATTTGGCGTTGGAGTGGTGATGCTTGCAGGTGCAGGCGCCAATTTACACCAGCAATTCGGCTTGCCGACGTATGTAGGTAGTTTACTAATGATAGTATTAGTGTTCTTGACGGTATTATTAAACGTAGATAAGGTAGTTGCGATAATCGGCAGTGTCACGCCGTTTTTAATTATTGCGGTAGTCGCTGTATCTGTTTATAGTATCGTCACGATGGATACAACGTTCGCTGTTCTTGACCCTATTGCAAAAGCCCTGCCCACAACATTGCCTAACTGGTTTATATCTGCCATTAATTATGTATCGTTTAATATTGCGCTAGGTGCACCGATGGCGATTGTCATGGGGAGTGCGGAGAAAAATGAAAAAACAGCAGCATGGGGAGGATTTGCAGGTGGCTTTGGATTGGGTATTTTAATTCTGTTAAGTCACTTGGCGATCTTCTCGCAAGTAGAGAGCGTAGCAGGGGCAGAATTGCCGATGCTTGCGGTTATTAATAATATTTCACCGATCTTTGCTATTTTCATGGCATGTATTTTGTACGGCATGATATTCAATACAGCAGTTAGCATGTTCTATGCATTTGGTGCTCGGTTCATCAAAAGTGGCACGCTAAAGTTTAAAGTGTTTGTAGCATTATCACTAGTAATTGGCTATGTACTTAGCTTCTTTGGATTTACTAAATTGGTCAGTACGCTATATCCAGTTGTTGGCTATTTGGGTTTGTTTTTAGTAGCAGCACTCATCATGGCTTCATTCCGTATGCCGAATAAAATATAAAAAATGAGGCTGGGACATAACTAGCCAGAAGTGAGCCAAAAAAGGGTTCGATCATCGGTTTTTGATGATCGAACCCTTTTTGTATAGAAATCCTTGTACGACTTCTATACATTTACCTCCCTGGCAGTGTACTTTCTCA